>NZ_JBHUGZ010000032.1:0-192508 GCF_042682145.1 Mesorhizobium newzealandense | reverse complement strand
CGGATCGCCCGATGCAAACCCGTGTTAACGGGGTCGAAATGGTAGCAGCGGTCGTAGCAATGGGGGTAGAAGTACACTGGCGCGGCGGCCCGGCGGCTGACACCACGCCGGCGCCCGGACCGCTTGTGCGACGTGGGGCCGGCCACCCCGGTAATAGAGCTACAGGGCGACCAGCTCGGCGAGCTTGGCCGCGACGTCTGCCATCAGATTTTCTGCAGTACTCAGCCCGCTTCGCGAACCGAGCAGGGGGCTGACTTCGCGGAGAGCTTCGTACGTCGTGTCGTGCACAATGGGGACGAGCAGGTCACGCGCTAGGAGTGCCGATAATTCTTTGTCGGCGATGCCCTCTCCTTGGAGGCGGCGCAGCAGCGCAGGGGTCACCAGCACGATCCCGACTCGCGACTTCGTCGCCCTTGTCGATTTCGCGGAGCAACCGCGTGCCGAGGGCGACGTCCTTCTCGCTGAACCAGACCGAGACACCGCGCAACTCGAGCAGATCGTGCAGTTCCGTGGCGGCCCCTCTCCGGTCGTCCCACGCATGGCAGAGAAAGACGTCCCGAAGGTCAGGCCGGGGCGCTCGCTTTTCGACGCTGTCGCGGACCGGCGTGAGTGCCCGCACCTCGGCAAGCGTGTACGCCACGGGCGAACCGGCTCGCGACCATCTCGGCCAAGGAGCCGCTTGCCGCCCTTTTAGGCCTTCGATCCGTTTGCGATGAATGGCGGCTTTCGAAAGTCAGAGAAAGACTTGGTAACGGCCGATTATAGGCGCGAAGCGGGCCAAATGGGTTCATCCAAACCGCGGTTCTTGCAAAAACCCTCTCGGCAATATAGCCCCACAAACGGCACAAACGGGACGTTAATGGAAAATGAAAGCACGATGACTGCATCCGACGAGCAGCACGACAACGCCGACTTGGTATCACTCTCCGCCGACATAGTTTCTGCATACGTGTCGAATAATCTGATACCAGTCCCGGAAAACGTAACCCGTCGTTGTTGGTACAATCCTCGCGTTCCGCCAGACATGGAGGCATGTCTCCATCGATAGATTCAACTCATCAGCCATCCGCCAGCTAGGCCAATGAACGCGTCTCGGTCCCTGGCCGCTTGGGGTATTTCCAACCGCATCGCACCGAGAAGCATGCGCATGTTGGTAGCGATCAAGTCCGCCAAACTCTTCACCTGACGCTTTTCAAGAGCACCGAGACAGTCCGCGAGGCCTAATGCAATCTCGGACGGATAACGCTGGTGCATGCGTTTGCGTGCCGCAGCACTTTCTATTCCCAGCGCCAGGAGAAACGCATTAAGCTGTTCTGGGGTAACTTCATCGAGCGTTTCCGCCTCACCGATCCTGTAAGCGAGCTCGTCGGTCAGAGTGTCGTCGAGCCTGGTCGGCAAGATATCGTAACGCGGCGCAAAGTGGATTCTGCCTCCAGGTTCATAGAGCAGGGCGAAGTTTTTTGCATGTCCATCGTTATTGCCTATCAGGAGATCAAATATCGTGGCCCTGATGAAGGTTTCCTTCGCCTGGGCGGGATCGACCGTCGCCTCAAGTATCCTGCGGATGCCCGAAACGTCGAAGCGCCGGCCTGCCTTGCCACGCCTTTCGTACTTCATCGAGACCGGCAAACCGAGGGCCTGCGCGAAATCCTCCTGATGAAGACGCACGATCCTGTTCTGTCGGTCTCTGCCTCGGTCGAAGCGGGTCACGAGTAGGGTCTCGATCCCGCCAATCGGCACTACAGAGACTTCGGCCGTGTCGAACCCCAGCGCCCCGGAAAGCCTCATCGCCTCGGCCTCATACCGGGCATCCTGCTGATGATCGCGATCGGGCACTTTCAGGATGTGTGTCGTCGGGCCCCCCGATCCCCGCTTCGGCTCGGCAAACCTACCGTCCGGCAGAACAGTCAGGGCTATCTTGCTTTGCACGCCTGCCAAAGGGGACGGATCTTCAGTTCCGTCCGGCAGGCGTTTGCGCTGATGGAGTGCTTCGACGATCGCGATCATGCGATCCTGCGGAATGGGTACATAGTCGCTTTCGTAGTCGCCCGGGACTTTTGTCGGCGGCGATCCTGACGGAAGAACGGAAAGTGCTCCGGCACAGTCTTTTCCAAGGTGATATAGCAGGCCAGCTATGTCATCGCGGGTCAGGCCTTCTCGTGCCAGCACGTCGGTGAGCACGCCGTTGCGCTCCTGCAGAAGGTTGTCGAAGAATGCTCGCGCTATAACGTCACGGTAAGGTTCTTCGGCAAGCGGAAGGGATAGCGATAAGGCGGTCGCATCTGATCTTCGAAGGTAGTCTGCCTTGTAGACGAAGGCGACTGAGCCGTTTTCGTCACGCACGAGGGCGCCGATCGGATCGACGAAACCGTCCAACCGCACATCAAGGGCAAGCACCTCCATTGTATCAGCGCACCTGAGCAAGCAGCGATATGCCGGCTGCTTGCGCGACCTTCAGGACCTTACCCAATTCAAGTGTGGGTTTGCCGTTTTCCAGTTCGGATAAAAACCTGCGCCCCACTCCAGCAAGGTCAGCGAAACTTTGCTGCGAGAGATGTCGGGCCTCGCGGGCGCGCCGGACTAGCCGCCCAATATCTGAGGCAGAGACGATCTCCAGTCCTAAGGTATCCGTCCCGCTATGGCGCGGTGAGGCCGCGCCGGCGTCCTCGTCCTCGTCGTTAGTCTCGCTGCCGCGCAGCAGATAAGCGTCGGGAAGCGTTCTGGGCAGGGCAACCGTGATGAGTTGTGAAACACCAGGAAGCTTCAGGTTGACCTGCGGTATTGCGCCGGTCAGTTGTTTGGTCAGGTCCCCCAGAGCGTTGACGCGGGAAAGTGCCTCGACGGTCCCCGTCGCATTGACTGATTTCCTGATCGTCTCATTACGATGCAACAAGTCCTTGCTGGCCGCTTCGAGCGCTTCACTGGAAGCATTGATGTGTGCGATGTGTTTCGCCAGGTCTTGAGAAGAGGGAATCTGGGAAAGCGCCTTAGCGATCTCTCCCGCCTGCAAAGAGTTCTTGATCGTGGCATTGTGGCGCGACAGGGCCCGAGTGGCGTTTCTAAAGGTATCGTCAGACGATTTGAGATCCGTGAGAAGCTTCGTCAGATTCTGGGCAGGACCCGCCTGCGCAAGCAGCTTTGCGATGTCTGTCGCGCTGCCAGCGCCCGTAAATTGCATTCTTTTGGCCATGCTTTGCTCCCGAGCGGGAACATAGCCTTGCTTCTTCAGACTTTCAAGAAGATTCGCTCCCGAACGGTATCATAGCTCATATTGATCCCGAACGGGTTCAGGCGCTTTTAGTGAGAACATTCTAACGCCGTCTGATACCGTTCGGGTGCATAAGTAGTCGAGGGCCGATTGTCCATGCCTGCGGGCCGACCGTCCGATGTCGGACTGGAGCACGTCGGCGATATTCCTAAAATGTGGGATCGATTTGTCTGGCAGGCTACCAATACATGGTGCATAACAAGTAGAAAGCTCAATTTTTTCAACGGCATGGCGAGAAATCGAAAGACGCTTCCCCCGCCAGTCAATCCCTAAAAAAGGCCGGGAACCATGGGGTTTGGCGATTTTCGCTTAGTGACCAACTAACCAATCTACTAATCAACCGTTCAGGCAGCACAATCACTTCCGATTGTCGCCGTGGGCGGTATTTAATCCGCGCGGGTTTGGGAAAGGGTGTCGGATGATGCGTGGGCGATTTGGCACGATCCCAGCAACATGTTTAGCCAATATGTCGAGGCACGATTGTTCCTAAGACGTTTCTCCCGGCTATCGGCTACGTGATCGTTGAAAAGTCGCGACGGCGCTGGGTGCGAGGTACCATCCCCACCAAGCCCATCCAGTCGTGCAATTGAGGATTGGGGCCGTTTGTGCTTGGATGATCGATGGGCATATGGGAGGGCGACATGAGCGCAAACCAGCAGTCACCTTGGGAACGGTTAGACGCGGCTGCCACGGATCGATTGATCGAGCGGCTTCTCATGGGAGTTGGCCTTGCCGGTATTGTTGCGGTCGTTGCAGTAGCAGTCTGGCTGTACAGCGGCGTTGGTTTCGGCCATTGGTTTGGCTATGTCGTGGCGGTTTTGGTCGCCGCCGGCCTTGCATCAATCCGCATTGGGGGGGATAGGCATAGGCCTTTTGGTGACAGCGCTGGCAGCGTTCCTCTTTGGCGTGCTGGGGTTGATTGGCGGCTTGATTTTTACCGTCCTGTTCTTGTTGGCCAGACGGTAGCCCGCAATGCGAATTTCGGATGCTGACTATTACACCTTGGGCCATTTTATCTCCGCAGTCCTAACAAGGGTGCGAGACGGCCAACTGTTCTGCCGGCGAAGGTCGCTCCGCAATAATGCACACGTTGACAGCGTGGGATCGCGAGAACTGGCAAGAATTCGGGCCGTGGATGACGATGATGATGGAACAATGGAAATCCGACGACACCAACCGGACCTAGAAGGCCAGAATTCCTTTGCCGATTTGCGATTGCGGCTAATTCGAATATCTGTTGCTCACTTTAGTCTGGTTATTGAACCACTTTCGGCGAAGCCGATGCCGCGTATGTTGCGGCCAACGCCGCAAACCCATCCGGGTCGGACGCTCTAGCCGTCGCGATAAAGTAAAGTTCCTCGCCCTGCGCCTAATCTAACCCACATCCTCAGCTCGGCTTTGTACGTTCTGGTCAGGTCCAGCTCCAGAAAAGGCTGTTGGTTGCGATGTGGCTGAGCGCCTGATCGAGGGGCAGGACACAGCCGCCCATATCGTCGATGTCTTCCCATTTTCGGCGGTGTGACCAGTAGGCGATGCTGACCTCATCGCCTCTGCCGGTCGGCTTGAGACGGGCGATCGGCGCCTCGGTTGCCAGCAGGTACAGGTGGTAGGCACCTTTGTCCTGGTAGCAGCCAACGCCGCCACCATTGGCCTCGTCGAACGCTTCGATGCCAGGGCCACGTCGTCCTTTTCCATTGTGCAGTCATAGCTGCCGCGGGCCCGGGCAGGCCTGATTCACTTCGCCGCACGGTCATTGCCAACATGTGCTGGCCGGGATTCGAAGCATGGGATGCTGCACCATCCCAGCGCCGCTGTCGGCGATGCCGTTCCCCAGATCCTGCGCCAGTGGCTTCAAGCGTTGCGCACCTGCTTCACAGCGCCCAGTTGGGAACATGTCCTTGTTCTGATCATGGGAGCTTTGCTGGCGCCGGGCAAGCGGACCGTCAGTTCCTGCCTACGCATGACCGGCCGGGCCGAGGCCGCCAACTTTGCAAGCTACCACCAGATCCTCAACCGAGCCTGCTGGAGCCCCCGCAGCATTGCCAGGCGATTGCTGGGCCTTGTGGTCGAACGGCTCGTGCCAGATGGCCTCATCGTCATTGGCATGGACGACACCATCGAACGACGATGGGGACGCCGGATCAGCGCACGGGGCATCTACCGGGATCCAGTGCGCTCCAGCCATGGCCATTTCGTCAAAGCCAGTGGCCTGCGCTGGTTGAGCTTCATGGTGCTAACCCCGGTGCCATGGACAAGCCTGGTAAAGGCCTTGCCGGTCTTGACCCTGCTTGCTCCGTCCGAGCGATCCGACCATCAACGCGGGCGGCGCCACAAGCTGCTGACCGACTGGGCGCGGCAGGGCGCACTGCAACTCTGTCGCTGGCTGCCGGGGCGCCGCATCATCTTCGTGGGCGACAGCAGCTTTGCCGTCCATGAACTGGCCCATGCCATCACTGCCAGGGCAACGCTCATCAGCCGGCTGCGACTGGATGCCAGCCTGTTTGCGCCGCCGTCAAAGCGGACCACGCGCACCGTCGGTCGGCCAGCGCAAAAAGGTCCAGCGCTACCAAAGCTCAAGACACTCCTGTCCAACCCCGCCACGACCTGGGCCAGGATCATCGTGTCCGCCTGGTATGGCCATGTCGAAGGCAAGACGCTCGAGATCACGTCTGATACCGCCTTGTGGTACAGGCCCGGTACCCCGGTAATGCCGATCCGCTGGGTGCTGGTCCGGGATCCCGATGGCAAACGCGCCCCTCAAGCCTTCTTCAGCACGGACATCCCCTCGAGCCCGCCGAAATCATCGCCCTGTTCGTCCGGCGCTGGCAGATCGAGGTCACGTTCGCTGAGACCCGTGCCCATCTTGGCGTTGAGACCCAGCGGCAATAGTCCGACAAGGCCATTGCACGAACCACCCCGGCATTGCTCGGGCTCTACAGCTTCATATCGCTATGGGCCTGCGATCTGCTCACCGGCACTACCACCCCATACGCCGCAGCGTGGTACCGAAAAACCAGCCTGACGTTCAGCGACGCCATCGGCGCCGTCCGCCTCGCAATCTGGATCGGCGATATTAATCAACACTCCCCGCCAAACCGGGAGCGACAAAATATCCCGCAAGAGCGCATCCTGCGAATGGCCCAAGCCCTGTGCTTCGCCACCTAACGTACAAAGTCGAGCTCAGTTCGTCGGGTGTCGAAACCAATCGCATCAATCAGGATGGCACCCGGGAAGAGGCAATGCTCAGCCGCCTGCTAGGCGAGTTCCGGGAACCGCTTTTGCAGATCATGCCTGCCGCTCTGATTGACGAGATAGATCTCTTGTTCAACTTTCGCGGCGGACCCCCGATACGCCATGAACTTGCACACGGGAAAATGACCGATGGCGAATTCTGGAGCCCGGACGCTACCTATTCGATATGGTTGGTTCTCCACATCGTGATTTTGCCAACGCTGAGGTTCTGGGATGATGTTGCGGCAGAAATAACGCATCGCGGCCGACGCTGGTTCTGCATCAGCCTCGTTCCTGCTCTGGTTTTTGCACTGGAATTTGCTCATGATGGAAAGTTATTGATCTTTCTATCGCAAGAAATCGGATTGAATCCCGCTCTGCCATGTCAAGGGGCACAGAGGTCATAACTGAATACGATCGACTGGACAGCAAAGGAATTTCCCATCGGGAGAATGGCCGTACCGGAGGACCTTCGGATCGATCCCCACACCCCATCGGGTGGTGATCTAGTCTAGGCCAAAATCTAGTAGCACGGCGATCGGTTTCCGAGTTGAAGTGTATGTGCGGTTGCGTTGAGTGAGGCAATATTCGGGAACCGAACCAATCCACAGAAATATTTTGTTGGTATTTTTGTTGGTTAGTGCTGTCGCTGTGCGAGTTCCAAGCGTTTGAAAACAAAGCTAGATTTTCTTGGCTTGGATTCCGCCTCTGGGCACCATCATTCCCATTTTGATTTTGGGAACAATTAGATAAGCCCTTTCAATAAGATGCGCTCGACCTTATGTGCTGAACGAACCTCATCTGGGATGGGTCGTCATGGTTGCAAGCGCAGGGCGAAAGTTGTGCGGGTGTGGGAGTGGAAAACGCAGGAACCAATGCTGCGGCGGTAGATTGCCAACTTATAGAAGCTCGCGTTTCAAATTCGACGAGCCAGCGGCAATAGACGGAGTAGCTTTCCATCCTGACGGTACAGTATCGTTAATTGAATCTGGACACATCAAGATACCAATTAATAGCTTTACCGAAGAATTGCGTGACTCGAACAAAGGCGAGAAGAAATTACTGAGCATCCCTACCGGTGTAGATCGATCATTTATCGATCAACTCCAAGCGATGGCAATATATGACAATGTTTTTGCTATCGATACTGGAACCAAAACTGTAAATGGTGAAGAAATGTCATTGGCCTGCTTCGTTGAGTGCCAACGAACGGCAACCAGTGTGAAAATCTATCCGATGGGTATTTTCGAATTTCGAGGCAAGGTTGAGTTCCCAGAGAACTTTGGGTGGCTACTGCTGATTTCGTTGCTGCGAGAGAAGGGCTTCATTCGAAACAAAGAGCGCATTGCAATTATTACAGACTCGGATGCAGGAAATCATCAAGCCTACAACAGTCGGGAGAGACCCTATTTTATCGGACAGTTTCTTCCAGAGAGCGTACAACTAGTCTATGCATTCGACAAAAGCCGTTCAATACCAGGCATTGCCGTAAAACAATGCGATAAGCTGACACAAAAATTCTTTGAAATATTCAAAAATTCAGATTTTCCAAAGCCCGTTCGAATAGATAGTAGTGAAGGACCGTGCCATGCTTTTCGGCTTTGGTTTCTGGCAGACGGGACTACGCTTAGCAGCGACACGGATGAGGCCAACAAATCTTTTCTTTTGAACGCGATTGCTCAATAATGATTCTCGGTCTAATCGGGTCGATATCATTAGGTATGTTAGGTGGCAACAGGGAGTTTCACGGCCTCCACAAGTGCCCGCTTTGCCTTCTCCGGGTCCATCCCCGGGGTAACCGTGCTGGCTTAGGTCTAGGCTCTTGGCCCGCTCGCTGTCGGCGTGGCCCACCACCCAGGTGAGTGTCACTTGTCAAAGCCCCTGCCCCGAAAGCATGGCATCACGCGCCTTGCTGACCGTGGCGAAGGTTTGTGTGTCACGTCACTGTGTTACAATTCTTCGACGCCGCCTCAAATTTCCTATAAGAATCAATCGTGGGGCAGGCTTCGAGCGCAATCCGCCTCTGGGCACCAGCAACCCTTGGTTGTATTTTTGCGCGCGCAAACCATTGATTTAGCTAATCTTTTTCTAATCGCTTGCTTCAGGTTGTAGGCCAGCAAGTCGTCTTGATGGTATTTTTGAGGGTATTTTGACTCATGAGGGTATTTCGTATCACTTGGCTCAAGTTCGACTAAACTTTGATTTTGAAGGATTTTTGCCTTCCTTATCAAGGACCTAAATTCTTTAGTTCGGTTCCCTTGATAGGCTTCGAACCACCGACAGCCCTCGGATGGATTTCTGTGACAGTGACCTAACCAGATAGACGTTAGAGTATACGTTCACGCCGTGGACTTGCCCGCGAGACATACCTACAGTCCGGTCAGACCTGCTTGCAAAAGGCGATCAATGGGATGGCTGATGAGCGCGTCAAGCGCCGGCTAGCCGCGATAGCGCTGGCGGACGTCGTCGGCTACAGCCGCTTGATGGAGGCTGACGAAGCCGGCACGCTGTTGGCCTTGAAGCAACGGCGCTCACAGATCTTGCAGCCGCTTGTCCAGCACTACGGCGGGCGCATCGTTAAGGTCATGGGCGACGGCGTGCTCTTGGAATTCTCCAGTGCCGTGAGCGCTGTCGAGGCGGCGGTGGAACTGCAATCGAAAATGGCCGGCGCCAATGAAACCGTCTCTCCCGAACGCCGCATTCTGCTGCGTATCGGGATCAACCTTGGAGATGTAATCGGCGAAGGTTTGGACCTCTACGGCGACGGAGTTAATGTCGCTGCTCGCCTGGAAGCCCTGGCCGAACCCGGCGGGATTTGCATATCGGGAAAGGTTTTTGAAGAATCGAACGGCAAGGTCGCAGCCTATTTTACCGATCTTGGAGAGGTCGAACTGAAGAACATAGCCCGACCAATTCGGGCGTACCGCGTCGGCGTAAATCCCAAACAGGCTGCCGAACGCGTTGAAATGGGCTCTGCCGTTAAGCCTTCTATCGTCGTCCTGCCGTTCGACAATCTAAGCGGCGATGTCAGCGAGCAATATCTCTCGGACGGCATTACCGAGGACATCATCACCGAATTGTCTCGGTTCAGAAATCTCATGGTCATGGCGCGTCATGCTTCGTTCCACCTCGCCAGCAAGGAGGTGAACGCCGTCCAGGCGGCCCGGAACCTCGGCGCGAATTATGTGGTGGAAGGCAGTGTCCGAAGGCTGGGCGACCACATTCGCATCACCGCGCAACTGATCGATGCCAAGACCGGCAACCACGTTTGGGCCGAGAGATACGACGGCGAGTCTCGTGATGTTTTCGTCCTTCAAGACAAGGTGGTCGCCGCCATCGTGATGTCGCTCGAGGGGCGAATGATCGCTTCAGCCGCCTTTCAGGCGCGCAAGCGCCCGACATCGAGTTGGACGGCTTATGATTTCTTCCTGCAGGGTCGGGAGTTGGCGGACGCCAATCTCGAGTCGCAGGCCGTTCCGCTCTTTGCCAAGGCGGTCGAGATTGACCCGCAGTTCGTCCAGGCTCAGGCCTGGCTGGCGATTGCCTTGCTTGGACAATATTGGTTTGACGCCAAGCCGGAAACGCTCCGTGAGGCTTCCCTTGTCGGGCAACGAGCCTTGGAACTGGACAATGGTGATCCCACCGTCCACCACGCCAACGGCATAATCATGTTGTGGGCGCGCCGGCACGAGCGCGCTGGTATGCACTTCGACCGCGCCATGTCCCTCAATCCGGTGGATTCTCAGGTTCGCGCCGACCGAGCCCATTGGCTGCGGTTTGCGGGGCGGCTGGACGAAGCTCTTACCGCAATCGAAAACGAACTAGCCAAAAGCCCTTATTCACCGGCATGGTTCTGGAGACTTCGCGGGGGAATTCTGCTCGATCTCAGGCGATACGACGAAGCGGTGGAATCTTTGGAGCGCTTGCTGCAGAAGGACCATTCTGCCTGGCTAATGCTGGCCGCGGCCTATGCTCACCTTGGGCAGCAATCGCTCGCCGTGCAGGCGGTCAATGCCGCGCGCGAAATCAGACCTGATATCACGCTGCAGGAGCTGATCGGCTTCCTTCCCTACGCCAATCCCGAAGGGATTAACCCCCTGCTCGAAGGGTTGCGCAAGGCCGGGCTATCGCGGTGACGCGCAGGAGCGGATGGACTAGCGATACCTTCACGATGTGCGCTTAAACCTGCTGCCAGTGCCTGAACCGCCTCACATCGCCTTAGGCGGCAGATTACAAAGCTGTCGCCCACCACTGGTTGTTGACGGATCAACCTTTCGCGGAAATATCGTGAGGGTATTTGAGGGGTACCTGATGGTTCGCTTGAGAATAAACTATTATAAAACAATGGCTTATATTACCGGATGGAATCCGCCTCTGGGCACCACTAACCCTTGAAGGGCATTGAATTTTCGCGGCTTTTCGCCCCGTTTTGTCCAGCCGACTTACACCACCCCGTTTTTCTGGACACTTTTGTTCTCGGTTTCCTCTGCATCTTCCCTATCGGCAAGCAGGTTCACCGCACTCTTGGCGATCACCTCTTGCCTTGCCGCTTTCGTGTACCGTATGACTTCCTTCGAAGTCTGGTGGCCCGTCATCGACATGATTTGGTGCTCGGTTGCGCCGCGATCGGCCATGCGGCTCGATGCTGCCTTTCGAAGCCCGTGCGCGCTGCATTGCGGTAGTTCGGCCTCGTCGCACCGTTTGCGGAACCAGTTGCCGAAACCATTGGAGGTGAAGCCCCGGTTGAACTCGGTCATCAGGAACGTGAGATCCCCGCACGGGCTGTTGTCGATAGTGAGCTGCAGCCTGGGGTGGATCGGAATTTCGAGCGAGATCGGCTTTTTGTTCCGGCCTTTGTACTGGGTGAAGTGCAGAACGCCTTGGCGCCCTGGGTGTTACCGGCATGGCGGCGGCTGCACTGGCGTCCCTCGTTACCGCCTACTGGTCAGATATCTGGCGTGTGCTGCGGGGCGGCTAATTCATACAATGCGCAGGTTTCTGGCCTCTTCGGGTCAACAAGCACGGTGACCTGTGCGCCGACTGCAGCTTCGGTGCTGACCAAGAACCAATTCATCGCGCGGCTCTTGAACTTATGGCCTTTAATAGAATACGCGACGACAAGGGAGCGGCTGCTTGTTTAACAGTTGCAGGGACTAGCAGCCAGTTCTTCGTCACTCGGTAACGATCACAGAGAAGGATGAGCTGCCACAAAAAAAGGGCTGCGACGAAAATCACAAATGCCAATTTTTCGCCCCTCAGAAACGCTGCACACTACCATAGCCGTTAATCGAGCTTGAAACCACCGGACGTGGCGCGACCGACAGAACCTCGCGATGTCATCCAGGAGATGAAACGGGAGCTTGACGATCTGCGCAGGAAGCCGCCGCCGCCCGCTTGAAATGCCCGATATTTGCCATACCGCCTTTAACGTATTTTGAATTCAAGCATGCAATTAAGTTGGACCGACCTGATAAAGAGAAGTTCGATGAAAGCAGTCAGTTTGCTTCTGGGAATTTTAGTTGGATTTCCTGCTGGCGTGGTCATCACTGCCGAAGCGGCAGACAAATTCGTAACCTTCTTCGGACCCTTCGATTTGGGCAGAGCGCTGTCACAACTTTTCTTGGGCGGCTTCTTCGGCGCTATTGTAGACGGCACTATCGCAGTGGTCGTTGCGAGCAACATGCAAGACCGAGGATAGCCTCGCGCTTGGCCTTTGCCTAGCAGCGCAACCAACCCCCTCCGCCGCCCGTTGACCCTATGCTGGTTGATCCCAGCACTCCATGATCTAGGCCCGCCGTCCCACCCGGCGGGCTTTTTTCGTTGTTGGCAGGGAAACTTTTCCAAGGAGCGAAGTTGATGAAACAAGCTGCCGCTTTGGCAGCCATAATTGGGAGAAATTTCCACGAACCTCAAGATGCTCACGATGGGCGCGATGGCGCTTGCTATGATGACTGGTGCCGCACTGGCCGGCAGCGGCACCGGAACGTCCGCGCTCGATGACCCGGCGAAGATGTCGCCGTTCTTCACCGATGCCGGCATGAAGACCATGAAGTCCGAGGCGGAATTCAAGACCGCCTGGATGGCCATGAAGGAAGAAGACCGCGCAGGCATGATGAAGGAATGCGGCGACGAGGCCATTGCCAAAGCGCATGACAATTTCTGCAAGATGACCAAACAGTTCGGCGGGGCCAACTAGCTGCAGCCAACGCTGTATTGTGAAGCGTGCTGAGAGGCGCCCGCTGCCGAAAGGTGGCGGGCTTTTTGCATTTTAGATGCAACTAATGTTCCCATCCCACGTTTCCACACTGGCCAGCTAAAGTCCCTACTGGCCATTTTTCCAAGCCCGTCACCTGATCCTAGGTGACGGGCTTTTTGCGCCCTGAAGCGTCCGGCCGGCGCGCTATCATAGTCCGCGCCATCTTCATCCATCATCGGCGCGCCTTCCGCCAACCCGATACCTTTGATGAGGAGCGCGAGACTGTCCGAGAAGATATCGCCGCCAGTAGGCCAACAGACGGGCGTCATGACGCGGGAGACGCTTCGCCGGTGTGTAGGAGTGCGGCCGGCGAAAATGCGCGCTGTGAGGCTCCTGCGATACAATTCAATTGTGTTTTGACTATTTGGCCGCATAGGCGCGTAAAATATCAGGTTCGCCCGATTGGGCGGACTAACTCAGGGAGGATGTTATGAAGATGAATCGACGTAATGCTCTCGCCTTTGGCGCCACCTCGTTGGCGGCTCCGCTATTGATCGCAAAGCCGACTCCGGTAGCGGCCAAGGCCTACGGTCCGACTGATGGCAAAGAGATTTTTCCTGGCGTTCGGCTGGTCGAACTGGGAACACGAGACTCCCATATCAAGGGGTACAAGAAAATCGCCATGGAAGACGTCGTCTATCAGCCAAAGGGTTCCAGCCCGCTGGGGGATGTCATGGCCGACGACATGGTCTGCACGTGCATTGAAGGCGAGCTGCAGGTCACCGCCGGGGATATGCAGTTTACGGCCAAGGAAGGCGACGTATGGAGCTGCGGCAAGGGAAGCACGAAGGAGGCCGCTACGAACAATGGAACAGTGGTTGCAGTTATGCGGGTGATTAACCTGAAGGCTGCATAGTAGCGCCGAAGTTCGACGGCTACTGGTCGCAGATCATCATCGACGAAGACGGCACCAGGATCTACACGCGCAACCGGCAAGGATGCGCCGTTCATTCAGTGGAACGGGACGGGACCGGTGCCGCCCCCTACGGCTGTGTAGCGCAGGACTTCAGTCTTGGTCCCGCCAATAGGATTAGTTGCGCAGTTACTAATATGCCCATAATTTGATCAGCGCGGGGGACAGTCAAACCTTTCCCGCAGTGGCCGGTGCGGTCCGCCACCCCAAAGAGCCCAACCGCACCGGCCATTACTCTATGGCTGGATAGCGCCCGGTTTCAAATCTTTTGTGATGCCATCCAATGCCATCTTGATATCGTCTGGACTGTCGATCCCGCCGTTGAAAAGGGCGATCAGGCGACGTGCCAAATGCTCGCGCGCCGGATGCGAGCCTTCGATGCCGGCTTGCTCGCAATAGTCGTCTAGAATTCTAGTGAGAGTTGCCAACTGGATCTCGTCAGCCGTTCCGCGAAAGGTCACCTCGCATCTCCCTATCGGGCGAAAGCGTGATCTACTCTTCCAAGCGCCCGTATGCCGTTGGAGGCGGGCGACGTGGGAAGTGTACGCTTCCGACAGTCGGTTAGCGAATCATTATGCCTCGGTCGCGGCTTCGTGATTGTCAATTCCTGGTCTTACCGAGGTGTTCAATCTCAGCCATCAGCCTGTTGAAGGCCGCGGCTGACGGAACATTAGCGACCTCTAAAAGTTTCTCGCTTGCGGTAGGCGATGCTCACCCGCTCCCCTGCCGAAGATCGGGATACGCACCACCTGATCGGCCCGCGCCTTTCGGCAAGAGGCGCGGGCTTATGTGTTAACCTCTGCGGCCGGTTAGCCGACTAGGGACTTCAGTCTTAGTTGAGCTACCTCTAATAAGAGAATAGCTTAGATAGAGAGCCACGGATTTGGGCTGGGGCGAGGACCCGTCGCTTCTCAGTGGAGCGGCGGGCCTTTTGGCAGTGAGGGTTTCGACGGAGCGGCCCGGCACCTTTGTTGGGTGGGGCGGGGGCACCGGGCCTAACCGACCGGATGCTCGCGATCATCGCAGCCGGCTGGAAACTTTATGCGCTCCTGCTAATCTAAAGTGAAGCATCGAATGAAGGAACGCGACACGTCGTGAGCGTTTTCGGGAAGCCGCATTGGCGAACCGTGATGACCACCACGGACAAGGCCAAAGCGCTGGCGACGGCGAAGGAGATCGGCGACAAGGTGCGGATTGAGGAGATCACGCCGAAGGTGAAAAGGCGCTAGTTCACGGTCGGTTTGTTGGCGCGCAACTCATGCTCGGCCGCCAACACCTGAACGCGGGCTCGCTCGTGCTTGTCGGCCAACTGCTGGTGCCGCAGCCGATCAGCCTTAGGCGGCCTGGGAGCTAGGTCGTCAAGCCGATAGGCGAGATCCCTGCGGCGGTGCTCGACGACGAAAATCGATTCCTCGACGGTCAGACCGGCAAGGATTTTCTCGCCTTGCTCATTGGTCGAGAGACCGTGCATGTCGCTGTACCCTCTCTCTTCCCCTTCGGTCAGGTCGAGTTGCCGCTTGGGCTTGGTCATTGGTCGTCGTTGCCGAGGTAGGCCTTCACAAAGCCGCCGATCCTAATTTTCTTTCCTTCCCTGGAAATGTGGCGATACACGATCTGCCATAGGCCGGTGTTGGCAAGATTATCCAAGACGCGAAGCCGGTCATCTGAATTCAAATCCTTTTGTTGCCTTCACTCACTTCTTGCCGACTTTTCCCCGCCTGTGGAAGTCGGAGAGATCGCGGAAAAATCGCTGTGCCCCCTGCGCCAAGCTTATCGAAGCGGTGCACCGCTATTTTGTCGGCTGGACATTTTTCCGAAAAGCCCAATGATTATGTGGGAGGCGGGACTGTCCAGAAATCACGCAAGCTAATAATTGCGCTAGGTTTCTGTATCCCGCCTCTGGGCACCATAACTTTACTGAATGAAATCAAAACTCGTGGTGTTGCCGCAGTGGCTCGTTCAGCCATTGCATCTTGCAACTGGTTGCCCATGAGCGCGCCGGTATGACGCGGGTTCAGGTATATTAGCTAGCTCGCAAGCTCGTGATTGGACCGTCGGGCGTTTCGGTGGGACCATAACCAACGCGTCCAAGCATCTGGACCGGGGCGCATTTGTTTCCATCAAGAACGACGACCCAACCCGGCGTCGGCCAACCAACCGTCGCCGGTGGGGGCGGCGCTGCGATGTTTCATGCTCTACGCAAATTCTGGACTGATCAACACGGCATGGCGCTGATTCTGGTCAGCGTGATGCTGCCGGCGATCATCGGATTTTCGCTCCTGGCAATCGACATGAGCCGGGTCAATAACCTGCAAAACGATCTACAGAAGGACGCCGACGCGATGGCGTTGGCAGCCGCCGCGGAACTGGATGGTCGATCGGATTCGATCACCAGGGCGGATCGCGCCCTGTCGACACTGGTGAGCAATAGCTATTCATTCTCCACGGCCGGCATACCTCAAACGTTGTCTTCAGCGGGAGTGACGAGAACATATCTTCGGTCACTTCCTGCATTGGACAGTTCACCGATTGCAGCAGCCAACATCATCACCGATGAAGTGACAGACGCGCCAAACGCCCGATTCATCCAGGTGAAAGTGACCCCTGTCGGCTTTGCGGCCATTTTCCCGGCGTCTTACCTGACCGGGAACACTGCAAGCAATGGCTTCAATGTCGGCGCGGTTTCCGTGGCTGGCTTCACATCGAGCGTCTGTAACTACACGCCGGTCTTTATCTGCAACCCCTTCGAGATGGTGAACGGCACCAACTCCGCCGGCGGCGTGACATTGGAACAAGCAGCAGCTGACCCCTCAATTCGCCGGCGTTTGATCGAACTTCGCACGGTTGGCAACAATGCCGCATACGGCCCTGGCAATTTTGGCTTCCTGGCGCCGCCGAACAACGTCGGGAACGGTGCCCAAGGGCTTGCCGAGACGATCGCGACATCGAAGCCGCTCGGCTGCTACTCGGCACAAGACGTCAGCACAAAGACTGGCCAGAATACAGGTCCGATTCAGGACGCCTTCAATGTCCGCTTCGGCATCCAAGCGAACGGCAACGCCTTCAACACGCCCGAGTATGGTCCCGCGTCGAATGTCAGGAAAGGCGCATCGACTGGCGGGAACGGCAATGGCAACGGAAACAGCAACCAGTGCCCGCAGTACAATCAGCTGACGTTCAACGCCACGGGCAACATGGGCCTGCCACGCGATGCCACCACGCCCTATATGGGCGGCCGCATGGGAGACGGTAACTGGAACTTTTCCGGGTACTGGAGCACCAATTTCGGTCCGACGAGCTACCCTTCGTCATGGGACACGAGCAAACCGACGCGTTACCAGGTTTACAAATACGAGATTGCGAACGGTCTCGTCGGATACGCTTCGACAGGCGGTGAGGTGGGAACGCCGCCGAGTTCCTGTCAGCCGCCTGTTACATCCGTCGATCGCCGTTTGCTCTACGGGGCAATCCTCAACTGCAATGCGCTCGAGGCCGCTGGCAACGATCTGAACGGCAACAGTACAAACCTTCCTGTTGAGGCGTTTGCAAGTTTCTTCCTGTCGGAGCCTGTTGCCGGTGCATCGGCCGGCGGATCCGTTTTTGGAGAGTTGGTCGACATTACCGGTCGTGGCGGCCAGGGAACGCTCGATAATTTCCTGCGCGACGAGGTGCAGCTCTATCGATGAAATTCGGGAGCCTTCGAAAAAGGCCCGCCGGCCGAAGCCGGCGGGAGGGTCTAGAGTACGCCAGATTGGGGTCTGGCAGATTGCAAACGATCCGACCCGGCTTTTGTTTCACGATTTGCCAAAGCGGCCTTGGAACCTCGCCAACGCGCGTAGCTGGGGATGAGGGGCGTGAACTGGCAATACCGGAGGGAACCGGCGGCGCGGTCGCGCGTTTGCTCGAATGCTCAAGAAGATCGCCCTCGCCACCGTTCTGATCCAGGTCGCCGCCGTTGCGGCGCTCGTAACTCAGACGGTGCTCTTTGCCTCATCCACCACTAGCCAAGCCGCGAATGTGCAGCCCGGCGAAACTGTGGCAATCACTCAGAAAGAATGCGCCAAGGCGACGTGGCCAAATATCCCCAGCCATTGTCTGAAGCGGGTTGAAGCGAGGCAGTACGTTGCGACGATCGTATCGACGGCCGGGCAATGAAAAGGCCCCACCGTGAGGCAGCGCACCGGGTTGGACAGGGTCTCTAGGATGGTTTCGCGGGCGGCTAAGCCCGCCCTTAGAATTTCTCGAACCTTCGTTCCACACTACGCGCGAACATCTCCCTCTGTTCGTTGGAAATGCTCTCGACGGAATATCGCGTCAGATAGAGGTGCTTGACATTGCGGCCGCACATCGTCTTGAGGCCTCGCAGCAGCACCTTCTTGCCTGGGTTTTGCATGTAGATTTCTGTATACCACCACGGCGAACCACATGTGGTGACTACCCCCATGCGGCGAATGTTTAGGAGTGCTGGCTTGATCGTGCCGCCGTCTGCCGGCAAATCGTAAGCCACGCCTGGCCGCCAGACTCGATCGAAATAGCCCTTCAAAATTGCCGGCATGCCTGACCACCACGTGGGGAAGCAGAACACGCACGCCTCAGCCCACCTCAACGTGTCGATATAGATCTGCAAATCCTTCGGTGTTTGAGAAAGATCGAAGTGGCCACATCTCTCTTCAGCATCCATGGCCGGATTGAACTTCATTTCGTAAAGGTCGAAATCGACAACCTCGTCGCCTCTTGCTTTGAGGGTCTGGACGACGCGCTTGTGAAGTGACGCCTGGTAGCTGTCGGCCAAAGGATGCGCGTAGACCACATTGATCTTCATCCAATGATCCCCGGCCAATTCACCATCTGCCGACAGATTTTGCCGGCTCGGCAGCCATTTGGCGAGTCCAGCTCATAACGAAGCTCTGACCTCCTCCAAGGATCGCACCTGACGTCCATCGGCAAAATTCTCAGGGGACAGCCAAGCCTGGAACGCGGCGCTGGCGGGCGCCCATTCCCGCGCCAGAAGCGAGTACATGCAGATGTCGCACGGGCGGCCTTTCAGCGTGAGGCCTTCGCGCAATATGCCCTCGAAGACAAAGCCCAGCCGATCGGCTGCCCGCCTGGATTTCGCGTTAGCCGTGGTGCAGGTCCATTCCAGGCGGCGATAACCCAGGTCGTCGAAGACGTGACGCATGATGAGGAAGAGCGACTCGCTGGCTGCGACGGTCCTTTGTAGAGAGGGAGCGAAAAGGACATAGCCCAATTCAATCACCCTGTGCGCCGGCCTCGCCTCCATCAGGCAGAGCCAACCGACAGGCCCCGCGGCTGCCGTGCGCAGCGTCAGGAACGTGCGCGATTGGTCGTCGAGCAGGTCGCTGACATGTGCCCGGAAAGACTGGACCCCATCGAACGGCCCTACTTTCATCTCGGCCCAGATATCATCGCGTTCGCCAGCATGAGTTAGCCGGAAGATATCGTCGGCATCTTCGAGGCAGAGCGGCACCAGGCGGATATGGTTTCCGATCACGGTGATTGCACGAGGTACGCTCGCGCTGCCGGCCGCTTTCGACAGTTCCTTCCAGCTCTCTTGCTCAGCCATGTCCCCTCCCTGGTATTGGCCTGTCGCACGTTGATTGCCGTCAGGGAATGTTCGCACCCGAGACTTCGCCGCTAGCTTCGGAGGCAATGAAGGGCCGGTGCGGCTGGGCTGCGTCGGGTTTGGGCATCCCGCTCTGATAAATCCATAGGCACATCAGCAGTCGCGCAAATAAGACTGAAGCCCTGGGCCCGCCGACAGGGCACATTGCCGCTAGCGGCCCAGGGGCTGTCTTGAAAGCGAAATCAGCTCGGATTCGTCAGACACCCCTGCCATGTAGTTTGCGATGATCCGAGACGCCAACGCATCCCGCGCATTGGGCGATTGGTGGCCGAGTTTAAGGTGCTCGAAAACGCGTCCCAGCAAAGCCAACTCGGATGGTTCAAAAATACCCGCTTCCACAGCTTTTCGTCGAATTGGCATTCTGACACTCCACGTTCCCGAGCTAATAAATCTGCACGCCAAGCCGCTCGTTCCTTCTCCATCGCACCACGGCACGATAGCTTGTGTCATCTGCGGGCACGTGAAGGACGAAACGGTCGGGAATTGTGAGACCGGGGTCGACCCGTAATTCCGCACCGTGATGGTGCTGATTTCTGACCGAGCAACTGATGTTCGCATCATCGGTGATGATGGTTGCACCCTTGAGAACGATCCCGCGTGGGTGAGAGCGTCGCTCTGGTCGCGGGTCAGTGGGGCTCATTGTCTCATTCCTCCTGGACATCGTGCGGCGCAATCCTCTTTGCAGAGTCGGCATCGGGGGCGGGACGAACTTCAAACCGATGAACCGACGCCCAGAACCCGATTCAATTAGCTTGCGCTAAAATGGTTCCGGAACTTTTACCACGCATCGCCAGCTGAAACGACTTTGCGCTCATTGGGTTGCCGGCGGATTGGATTCGCTTGGTGATCCCCCAACCTTAGGGCAAACTGCCTGTCGGGGCGTCAGGAGGAGAAATGAGAGCACGCGCAGCAACGCTCGGGGATGTGGAGGACGTCTTTCGTGGTCTGTCCAAGCGGATGTCGGACGAATACGTCGCGGCCGGCAAGGACAGCAAGATCGCGTACGACAATCTGATGATGAACTTGAAGGAAGGCCGCGCGCACGCACTTGTCGAGGGCGACAAGGCCGTGGCGATCATCGCCTGGCACGAGAACAGCGACGCCGCCGACACGCTGTTCGCCGCGCAGGAGGATTTCTTCCGCGCCGCGACCGTCCGCTTCTGCAAGCGACATATCAGGCACATCCAGGCGCTCGCCGGCAACGTTCCCGTCCACTCGCGCAGCTGGCTTCAAGGGCCGGATGTCGCAAGATGGTTTGGAGTCATCGGCTATGTCCAGCGCGGCCAGGAGAACGGTGCCAGCCTGTTCGAGCTGCCGCCCGCCCGCGGATAGGAAATCGCGGTATGTGCAAGACGCTGTGAACCAGTGGACGGCTGGCTGATGTCCCGCTGCTTCGGCGCAACGTCGGCTGCACCGCACGATCGACGGTGACCGGCAGCGGCGACATATGGTTTCACCGCCACGCAGTTCGAAGCTCTCACCGATGCTGGGAGGGCGCGGAGGCGCTCGATCATCAACCGTTTTGGCAGACCATGTGAGACGCGCTGCCGTTGATTTCCAAACGTTTCCTGCGACTATCAGCCGGCGGCAGACAGAGGCTGAAACATGCACCCCGACCACGTTCTCATTGACCTCGTTCCAGAGCAGTTTGGCTCGTCGGAAACCATCGTTGCGCGATACGCCGGCCTCGTCGCAACCGCATTTCGCTACCAATCCGGCGTCGCCGCTCTTCGGATCAGCAACGAAAAGGGGGAGATCGTCATGCTGCCGTTCCAGGGGCAGCAGATTTGGGACGCGACATTCCTCGGCCGTTCACTGACCATGCGCTCGATGTTCGACGAGCCGATTGCGACCCGGGACTATCTCTCGTCCTACGGTGCGTTCTTCATTCATTGCGGCGCGACGGCGATGGGAAACCCGGGCCCGAGCGATCGCCATCCGCTGCACGGCGACCTGCCCAATGCGCCTTACAGAGATGTGCAGCTCATAGTCGGGGAAAACGCCGAGGGGTCGTTCATGGCTGTTACCGGGCGCAGCCGCCAGACGGTCGCCTTCAGTCACGACTATGTGGCACAGCCAACCGTGCGGCTGCAGCGCGACGGCACCAGCGTGGCCGTCGACATCGCCATCGAGAACCTGAAACACTCGCCAATGGAGCTGATGTACCTGGCGCACATCAATTTCAGGCCGGCGGACGGCGGGCGCCTTGTCGACAGCGTCGCTGATGACCGCGCCGACATTGTCGTGCGGCAGGTGCTCCCACCCTTTTTCACGCCAAGCGACAGCTACCTTGCTTACCGTGACGCCATTGTCGCCGATCCTTCGCGGCATCGTATGCTGACCAAAGGCGAGCCGATTGACCCCGAACTCGTGCTGACGATGAAAGCCAAGGCAGACGCCGAAGGTTGGGCGCACGCCTTGCAGGTGCATCCGGACCAGACCGCGGATTTTGTCAGCTTTCGCCCGGCGGAGCTCAACTACGCCGTTCGCTGGATCACGCGCGGCGCCGACCAGGACGCGCTCGGCCTCGTGCTGCCGGCGACCGCCGAACCCGACGGTTATCTCGCGGCGAAGGAAAGAGGCCGCCTGGTTGTCGTCGCGCCGGGGGGGATATTTCGCTGCGCCCTGCGCTTTGGCGCGATGACCGCGGATATCGCGGCAAGACAGGAACTGGTGATTTCAAGATCCGGACCGGAGGCGCCTAGCCCGACCCACGCACCGCAAACGCGGCCTGAACCGCACGATTGACTGTCACCGGCAGGATCGACATGTGGGTCTCGCTGGCGTGCAGTTCGAAGCTCGCGCTCACGCCCGGGAGAGCGGCGAGACGCTCCGCCATTGTCCGCGCGAATTCGTCGGTGCGTGTCATCTGCTTTTGCTGCAGTCGCTTTTCTTCGTCCTCGGCGCCAATCTGGAACGGCGCCAGCTTCTCGGTCTCGTACTCGCCAGCCGACAGGATCACGTTCACCGCCGGGCCTGCAGGAACGGCGGCCTCGAAGGCTTCGAGAAAGCGGTCGATGGCGCGGTCTTCCCAATAGATGGCGGGACTGGCCGCGATCCAGGTCCGGAACGAGAGCGGGCGGGTGAACAGGGCATAGAGCGCAAACAGGCCACCGAAGGAATGGCCATAAAGCGCCTGGCGGCTTTCATCGATCCGGGCGCGGCTTGCCACCCAGGGCTTCAATTCGTCCTCGATGAAGGCAAGGAATTCCCCTGCCCCGCCTGTCCTGACATCAGGCGTGCCATCATAGAAGGGCGGATAGATCTTGCCCGGCGGCGGGCCGAGATCCCATGAGCGCCGCAGCGGATCATAGGCCCCCTCGACGGGATAGCCGATGGCAACGATGACGCCTTCGCAGACGTTGGTGCCGGCGGGATAGCTCGCCTGCGCGCGCACCACGTCGACGGCGGTACCGATGACGGCATTGCCGTCGGTCATGTAGAGGACCGGCCAGCCGGCGTCAGGCGCCGGCTTTGCCGGCACATGCAGGAATATCCGCCAGGGGTCGTCGCCATGTGCGGGTGTGAAATCATGAACCGTGGTGTCGGCGATCAGGGCTGGCGTCGCCATCGACTTGGGCATGGATATCTCCACAGGGACAAAAAAGTCAGCGGCGGCGCAGCAGCCACATCAATACCGGGCCGCCGATCAGCGTGGCGACCAGGCCGGCCGGGATCTGGTGCGGGAAGATGGCGGTGCGGCCGATCCAGTCTGCTGCAACCATGATCAGCGCGCCGGCGAGCACCGCGCCGGCTGCTTGCGGCAGCGCGCGGGAAAGGCCGAGGCGACGGGCAAGATGCGGCGCCATCAGGCCGATGAAGGTCAGCGGGCCGACGATCAGCGTCGAGGCGGCGGTGAGTGCTGCGACCACCAGCAGCACAAGAAGCCGCGTCCCCTTCAGGTTGATGCCTAGACCTTGAACGGCGGCGGCCCCGAGCGGCAGGATGTCGAGCCAGCGCATGAAGAGGGGCGCGAGCGCAAAGAGGCAGACGGCGATGCCGCCCGTCAGCAGGGCGGCGCTCGGATCGACGCCATAGGTCGAGCCGGTGAGCCAGTTGAGCAGCAGCATGGCGCGCGGATCGCCGGTGGCGGTGAGCACGAGGATCAGCGCGTCGAACAAAGCCGTCAAAGCCACGCCGGCGAGCAGCAGCCGTTCCGGTGCATAGGCGGCACGGCGGCCGATGGCCAGCGTCACCAGAAGAGCTCCGAAGGCGCCAATGGTGGCGGCCGCGGTCTGCAGCGGGCGACTGGAATCGGCGAGCGCGAACAGCGCCACCATCATGCCCAGCGCGGCGCCGGCGCTGATGCCCAGCACTTCGGGGCTGGCCATCGGATTGCCGGTCAGTCGCTGCATCATCAACCCGGCAAGCGCCAGCATCGCGCCGGCACTCAGCGCGGCAAGCACACGAGGCCACCGCCACGACAGCAGCGGCTGTAGCGCATCGCCGAGAGCGAAGGTCCAGCCATGTGGCCCCGGCCCATAGAGCAAGGCCAGTCCCAACAGCAAAAGCAGAGCCAGGCCAATCGCCGCCTGCACAAGGCCGGGCCGGCTCGCGCGCGGCAGGCGCTCGGCCGTCAATGCCGGGGCTTCCGAACCAAGGGCAAGGCGCGGCAGCAGCCAGAGCAGCAGAGGCGCGCCGAGGAGCGTGGTGATCGCTCCGGTCGGCAGCAGGTCGCCTTGCGGTCCGGTGGCGATCTGCACGGCCTGATCGGCGGCCCACAGCAATGCACCGCCGATGAGCGGCGCCATTACCAGCTGCTGACCCAGCCGGCGCGCGCCGCCGATGCGCGCGAGGGTGGCGGCGGCCAGGCCGACAAAGCCGATAACGCCGACAACGGCAACGACGAAGGCGATCAACGCGACGGCCGCCGCCAGCCCGGCGAAGCGATAGAGGCCGAGCGGGACGCCAAGGCTGCGCGCGCCTTCCTCGTCGAGGCCAAGCAAGGTCAGCGGCCGCACCATGAGGAAGATCGCCAGCGCAGCAGTGCCGATGCGTGGCAACAGCCACAGCGTCGTCGACCAGTCCTGCTGGCCGAGCGAACCGGCGCCCCAGATGAACAGGCTGGCCAGCCATTCGTGCCGCAGCACCACCAATGCCGCGCCGATGGCACCGGCATAGAGGCTGACGACCAGCCCGGCCAGCACGACCGAAAGCGGTGACAGGCCCTTGTGCCAGGACAAAGCGAAGACGGCGGCCAGGGCGACGAAGGCGCCGGCCAGCGCCACCCATTCGCGGCCGAAGGCGAGCAAGGACGGTGCAAGAAGCGTCGCCAGCGCCAGCGCCAGATAGGCACCGGCCGAGACGCCGACGGTTTCGGGCGAGGCCAGCGGGTTGCGCAGAACCTGTTGCAGGACGGTTCCGGCAAGTCCGAGTGCCGCGCCGCACAGCAGGCTGACAGCAAGCCTTGGCAGGAAGGCGTAGTGGACGAGCACCTGCCGCATGTCATCGATGTCGGGCTTCGCGAAGGCTTCGAGCCAGAGTCCCGGCGGCAGCTGCACAACAAGGTTGGACAGGGTTGCGACCACCGCGCCGCCGACAAGCACCACGCAAAGCAGGATCGCGCCGAGCGGATAATTGTCGAAGATGCCAGCCGACCGCGCGCGGTCGGCTGAGGCTGGGCTGGTGTCGCCAGGCAAGGTCGCTGCGCCATCCCTCATCGGGTGTTTCCCTCTGTCATCGCCTTGGCCAGAACCCGGGCGAAGCGGGTGGCCGAGGGAAGTGCGCCGAACATCAGCACGGCGGGGAGGCGCATGATCGAGCGGTTGCGCACGAAGGGCATGGCGTTCCACACCGGGCTTTCGGTCAGCGTGCCGCCGGCGCCGTCGGGCAAAGGCTCCAGATAGGCGAGGCGTGCGTCGCGGGATGTCCCCAGGCCGTCGATGCCGACGGTTGCAAACCCCCAATAGTTGGTCTCGCCGGTCCAGGCGTTGCTTAGCCCGATGCGGTCGAACACCTCCTGAAACAGGCTTTTCTTGCCGTAGACGCGCACATTGCGCGGATCCATGAAGCTGACGACATAGATCGGCCGCGCCGATAGCGGCGCCAGTTGCTGGCGAACTTCTGAAAAATACACATCCGTCGCCGCGATCAGCGCTTCGCCTTCGCTTTCCTTGCCGACAAGCCCGGCGAGCTGGCGCGTCGCCTCGACGGCGCGCTGATAGGGCTGCCCGGCTTCGGTATAGAGCCCGATCGTCGTTACCGGCGCCACGCGTTCGAGCAGCGGCTTGATGCCGTCGAGATATGGCATGGCCAGGATGATGTCGGGGGCAAGCTGCTGCAGCAATTCAAGATTGGGCTCGAGCAGCGTGCCGACATCGGCGATGTCGGGCGGCAGCGGCGGCTCGACCACCCAGGTCTCCCAGACGTCGCGACCGGCAATGGCGACCGGGCCGACGCCGAGCATGAGCAAGGTCTCGGCCAGGCCGTCATCCAGGCAGACGATGCGCAGCGGCTTCGCCGCGGCAGATGGCGATGAAATTCCGGTGAAGGGCAGAACCAAAAGTCCCAGCGCGCCGCGCCGGGTGATCTGGCCGCGGCGACGGTCGGCCCTGTGCGATTCGAGGGCCGCTATCACCACACGGCGCCTGTGCGGAAATCCGTCTGGTCGTGGATGTCAGGCACGGTTTTTCTCCAGAACGACGCAATCCCAAAAATCTGGCTGCCGGCAGCCGATGGCCGGTTGACTATGAAACATGAGTTTAATAGTCAACATTGAAGATGATTAAATGAGTCAACAATTTGAATTTGGTGCGCGGCCGGACCGCGGCTGTGCGCATCGCAGGCAGCGAGGGGTATCGAGATGGGGTTGAGTGCATATCGGGCGGCGCGTCGGAGAGGCCGCGTCCAGGGCCTTGTGGTCGCGTCGCTCTCGACGCTGATTTGCGCGCAGGCCCTGGCGCAGGACGCCACGACCGAACTCAACCCGATCAATGTCGAGGGGCAGACCGGCAGCCCGGTCGGCCCGGATGACGGCTATATCGCCAAGAATACCACCACCGGCTCGAAGACCGACACGCCGCTGAAGGAAATTCCGCAGTCGGTGTCGGTCATCACTCGCAAACAACTCGACGATCGCCAGCCGGAGCAGCTTGAGGACAGTCTATCGTACCTTGCCGGCGTCACCCCTTCGCCATGGGGTATCGACGACCGGTTCGACCAATGCCTGATCCGCGGTTTTGACCTCTGCACATCGGCGATCTATCGCGACGGGCTGCCGCAGAAGGTGATCGATTTCTCCGGCTTCAAGATCGAACCCTATGGGCTGGAGCGAATCGAGGTGCTGAAGGGACCGTCCTCGGTGCTCTACGGCGAGAACGAGGCTGGCGGCATGGTCAATGCCATCACCAAGCGGCCGACGGACAAGCCGATTTATGACGGCTTCCTCAGCTATGGCAGCTTCAACACGGTCGAGGCCGGGCTCGATGTCGGCGGCCCGATCGAACGATGCCGGCGTATGGTCCTACCGGCTGACCGGTCTGGTTCGCAACGGCGAGATCGAAACCGACTATTCCCGCAACGACCGCATCTTCGTCGCGCCGGCGCTCAAATGGCAGCCGGATGCGCAGACCTCGCTGACCATCCTGGCCAACTACCAGTGGGACAGGCTGACGCCGATTCAGTTTCTGCCGGCGCAGTATGGCAATCTGCCGCGTAATTTCTTCGCCGGCTCGCCCGACTTCGACCGTTTCGATGCCAACCATGGTTCGATCGGCTACCAGTTCAGCCATGAGTTCGACGACCATTGGACAGTGCGGCAGAACCTGCGCTACTCGCGGCAGGAAACCGACTATCGGCAGCTCTATTATGGCGAGTGGCTTGGTGGCCCGGACATGATCAACGATCATACGATGTCGCGTACGCTGTTCACCGTGGATGAGACGGCAAGTCTGTTCAACGTCGACAACCAGGCCGAATACAAGGCGACCTTCGGCGCGGTCGAAAACAAGCTGCTGTTCGGTCTCGATTACAACAGGCAGTCGGTCGACGGGCAGAACGGCTACGGGGAAGGTCCGCCACTGGACACCCTGAACCCGGACTACTCGATCCCGGTCACGCCGCCGGGTCTCATCATTGCCGATCGCGTGCAGACGATCGGTCAGATCGGTCTTTATGCACAAAACCAGTCCAAGATCGCCGACCACTGGGTCCTGACCCTCGGCGTCCGGCAGGCCTGGGTCGACAACACCAATCAAGACCGGATTGGTACGGGCAGCTACGATCAGAAGGACCATGCCTTCACCGGCAATGTCGGCATCGGCTATCTCTTCGACAATGGCCTGACGCCCTATGCCGGCTATGCCGAATCCTTCACCACCAATATCGGCCAGACACTGGCCAATGTGCCGTTCCAGCCCTCCAAGGGAAAGCAGTACGAAGTCGGCGTGAAGTACGAGCCGACCTTCTTCCCCGGATACCTCACCGCGTCGCTGTTCGACCTGCGCAAGACCAATGTTCTGACGACCGATCCGAGCAATCCGCTTGGCCAGGTCCAGACCGGAGAAGTCCGCCATCGCGGCCTCGAGATCGAGGCCACTGCCGATCTCGCTTTCGGCCTGAGCACGACAGCGGCCTACACCTATCTCGATGCGGAGATAGCGAAGGGCGACGACGCCGGCAACCGCCCTGCCAGGGTGCCGGAACATCAGGCATCGCTGTGGGCCAACTATGAAGTTGGTAGCGGCGTGCTCGAGGGCTTGAGCCTCGGCGCCGGCGTGCGTTACATCGGCGCGAGTTTTGGCGACAACACGAACACGGTCAACGTGCCCGGCCACACGCTGGTCGACGCGGCTTTGCGCTACAAGAAGAATGGCTGGCAGGCGGCGCTCAATGTCTCCAACCTATTCGACAAGACCTACTACTCGACCTGCTATGAGAGCGGCAGCAATCCCGACCTCAGCTGCATCTATGGCGAAGGCCGCGTCATCAAGGGCAGCCTCAGCATGAAGTTCTGATGCATGCCGCCCGGCCTGCCCGCAGACCGCAGTGCTAAGAGCAAGGCTTGAAGTATGACATCATGACGTGTCGCTGGGCCGCGAAATCCGCTGACGCTGCGAGGCGATCCGGTCCGTCACGTCGCCCGTGCGACATCACGCCACCCAAAATCGCCTCCGGCCGGACCGAATCCATATCCGGCATCATCTTTCCTCCACGAATTCAGTCCACAACGGCATGGTCCACGGCCGCCTTCGGGCAAGCCGGCTCCGGGATTGCCTGAGAGAGGACAGCCCGGCACCAATCAAAAAGTCGGCGGCAAGCCGCGACAGAAGGTGTAGAAGACCGTGCCGAACGCATCGAGGGCAGTGCGATCGGGTTGCGCTCGGCAAGCCTTGATGATTTGTTGCCGCTATACGGAGAACGAATAATGCGAGAGCCTGCCGGTCAAAACGAATATGGATCGACGAATCCCTTCGATCCGGACGATCTGCCGACGTTGAACGCGATCGGGCCAACCATTGGCGGCGGCAACGATTTCGAGAAATATGCGGTTGCCGTGATCATCGTGTTCGGCGCGCTGATCATCGGCGGGCTGATGGCCGCGTCGATGACCTTCGGGCACCGCAACGGTTTCCTCTTCGCGCTTGGCGGCGCCACATCGGCCTGGATAGGGGGAAACGCGCTGCTGCTCGACCGGCCGCGAATCTACGCGCTGTTCGTCGCCATCGCCGCCTTGATGCTGGTCGCATCCACCATCACGCTGGTCGCCTAGAGCGTTTCACGGAAACGGAGAACCACTCTATCTCTTTGTTTCGACGCAATTCCCTAAGGGAAAGCGCTACGCGCTTTTCCCGGGAAAACCGTTTCACACTTTTCCTGGAATTGCTCTAATCGGACAGAAAGTCCAGCATCGGCCTTCTGAGCCGATGCTCTAATATCCAAGTGCCTCGCCGGAGGCCGCACGGCTGTCGATGGCGCCGTTGTAGCGGGCGCCGCCGCCCTTCTCGATCTCCGCCAGGCTCTTGCCGCCGACCAGAATGCCCGCAGCCTGACCCCAGGTCGAATCACCGAGATCGAGGTGATAGCCCATGCCGGCCAGCAACTTTTCGGTATCGGGTGAAAGTCCGAACGGCTCGATGTAGACCGTGTCGGGCAGCCACTGGTGATGAATGCGCGGCGCGTCGATCGCCTCCTGGATGTTCATGCCGTGGTCGATGACATTGATGATCGCTTCCAGTGTGATGGTGATGATGCGCGAGCCGCCCGGGCTGCCGATGACCATGAACGGCTTGCCGTCCTTGGCCACCACTGTCGGGCTCATCGACGACAGCGGCGTCTTCTTCGGCTGGATGGCGTTCGCCTCGCCCTGAACCAGACCATAGAGATTGGGCACGCCAGGTTTCTGGGTGAAATCGTCCATCTCGTTGTTGAGCAGGATGCCGGTGCCGTCGGCGACGACGCCGGCGCCGAAGGAGCCGTTCAGCGTGTAGGTGACTGCGACCGCGTTGCCGTCATCGTCGACGATCGAATAATGCGTCGTCTCCTTGCTCTCGCCAAAGCCCTTCGGCATCAGGTCCTGCGACACGCCGGCCCGGAACGGATCGATCTTGTCGCGGATATCCTTGGCGTAGGCCTTGTCCAGCAGTTTCGAGACCGGATTGTCGACGAAATCGGGATCCCCGAGCGCCGAATTGCGGTCGACATAGGCGTAGCGCATCGCCTCAACCATGACATGGACCGTCTCGGCCGAGCCGGCGCCGAGGTAGGACAACGGATAGCCTTGGAGCACGTTGAGGATTTCGCAGATGATGACGCCACCGGAACTCGGCGGCGGCGAGGATGTGATCTCGTAGCCGCGATAGCTGCAGGTCACCGGTTTGAGTTCGCGAACCGCATATTGCTCGAAATCCGGCTTGGCCAGGATGCCGCCCTTGGCGCCGCTCGCCTTGACGATGGCATCGGCAATGGCGCCTTTGTAGAACGCATCAGGGCCTTTCTCGGAAATGGCGGCGAGCGAGGCGGCAAGGTCAGGCTGGATCAGACGCTCGCCGATGCCATATGGCTTGCCATCGGGTTTCAGGAAAATGGCGGCAGCCGCGGGATCCTTCGCCAGCCTGTCGGCGCTGCCGGCAAAAGAGGCGGCGTCGCCCTGATTGAGGATGAATCCGTCCTTGGCATAGCTGATTGCCGGCGCCATCAGATCCTGTCTGGACAATTTGCCATATTTTTCGCGGGCCATCTCTAAACCAGCCACTGAGCCTGGCACGCCGACCGCGAGGTAGCCGTTGAGGCTGGCGCCCTTCACCGGGTTGCCGTCCTTGTCGAGATACATCGTCTTGGTCGCCGCAAGCGGCGCCCGCTCGCGAAAATCGAGGAAGGTCGATTTGCCGTCCTTGAAGCGGATGGTCATGAAGCCGCCGCCGCCGATATTGCCGGCATTGGGGTAGACGACGGCCAGCGCATAGCCGACGGCGACCGCGGCATCGACGGCATTGCCGCCCTTCTTCAAGACCTCGACACCCACTTCGGACGCCAGATGCTGGGCCGTGACCACCATGCCGTGCTCCCCCTTGGCTGGTGCGGGCGACGCGGCGAAGACGCTCGTCAACGGGGCCAGGACGAAGGTGAAGGAAAGTGTGGCGGCGATCAATGTCCGACGGGTGAGAGGCATGGCGGTTCTCCGGGCGGGGGGACGCCTAGAAGAACCCGTCAGGGCCGCCGAGTCCACCATCAATGGTGGACCAGACGGATCAATTCAGATGTCAGACAATGCCGCCCGAGCCGCCGGCGACCGCGGGACGTTCCGCCGCCACCTTGGCGCGGTACCCGGCCGCCCGGTAAGCGGCAACCGGATCGATGGCGCCGCCCGTCTTCAACCGCGCCATGGCGAGGATCGGCTCGACATCGGTGCGGTAGGCGGCTTTCAGCGTCTGCGTCGCCATCAGCGCATCATTGCTGTCCTGGTAGGTTTCCAGCGCCTTGCGGTCGACCAGCAGCGCCTGCGCATAGCCGCGCTGCACCTCGACCGCCGACAGCATCAGGCTTTCGATCGGATCGGTGACATTGTGGCTCTGGTCGAGCATATGGGCCGGATCGAAACCCTCGGCGCCGGAAAGCTCGGCATCGACCAGTTCGTTGAAGACAAGGAACAGCCGGTAGGGATCGATCGAACCGGCATCGAGGTCGTCATCGCCATATTTCGAATCGTTGAAATGGAAGCCACCGAGTTTCTTGAACTGGATCAGCCGCGACACGATCATCTCGATATTGACGTTGGGCGCGTGATGGCCAAGGTCGACCAGGCAGAACGCCTTGTCGCCCAATTCCTTGGCGATCATGTAGTTGGTGCCCCAGTCCTGCACGACGGTGGAGTAGAAGGCCGGTTCGTACATCTTGTGCTCGGTGAACAGTTTCCAACCGTCCGGCAGTCCGGCATAGACCTCTTTCATCGCATCGAGATAGCGCTCGAATGCCCTGGCGAAATTGACCTGGCCGGGAAAGTTCGAGCCGTCGCCGATCCACACCGTCAGCGCCTTGGAGCCCAGCGTCTTGCCGATCTCGATGCATTCGAGATTGTGCTCGACCGCTTGCCGGCGTGTACCGGCATCAGCATGTGACAGCGAGCCGAATTTGTAGGAAAGCGTCTGGTCCTTCGCATCCGAGAAGGTGTTGGAATTCATGGCGTCGAAACCGAGGCCGAAGCGCGAGGCCGCCTGTTTCAGCCGCTTCGGGTCGGCCTTGTCCCACGGAATGTGCAAGGAGACGGTCGGTGTCGCCTGCGTCAATTGCTGGATGACGGCACAGTCCTCGATCTTGTCGAAGATGTCGCGTGGCTCGCCGGCGCCGGGAAAGCGGGCAAAGCGGGTGCCGCCGGTGCCGACGCCCCAGGAGGGAATAGCTACGGCGAATTTCTCGACCTTGTCGCGGATGGCGTCGATGGCAATGCCACGGCGGTCGAGGCGCTCGCCCAGCGATGCGTAGTCGCGCTCGAGATCGGCCTTGCGCGTGGCGTTGTCCTTGTCGACGACGTCGGCGGAAATGATGAATTCGGACACTAAAGTTTCCTCCCAGATGCGTTCGGTCGGCGCTGCCCCTCATCCGCCTGCCGGCACCTTCTCCCCGTCTAGAGACGGCGAGAAGGAAAGCGCTCCGGCGCCGCCTTCAATGGATTATCGCGTAAAGCTCTGCGCGTTGCCGGCGTCGACATTGATGATGTTGCCGGTCGACTTGGCCGACATGTCGGAGGCGAAGAAATAGATCGCCTCGGCAATGTCTTCCGGGAAGACCGAACGCTTCAGCATTGAGCGCGAGCGATAGTGCTCCTCCAGGTCGTCGGTCGACATCTTGTAGGCGGCGGCGCGCTGTTCCTTCCACTCGCCGGTCCAGATCTTCGAGCCGCGCAGCACGGCGTCCGGGTTGACGACATTGACCCGGATCTGCGCTTCCGCGCCTTCCAGTGCAAGGCAGCGTGCCAGATGGATCTCGGCCGCCTTGGCCGTGCAATAGGCGGCGGCATTGGGCGACGCGGCAAGGCCGTTCTTGGAGGCGACGAAGACGACATTGCCGCCGATCTTCTGCACCCGGAACAGCCGGAACGCTTCCCTGGACACCAGGAAATAACCGGTGGACAGGATGTCCATGTTCTTGTTCCACAGCGCCAGCGTGGTTTCCTCGATCGGCGCCGAGGAGGCGAGACCGGCATTCGATACCAGAATGTCGATGCCGCCGAATTCGACCGCCATCTCGGCGAAGCCGGAGATGACCTGGTCCTCTGACGTGACGTTGATCAGCACCGGGCGGACGAAATCCTTGCCATGGGCTTTCGCCAACTCGTCATTGGCGCTGGCGAGCGCTGTCTCGTCGATGTCGGCCAGCACGACGCAGGCGCCTTCGCGCAGCAGCCGGCTGGCCGTCGCGCGGCCGATGCCGCCGGCGCCGCCGGTGACCAGCGCGATCTGGCCGGCGAGCGCCTTCGGCTTCGGCATGCGCTGCAGCTTCAGGTCCTCGAGCAGCCAGTATTCGATGTCGAAGGCTTCCTGTGCGGGCAAGCCGACATAGGACGAGACCGTCGAGGCACCGCGCATGACGTTGATGGCGTTGACATAGAATTCGCCCGAGATGCGGGCCGTCGCCTTGTCACCGGCGAAGGTGAACATGCCGACGCCGGGCATCAGGTAGACCACCGCATTGGGATCGCGGATCGCGGGCGAGTCCGGATGCTTGCAGCTGTCGTAATAGGCCTGGTAGCCAACTCGATAGGCGGCAATATCGTCGGCTAGACGGGCAATGACGGCATCGACATCGGGCTTTGCCGGATCGAATTCAATGACCAGCGGGCGGATCTTGGTGCGCAGGAAATGGTCCGGGCATGAGGTGCCGAGTGCCGCCAGCGGCCGCAAATCCCTGGAGTTGACGAATTCGAGCACGGCGGGCTGGTCGTCGAAGTGACCGAGCTTGTGGCTCTTTTCCGAGATCAGGCCGCGGATCCTGGGCATCAGCTTCGCGGCAATGGCACGGCGTGATGCAGCGTCGAGCGATTTGACCGCTTCGCCGCCGAAGATCGCCAGGCCTTCGGACCGGCGCTCGAACCATTCGATCGCCTGATTGATGACCGAAATCGTCGTCTCGTAGCATTCCTTCGGCGTGTCGCCCCAGGTGAACAGGCCATGGCTCTCGAGAATGACGCCCTTGGCGGCGGGATGTTCGAGGCAGAATTTCTCCAGCCAAAGGCCGAGTTCGAAACCCGGCCGCTTCCACGGCAGCCAGCCGATGGCATCGCCGAAGATCTCCCTGGTCAGCGCCTTGGAATCCTTTGCGGCAGCGATGGCGATGATCGCGTCGGGATGCATATGATCGACGAAAGGCTTCGGCACGAAGGCGTGCAGCGGCGTGTCGATCGAGGCCGCGCGTGGGTTCAAATTGAAGGTGCAGTGCGGCAGGAAACCGACCATCTCGTCCTCATGCGCCAAGCCACGATAGAGGCCTTTGAGCGCGCGCAACTTGTCCATGTAGAGCGTCGCAAAACCGTCTGTTTTAATCGAGGCGCTGTCGCCGCCCGAGCCCTTGACCCAAAGCACTTCGACGTCTTCACCGGTCAGCGGGTCTTTCTGCTGGATTTTCGAGGAGGTGTTGCCGCCGCCATAGTTGGTGACGCGCTTGTCGGAGCCGAGCGTGTTCGAGCGATAGACCAGAAGCTCAGGATCGCTCATCCCCTTGGCCTTCGCATCATCCCACAGATTGGCGAGACGCGAACCGGAGCGCTTGTCGAGCATAGATATCCTCCCTGGGACGCAAAAAGAGCAGTCCATTTTGCCGGGAATGTCTACGCAAGCAGGCCGCTTGTCAATCACAAACGATCAATATCGATCATATTGCACTGCACAATGAAATTATATGATCGGAAATGATTGACATTGCTCGTTTTGAGTGCCTAGATGCTCAGGCAGGGAGGAACCATGCACGAAAAAGAGCGCCACAGGATCATTCTGTCCGCCGTCCAGGAAAAGCCTGTGGTGACGGTGCAGGAGATGGTCGACCTGACGGAGTCCTCCGAGGCGACGATCCGGCGCGATATCGCGGCATTGCATGTCCAGAAGCGCCTGCGCCGTGTGCGTGGCGGCGCCGAGGCGATCTCGCCGCCGCAGTTCATCGGCCTCGCCGGCCGGCCCTTTTCCGTCAACGAAACGCTCAACGCAGCGCAAAAGCGGGCGATTGCACGCGAAGCGGTCGAGTTGTGCAAGGACGGCGAACCGATCATCATCAACGGCGGCACCACCACCTTCCAGATGGTGCATTTCCTGACCGGCCGCCGCATGCCGATCTTCACCAATTCGTTCCCGATCGCCGAGCATCTGCTGAAGCACTCCAAGAACACGGTGATGCTGTCGGGCGGCACCATCTACCGCGAGCAGAACATCATCCTGTCGCCCTTCGACAATGACGTGACGCGCAATTTCTATGCGCGCCGCATGTTCATGGGCGCGCAGGGGCTCGGACCGCTCGGCCTGATGGAAGGCGACCCGCTGCTGATCCAGGCGGAGCAGAAACTGATCGACCAGGCCGACGAGCTGGTGGTGCTGGTCGATTCCTCGAAATTCCGCAAACGCTCCAGCCTGATCCTGTGCGGCCTGTCGCGCATCGCCACTGTCATCACCGATGACGGCATCGAGGATCGCGAAGCCAAAATGCTCGAAACCGCGGGCGTGACGCTGATCGTCGCCCGCAAATCGGCAACCAACAAGGAAGAATCTTCACTGCAGGCCTGAGGCCAACTCACGCCCGCAGCGGCGATGGAATGCAACGCTCAAGGGAGGATATTCGATGAGCTTTTTGAAGAAATTGATGGTGACGGCGGCTTTCTCGGCCGCCATGTTCGTGAATGCGGCCTATGCCGAAAACGTCAAGATCGCGCTGGTGGTGAAGTCGCTCGGCAACGGCTTCTTCGATGCCGCCAACAAGGGCGCCGAAGAGGCGGCCAAGGAACTCGGCGACGTCGATATCATCTACACCGGTCCGACCAAGGCGACCGCCGAAGCGCAGATCGAAGTGGTCAATTCGCTGATCGCCCAGAAGGTCAACGCCATCGCCATTTCGGCCAATGACGCCGACGCGCTGGTGCCGGTGCTGAAGAAGGCCATGGAGCGCGGCATTACCGTCATCTCCTGGGATTCGGGCGTCGCCAAGGAAGGCCGCCAGCTTCACCTCAACCCGTCCGACACCGGCCTGATCGGCGAAACCATCATCAAGCTTGCCGCCGACTACCTGCCGGAAGGCGGCGACGTCGCCATCCTGTCAGCGTCCTCGACCGCGACCAACCAGAACGCCTGGATCGACGCGGCCAAGAAAATCCTGCCGGAGAAGTTCCCCAAGATCAAACTCGTTGCCACCGTCTACGGCGACGATGACTCGGCCAAGAGCACGGACGAAGCCAAGGGCCTGCTTAAGTCCTATCCGAACCTCAAGGCGATCATCGCGCCGACCACCGTCGGCGTCGTTGCCGCGGCTCAGGTGGTGACCGACGAGAACCTGATCGGCAAGGTCAACGTCACCGGCCTGGCGCTGCCGTCCGAGTTCAAGAAGTTCATCGACAACGGTGCCTCGCAGGCCGTGGCCCTGTGGAACCCGATCGATCTCGGCTACTCGGCTGTCTACCTCGCTCACGATCTGGCGGTGAAGAAGGAAGAGGCCAAGCCAGGCGCCACGCTGTCGATCGGCCGCGTCGGCAAGGTCACGCTCGACGACACCAATTCGGCTGCGATGGCTCCGCCCTTCCAGTTCGACAAGAGCAACATCGAGAAGTTCTCCAAGATCTATTGATCTGCAGCTGCTTCGAGCTGTCGCGGCGGGGCTCTCGTTCCGCCGCGACTTCAAACGGACCTTGTTTCAGGGCTTGATACGACTATGGACACGACAGCCCAACACGGCACGGCAAAGGAGAGGCCACCGGCCTCGACTCCGCGTCTGACGCTGTCTGGCGTCTCAAAGAGTTTCCCCGGTGTGCGTGCGCTGCATGATGTCAGCCTGTCGCTCTATCCGGGCCAGGTGACAGCACTGATCGGCGAAAACGGCGCCGGCAAGTCGACGCTGGTCAAGATCATGACCGGCATCTACCAGCCCGATACGGGCACCATCAGCATCGACGGTCAGGCCGTCACTCTGCCCAGCGCGCATGCCGCCTTCGGCTATGGCGTCACCGCTATCCATCAGGAAACCGTGCTGTTCGACGACCTGACGGTGGCCGAAAACATCTTTCTTGGCCACGCGCCGCGCACGCGCTTCGGCACCATCGACTGGCGCACCATGCGCAAAAATGCGCGCGAAGTGCTCGACGCCATGCATGCCGGCCATATCGACGCCGATGCGCGACTGAAGGACCTTGGCATCGCCAACAAGCATCTCGTCGCCGTCGCCCGCGCCATGTCGATCGACGCCCAGATCGTCATCATGGACGAGCCGACCGCGGCGCTTTCGATGAAGGAGATCGAGGAGCTTTTCCTGCTCATCGAGTTCCTCAAGAGCGAAGGCAAGGCGATCCTGTTCATCAGTCACAAGTTCGACGAGATCTACCGCATCGCCGACCGCTACACGGTGTTCCGCGATGGCGAGATGGTCGGCGAAGGCCTGATCAAGGATGCCGGCCAGAGCCAGATCGTGCGCATGATGGTCGGCCGCTCGGTCGACCACATCTTTCCGCAGCGCAAAGCCGAAATCGGCGCGCCGGTGCTTTCCGTCTCCGGCCTATCGCACCCGACCGAATTCAACGACATCGGCTTCGAATTGCACAAGGGCGAAATCCTCGGCTTCTACGGCCTTGTCGGCGCCGGGCGCAGCGAGGTGATGCAAGCGATTTCAGGCATCACCCGCACCACGGGCGGCACGATCACGCTGGAAGGCAAGACGATCGCGCCGAAATCGGCGGCGGATTCGATCGATGCCGGCATCGTCTACGTGCCGGAGGAGCGCGGCAAGCAGGGGGTGGTGATCGGCCTGCCGATCTTCCAGAACGTCTCGCTGCCTTCACTCAAGCGCACCTCGAAATCCGGCCTGCTGCGGCTGTCGGAAGAATTCGCGCTCGCCCGCTCCTACACCGAGCGGCTCGACCTGCGCGCCTCTTCGCTCAGCCAGGATGTCGGCACTTTGTCGGGCGGCAACCAGCAGAAGATCGTCATCGCCAAATGGCTGGCGACCGCGCCCAAGGTGATCATCCTCGACGAGCCGACCAAGGGCATCGATATCGGCTCGAAGGCCGCGGTGCACGGCTTCATGGCAGAATTGGTGGCACAGGGCCTGTCGGTGATCATGGTATCGTCGGAGCTGCCGGAAATCCTCGGCATGTCCGACCGCGTCGTCGTCATGCGCGAGGGCCTTGTCGTGGCGGTCTACGACAACAAGGGACTGGACGCCGAGACGCTGGTCCGGACGGCAGCGGGGATCGCGGCATGAAAGCCTTTCTCAAACACCGCGAAATCTGGCTGCTGGCGGCAATCGTTGTGCTCATCGGGCTGATCTCGACGCGCTTCCCGGCCTTCGCCGACCCCGGCAATCTGCGCCAGGTGTTCAACGACACCTCGATCCTGATGATCCTGGCGCTGGGCCAGATGGTCGTCATCCTGACCCGGTCGATCGACCTGTCGATGGCGTCCAACCTCTGCTTCACCGGCATGGTGGTGGCGATGATGAACGCGGCGCACCCGGCGATCCCGATCCCGCTGCTGATCGTCATTGCGCTGCTGGTCGGGCTGGTGCTGGGCGCCATCAACGGCCTCTTGGTGTGGCGGCTGAACATCCCCTCGATCGTGGTTACGCTCGGAACGCTGACCATCTATCGCGGCGCCACTTTCGTCCTGTCCGGCGGCGCCTGGGTCAATGCCGACAAGATGAGCCCCGACTTCATCGGCTTTCAACGCGCGGCCTTCCTCGGCATCCCTGTGCTGTCCTGGATCGCCATCCTGGTGATTGCGCTGTTCTTCGTCTTGATGACGCGCACAGCGCTCGGCCGTTCGATCTATGCCATCGGCGTCAATCCGACGGCATCGGTCTATGCCGGGATCGATGTCGGCCGAACGAAATTCATCGTCTTCTGCATCTCCGGCATGATCGGCGGTCTTTCCGGCTATCTCTGGATATCGCGCTATGTGATTGCTTCGGTCGAGGTCGCCAACGGCTATGAACTCAACATCATCGCCGCCTGCGTCATCGGCGGTATTTCGATTGCCGGCGGCATCGGCTCGGTCGGTGGCGCGGTGCTGGGCGCGTTGTTCCTCGGCATCATTTCCAACGCGCTGCCGGTCATCAACATCTCGCCCTTCTGGCAGATGGCGATTTCGGGCAGCGCCATCATCCTCGCCGTCGTGCTCAACGCGCGCGGCGAACGTCAGCAGGGCCGCATCATCCTGCGAAAAGTGGAGGCAGTGACATGACCGACGTCCCTGCCCCGCGCCACATTCCCGACCGGCTCGACAAACCGCTGAGTTCGGCGATCTTTTCCTGGGAGGCGCTGCTGGTCGTGGTGGCCGTCGCCATCTTCGCCATCAACAGCTTCGCCTCGCCCTATTTCCTCGACCCGTACTCGCTGTCCGACCTGACCTTCAATTTCACCGAAAAGGGTCTGATCGCCTTTGCCATGGCGCTGCTAATCATTTCGGGCGAGATCGACCTGTCGGTCGCCGCCATCATCGCGCTGGCGTCGACGATGATGGGCATGGCGGTGCAGGCCGGCGCCGGCACGCCGGTGCTGGTGCTGATCGGCATCGTCGTCGGGCTTGGTTGCGGCGCCTTCAATGGGCTGCTGGTGACAAGGCTGGGATTGCCATCCATCGTCGTCACCATCGGCACGATGAGCCTGTTTCGTGGCATCGCCTTCATCGTCCTCGGCGACCAGGCCTACAAGGGCTATCCCGAAAGCTTCGCCTTCTTCGGCCAGGGCTATGTCTGGTGGGTGGTGTCGTTCGAACTGGTGCTCTTCCTCATCGCGGCCGTCGTCTACTGGTTCGTGCTGCACCGGACGAGTTTCGGGCGTCGGGTCTTTGCTATCGGCAACAATCCGGTCGCGGCGCAATTTTCCGGTGTGCGCGTCGGGCGCACCAAGTTCGTGCTGTTTTGCCTCACCGGGCTGATGTCGGGCATCGCCTCGGTGCTGATCACCTCGCGGCTCGGCTCGACGAGGCCGTCGATCGCGCAAGGCTATGAACTGGAAGTGATCACCATGGTGGTGCTCGGCGGTGTCAGCATCCTCGGCGGCGCTGGCAGCATTTTGGGCGTCGTGCTCGCCGCCTTCATCATGGGACTGGTGACCTTCGGGCTTGGCCTGCTCAACGTGCCAGGCATCGTCATGTCGATCTTCATCGGCCTGCTGTTGATCATCGTCATCGCGCTGCCGATCGTCTGGCGGCGGCTGCGCGGAGGACGCTGATGGCTGAGAAATATGCGTTCAAGATGAAACTAAAACCCGGCATGAAGACCGAATACAAGAAGCGCCACGACGAAATCTGGCCGTCGCTGGTCGCTCTCCTGAAGCAGGCCGGCGTTTCCGACTATTCGATTCATCTCGACGAAGAGACCAGTATCCTGTTCGGCGTGCTGTGGCGGCGAGACGATCACGGCATGGACGATCTGCCGAAGCATCCGGTGATGCAGCGCTGGTGGGCTCACATGGCCGACATCATGGAGACCAAGCCAGACAATGAGCCGGTGGCCGTGCCGCTGGAAACCGTGTTCCATATGAAATGAGCGCGATGCGCCACATCGCCGTCATCGATATCGGCAAGACCAATGCCAAGGTGGCGCTGGTCGATCTCGCCACGCTGAGCGAAGTGGCGCTGCGCCGCATAGCCAATGCGCCGGTGCGGCAGGCGCCCTACCCGCATCACAATGTCGAGGCGCTGTGGACATTCATCCTCGACAGCCTTGCCGGCCTCAACCGCGAACAGCGCATCGACGCCATTTCCATCACCACGCATGGCGCGACGGGCGCACTGGTCGACGCCGCGAACGACCTGGTGCTGCCCGTCCTCGATTATGAATTCGATGGCCCCGACAGTCTGGCAGTGGACTATGATGCGTTCCGTCCACCCTTCGCCGAGACCGGCACGCCGCGCTTGCCGCTAGGCCTCAATCTCGGCGCGCAATTCTTCTGGCAGCAGAAGCGCTTCCCGGCGGAGTTCGCCAAGGCCGCCGCGATGCTGATGTACCCGCAGTACTGGGCTCTGCGCCTGACCGGTGTCGCCGCCAACGAAGTGACCTCGCTCGGCTGCCACACCGATCTGTGGAACCCGTGGACAGCGGATTTTTCGTCGCTGATCGACCGCCTGGGCTGGCGCGAGCTGATGGCGCCGGCCCGGCCAGCCAAAGACCGCCTCGGCCCGATCCTGCCTGCACTTGCCGCGCGAACCGGGCTCGATCCGCAGACGCCGGTGTTCTGCGGCCTGCACGATTCCAACGCATCGTTGCTGCCGCATCTCCTGTCCGACGCGCCGCCTTTCTCCGTGGTCTCGACCGGCACCTGGGTGGTGTCGATGGCGGTCGGCGGCAAGCAGATTGTGCTGGATGCGGCGCGCGATACGCTGGTCAACGTCAGCGCTCTAGGCGCGCCTGTGCCTTCGGCGCGCTTCATGGGCGGCCGCGAGTTTTCCGTGCTGACGGAAGGCCAGCCGGACAACTGGACCGAAGCTGATGTCGGCGCCGTACTGGCGCGAAAGACATTGCTGCTGCCATCGACCCAGCAAGGGTCGGGGCCGTTCCCGCACCATGCCGCGACATGGCTTGACGCAGACCACATCACACGCGGCCAGCGCTTCGCCGCCATCTCGTTCTATCTGGCGCTGATGACGGCGACCTGCCTCGATCTGATCGGCGCCGACGGCCCGACCACGGTCGAGGGGCCCTTTGCCCGCAACCGGCTCTTTGTCGGCATGCTGGCGGCAAGCACGGCACGCGCCGTTGTCGCGTCAGAGGCCGCCACCGGCACCAGCATTGGCGCAGCACTGCTCGCTTCGGGTCCGGTAACGGCCCATGGCAAAGGCGACAGAATGGAGCCGCCGACCGATCCGGTCTGGGGCGACTACATCAGCGCATGGCGCGCGGCAGTCGAAGAGCAGGGATAGGGTCTGTGTTTGAGCATGATCTTTTCCGAAAACCGGAACCCACTTTTCGGGACCATGCTCAGCTACAAGATCCGCTTGCCGAATGCCGACATGACGAAGTTGACCGTATCGGTGCCGATCCGAGGCTCCAGATCCGCGGTCAGGCCCGAAACATCCATCGACAACAGCCCGCCGGAGAGCGCGATCGCCTCCATCGCCTGATGTGTTTCGCGCACGGTGAGGCCACCGGAACCTGCCGCCCAGCCGGCGAATTCGGTGACATCAGGCGAATAGCTGACGTGAAAACCCTGCGTGCCTGAAGTGGCGATGCGGATCGCCTCGTGCATCAGGTCGCGCATGCCCATGGCGTCGATATCGGTCATGGTGAAGGCGGCGACGCGCGAATCCTTCAGCACTCTCGCCTCGGCCGGATCGGCATGGCGCAAGCCGACGATGACGACATTCTCCGGCGACAGCTGCGGCTGCAGCGCACCCGCCTTGTGATCGAGGCCAAGCGCGCGGGCCAGCACCGCTCGTTCCGGAAGGTCGATGCCATCCTCGTCCTCGGGCATCAGGGCAGCGATGGAATCGATCCAGATCAGGCCGAAGGAATGCGTCGCGCGCGCCGTTGCGGTCAGCGCCTTGTGCGCGATGCGGCGGTCGGCGCCGGCGGTCAGCCGGATCAGCCCCGATGGCGGCCGCTCGATATCGGCCAATTCGACGACGTCGAAATTCATCGCTTCCAGCCGCGCGCCGGTACCTTCCCGAGCCAGAATCCCGGCGGCGCCCTGTTCCGCCAATATCGACACCATCTTGCGGCCGGAAAAATCCTCGACATCGTGCATCGGGGCCTTCTCGACATATTCCGAGGTCATCGCCAGCAGCATGGCGCCGTAGCTCATGCGGAAGGCGACGCGGTCGCCGACGCCGGGCGGCGGGTCGGCATCCGCCACATCCAGCAGCAGATGGTCGCTGGAGGCGCCGAGCACGCGCACCCCCTTGGCGATCGGCGTCAGTCCCTCGACCAGCACGTCCTCGCGGCCGATATTGGCGATGGCGCGCAGCCTGTCGCCCTCGTCGGGGAAGACCGGCTGGTTGCCGAAGGCGTCGTAGCCGGATTGCCCGATCGGCCGTGACGGCTTGAGCTTGACCTCGATGATGTCGCTGGTCAGGCGGCAGGCGTCGGGTTCGAGTTCAGCCCACGGCACATCGCGGAAAGTTTCGACCCCGCCTTGCAGGATCGCTTCGCCGACGCGCAGATTGTTGATGCCGGCGGGTAGCTTGCCTTCAAGCAGCAACGGCAGCGACGATGAGGCGCCGCCCGAGATCCAGTCGAGGCTTTTGCCGGACAGGCGCTCGGTCTTGTAGGCGTGGGCGACCAGCTGCCCGAGATTTTCCTCGGTCGGCATGATGGCGCCGAAACAGCCGAGATTGGTGCCGATGCCGGCGATGCGCACGCCCTTGAACTGCAGGATCTGTTCGACCGTGGGGATCAGGTCGCTCGGCCAGATGCCTTCCCTGAGATCGCCGAGATCGATCATCAGCATGATGTCATGAACGCGGCCCATGCGCTCGGCGATGCGCGAAATCTCGCGGATGATCGTCAATTCCGACTGCAGGCTGATGTCGACGGTGCGCACCACCTCCTCGACACGCGCCATCGGCGGGCTGCGCAACAGCATGATCGGTGCGTTGACGCCGCTGTCGCGCAGCCGGCGGATGTTCTCGAAACGCGACTCGGCGATGCCGGCGACGCCGCCGCGCAGCATGGCGCGCGCCACTTGCGGCATGCCGCAGGTGCCCTTGGTGACGCCGAATACCTTGATGCCCGACTGCGCGCAGCGTTCGACGATCGTGCGGGTGTTGCGCTCGATGCGGCCAAGGTCGATGGCGACTTGCGGTCCCGACATTCCTAGCCTCCGTAGACCAGCCCCTGCGGATCGATCTCCGGCTTGCGGCCGGCGACCAGATCGGCAAGGAATTTTCCGGAGCCGCAAGCCATGGTCCAGCCAACATGGCCGTGCCCGGTGTCGAGATAGAGGTTCTTGTAGCGCGCCTGGCCGATGACCGGCACCGAGTTCGGCATCATCGGCCGCAGACCTGCCCACAGCTCCGCCTTCTTCTCGTCGAAGGCGCCGGGGAACAAATCCTTGCCGGTTCTGAACATGGCGGCGAAGTCGCTTGGTCTATGGGTGCGGTCGAAGCCGGTGAATTCGGCGGTCGAAGCGAGCCGCAGCCGGTTGCCAAGCCTGGAGTAGGCGATCAGCTGGTCTTCGTCGGCGCCGCCCATGGTCGGACCCTTGCTCTCGTCCTCCAGGGGTATCGTCGCCGTATAACCCTTCACGGGATAGACCGGCAGGTCGATGCCGTAGCGGCGGCCGAGCAGGCCGCTTTCCGGTCCCATCGAGATGACCACGGCATCGCCGGCAATCGGACCAGCCGAGGTCATCACCGCGCGCACCCGGTCACCGTCGATGTCGAGGCCTTCGACCGTGGTGCCGTAGAGAAATGTCACGCCGAGCTTCTCGGCGGCGTGGGCGGCGAGCTTTTCCACGAACTGCCGGGAATCGCCAGTCTGGTCGATCGGCGAATAGACGCCTCCGGCGATCTTTTCCTTCACGCCGGCAAGACCAGGTTCAAGCTCGATCAGCCGGTCGCGGCCGACGATCTCGATCGGCAGGCCGTGCTCGGCCAGATAGCGATAATTGTCGGTGCCGGTGTCGAGGCTGTGCTGCGAGCGGAAGAAATAGAGGATGCCCTTCTTGCGCTCGTCATAGCCGATGCCCGTATCGGCGGAGATGGCGTTGATGCAGTCGCGCGAATAAAGCGCCAGGCGCAGCTTGACCCGGCTGTTGGCGCGCAGGCGCTCTTTCGTGCACTGGCGCAGGAAGCGCAGGCTCCAGGCGAGGAAATAGGGGTCGAAGCGCAGCCGCACCTTGATGCCGAGATCATGGTTGTAGAGCGCGCGCAGGAAGGTCTTCAGCGCCGCCGGCGAGGCCCAGGCGGTGGCATCACCCGGCGACACCAGGCCGGCATTCGACTGGCTGGTGCCGCGCGCCGGCGCCGGATGGCGCTCGATCACGGTGACCTCATGACCGTCGCTGGCCAGATAATAGGCGGCCGCCGTACCGACAACGCCGGCCCCGAGCACCGTTATTTTCATGCCATCCCCCAAGCTCTCCGCGGCGCAGCGCCTCCACGCTTGCCGCGAATGCCTTCAATAGCGCTTCACTGCCTGCCTTGCGAGCCCCTGGGAGAACGCGCCTCAGCCTCGCGCCGAGTTCTTGCCGGTCAGGATGCGCTCCCAGGCGAGCGCATCGGCGACGATCTGGTCGAGATCGTCGCGTTGCGGGGTCCAGCCGAGTTCCGCGCGGGCGAGATCCGAATTGGCAACCACCGCCGCGGCGTCGCCGGGACGGCGATCGCCCATTTTCACTTCGAAATCATGGCCGAAGGCACGCCGCACGCTGTCGATGACCTCGAGCACCGAATAGCCATGGCTGTAGCCGCAATTGGCGACCAGGCTGGCGCCGCCGGCGCGCAGCCGCTGCAGCGCAAGACGATGCGCCGCCGCCAGATCGCTGACATGGATATAGTCGCGCATGCAGGTGCCGTCCGGCGTCGGATAATCGGTGCCGAACACCTGCATGAACGGGCGCTTGCCGAGCGCCGTCTCGCAGGCGACCTTGATCAGATGGGTGGCGCCCGGTGTCGACTGGCCGGTGCGGCCCTTCGGGTCGGCGCCGGCGACGTTGAAGTAGCGCAGCGCTGTGTAGCGGAGCCCATGTGCGATCGCCGCATCGCGCAGCATCCATTCGCTCATCAGCTTGGACAGGCCATAGGGCGATTCCGGCGCCAGGCGGGCATCCTCGCGCACCGGCTCCAACCCGGCGCCGCCATAGACGGCCGCGGTCGAGGAAAAGATGAAGTTGGGCACGCCCTCGCGCACCGCGGTTTCGATCAGCGTTCGCGTCTTGCAGGTATTGTTCTCGTAATAGCCGAGCGGGTCGGCGACCGATTCCGGGACCACGATGGAACCGGCGAAATGGATGATCGCGTCGACCTTATTGTCACGAATGATGCCGCCAACCAGTTCCCTGTCGGCGACATCGCCGACGACCAGCTTCGCCTCCGGCGCCACCGCCCATTCGAAGCCGGTGGAAAGACGGTCGAGAACGACCACGCTCTCGCCGGCATCCAGCAGTTCCCAGACCATATGGCTGCCGATGTAGCCGGCACCGCCTGTCACCAAAACCGTCATCCCAAATCCTCGCATCTCAAGATTTATCGGAAACTGTCTCAACCACCGCCTTACTGGAAAGCGTGACGCATTGCCATTAGAACGGTGGTACCGGTATCGTCGGCACGTGGCATCATCCTGAAACAAAATTGATCCACATCAAGGGAATAGGCCACGGCTCGTGGTCGTTAGGAACAGGTCCGGGGCGTGGCATTTTGACCAAATTGGCCCGGTGGACGACCAATCGGCCAATGATTATGATCCCGCGCAAAATTGGGAAGTCGACATGAACTATCAGCGGTTCTTCGAGGAAGCGATCGATCAGCTCCATGCCGAGCGTCGCTACCGCGTCTTCGCCGACCTCGAGCGTATTGCAGGCAAGTTTCCGCGCGCCATCTGGCGTTCCAATGGCCGCGCCGAGGAAATCACCGTCTGGTGTTCCAACGACTATCTCGGCATGGGCCAGCATCCTGATGTCATTGCCGCGTTCCAGAATGCGGCTGGCAAGATGGGCTCTGGCGCCGGCGGCACCCGCAACATTTCCGGCACCAGCAACCCGCTGGTCGAGCTCGAACTCGAGCTTGCCGACCTGCACGACAAGGAAGCCGCGCTCGTCTTCACCTCCGGTTTCGTCTCCAACGAAGCCTCGATCTCGACCATCGCCCGGCTTCTGCCCAATTGCCTGATCATCTCGGACGAGCTGAACCACGCCTCGATGATCGAAGGCGTGCGGCGTTCGGGTGCGGAAAAGAAGATCTTCCGCCACAATGATGTCGCGCATCTGGAAAGCCTGCTGCAGGCGGCGGGCCGCGAACGCGCCAAGCTGATCGTCTTCGAAAGCGTCTATTCGATGGATGGCGACATCGCGCCGATCAGGCAGATCGTCGAGCTCGCCGAGCGCCACAACGCCATGACCTATATCGACGAGGTCCATGCCGTCGGCATGTACGGACCGCGCGGCGGCGGCATCACCGAGCGCGAAGGCCTCGCCGACCGCATCGACATCATCGAAGGCACGCTGGCCAAGGCATTCGGCACGCTGGGCGGCTACATCACCGGCACCAGCGCTGTCATCGACGCCGTGCGCTCCTATGCACCGGGCTTCATCTTCACCACCGCGCTGCCGCCGGCGATCGCCGCGGCGGCGACCACGTCCATCCGCCATCTCAAGCGCTCGCAGGCCGAGCGCGATGCCCAGCAGCGGCAGGCGACGCGTACCAAGCAGATCCTCTCCGCCGCCGGCCTGCCGGTGATGGAGTCGCCGACCCATATCGTGCCGCTGCTGGTCGGCGACCCGGAACTCTGCAAGATGGCGAGCGACCGCCTGCTTGGCGTGCACGGTATCTACATCCAGCCGATCAATTACCCGACCGTGCCGCGCGGCACCGAGCGGCTGCGCATCACGCCGACGCCGTTCCATTCCGACGCGCTGATAGCGTCGCTGCAGGATGCACTGGTCGAGACCTGGGACGCGCTCGGCATTCCCTACGGCTCGGCCGGCCGGCCATCGGTCGCCAAGAGCGACCGGATCATTCCCCTCCTGGTGCCCAAGTCGGGCGGCTGACGGCGAGCGGCTGAAGCCGCCGCCTGCTCAAACAGCCTTCATCCACTTCGCCAGCCGGTGCGCCGCTTCCTCGACCTGGTCGAGGCGGCGGTGGAAGCAGAGCCTGAGGAAGGCTTCGCCGCCGGGGCCGAAGGCCGTGCCGGGCGCCAGGCCGACATTGGCCTTGTCGACGATGTCGAAAGCGGCGGTGCGCGAATCGGTGATGCCATCGACGGTGAAGAACAGGTAGAATGCGCCTTGCGGCACGGTGAACCGGGCGCGATCGGTGGCCCCGAGAATGCCGCAGACCAGGTCGCGCGCCTTCCTCGCCCGCTCCACCTGTTCGGCAATGAAACCATCGCCCTGATCAAGGGCCGCGACCGCGCCGCGCTGCATGAACTGGGCGACGCCGGAGTTCGAATACTGAATCAGGTTTTCGAACACCTGCTGCAAGGCGGGATGGGTCTTGATCCAGCCGACACGCCAGCCGGTCATCGCCCAGTTCTTGGAAAAGCTGTTGACGAACAGGATGCGGTCTTCCGCCACCGCGATGTCGAGGAAGGACGGCGCGCGGCCATGGCCGTAGTGGAACAGCGAATAGATCTCGTCAGCAATGATCCAGAGATTTTTCGCACGCGCAAGATCGAGGATCGCCTGCAAGGTCTCATGGTCGGCGGTCCAGCCGGTCGGGTTCGACGGCGTGTTGATGAACAGCGCCTTGGTGCGCGGCGTGATCGCCGCCGCGATCTTCTCGACGTCGCAGGACCAGCCATTGCCGGAGTGATCGAGCGTAACCGGCACCGGAACGGCTCCCGATATTGCCGCGGCAGCGTCGAAATTCGGCCAGGCCGGCGACAGATAGACAACCTCGTCGCCGACGCCGGCGAGCGCGTCGAGCGCCAGCTGGATGGCATGCATGCCGGATCCGGTGACGATGAATTGCTCCTCGGGGAAGGTCTTGCCGAAATGCCTGGCATAATAGCGGGCAAGCGCCTGCCTGAGATCGGGGATGCCCCTCTGCCAGGTGTAGAACGTCTCGCCGCCGGCCAGCGCTTTCGACGCCGCATCGGTGATGAATGGAGGCGTCGGCAGGTCACCCTCACCGGCCCAGAGCGGGATCATGCCCTCGCGCAGGCGGCCGTAATTGACGACGGCGACAATGCCGCTTTCGGGCGCGGCGCGAGCTTCCGCGCGCAAACTGTCGATCAAGGTCATGTCGGGTCCGTTCCAATCTCGGCGTTAATCAGCGCTCCATACCAGATGCGAAAACAGAAAACCCCAGCCGCGAACGACCGGGGTTTTGGTCCAGCAATGCAGCCCGAGCTTAGCGCTTGGCCAGCAGGTCGCGAATTTCGGTCAGCAGCGCAACGTCTGCGGGCGGCGGCGCGGCAGGTGCTGCCGGCTTCTCGGCCTCAAGCCGCCTGCGCAGGTTGTTCACCGCCTTGACCATCAGGAAGATGATGAAGGCGAGGATGATGAAATTCAGCGCCACGGTGACGAAGCTGCCATAGGCGAAAACAGCGCCTTGCTTTTTGGCGTCCGCCAGCGAGGTGGCGGTGACGGTCGAGGAAAGCCCGACGTAATAGTTGTTGAAGTCCAGCCCGCCGAAAATCGCGCCGACGATCGGCATGATGATGTCGTTGACAAGGGAATCGACGATCTTGCCGAAGGCAGCGCCGATGATGACGCCGACGGCCAAGTCCATCACGTTGCCCTTGGAAATAAACTCCTGAAATTCTTTCAGCATTCGACCCTCCTTGTCATGACCGGCCGCGCTGCCGTTCCGTCCCTGCGGCATCGACCCAGAGGCAACATAACAAAAACCTGGGGTTGCAACATGGGCAAAAGGGAGAAAACAACCGGTTTCTCCTTACCTCGCGGCACATCGGATGGCAGCTTGGTTGAGCTGTCTGAATGTCGCGGCCGCGATCATGCTCCCAAAGCCGCAATGGACTCCGACGCCAAGCTGTGATTGCGTCCGGGCAAGCCGGATAAAAAGACGGCAAAGGAGGAAATTCCAGGCGTGCAGGGCTTGTTCATCGTCATCATCGCGATCGCCTATGTGACGCTGCTGTTCGCCATTGCCAGCCTGGGCGACCGCCGCTCGGCCACAGCTGGACCCAGCCGGGCTCGGCCCTTCATCTACGCGCTCAGCCTTGCCATCTACTGCACGTCCTGGACCTTCTTCGGCTCGGTCGGCCTCTCCTCGGAACGCGGCCTCGAATTCCTCGGCATCTATATCGGCCCGGTGCTGGTGTTCGTGTTCGGCTTTCCGCTGCTCAACCGCATCGTGCGGCTGGCCAAGACCGAGAAGATCACCTCGATCGCCGACTTTCTCGGCGCCCGCTATGGCAAAAGCTTCACGGTCGCGGCGATCGCAACGCTGATCGCCACCATCGGCGCGGTGCCTTATATCGCGCTGCAGTTGAAGGCGATCTCCGGTTCGGTCAGCCTGATGGTCGAGCACTACACTGGCTCGCCACCTTCCTTCGATCCGTTCGTCAGCGACATCTCGCTGGTGGTCGCCATGCTGCTGGCGCTGTTTGCTGTGCTGTTCGGCACACGCCACGCCGACGCCACCGAACACCAGGACGGGCTGGTGCTGGCAGTCGCGGTCGAGACCGTGGTCAAGCTTGCCGCCTTCCTGGCGATCGGCCTGATGGTCACCTTCATGATCTTCGGCGGCCCTGGCGACATGTTCGACAAGCTGGCGCAGAATGCTCAGGTCCGGCAGGCAATGGGCTACAACACCTCGCTCGCCACCTGGCTGGTGCTGACTTGCTTGAGCGGCTTTGCCATCATCATGCTGCCGCGGCAGTTCTACGTCACCATCGTCGAGAACCGCGGCGAGGCCGAGTTGCGCACCGCGACATGGGTGTTTCCGCTCTACCTCGTGGCGATCAACCTGTTCGTGCTGCCGATCGCCTTTGCCGGCCTGTCGCTGGTCGGCACCGGAACCAGCAGCGATCTCTACGTATTGTCGCTGCCCTTGTTCAGCGGCCATGATGTGCTGGCGATGGCGGCCTTCATCGGCGGGCTGTCGGCGGCAACGGCAATGGTGATCGTCGAAAGCGTGGCGCTGTCGATCATGATCTCCAACGACCTCGTCATTCCGCTGTTCGTGCGCCGCCTGCTCAAGACCTCGACCTCCGATGACGAAGACTGGTCGACGCTGATCCTCAATGTGCGGCGCGGGGCGATCTTCATCCTGCTGTTCATCGCCTTCCTCTATTACCGCGAGAGCACCAACAGCGCGCGCCTGTCGTCGATCGGCCTGATGTCCTTCGCGGCCATTGCGCAGTTCGCGCCCGCGCTTATCGGCGGGCTGATCTGGCGCGGCGCCAACGGCAGGGGCGCGGCACTCGGCATGGTCGCCGGCATCCTCGTCTGGGGCTACACGCTGCTGTTTCCATCGCTTGCCTCACCCGATACCGGCATCATCGTGCACGGGCTGTTCGGCTTCGAGGCGTTGCGGCCTCAGGCACTGTTCGGCACCGTCGCCGAACCGCTGAACCACGGCGTGTTGTGGAGCCTGTCGATCAACGGGGTGTTCTTTGTGCTCGGCTCGCTGTCCCGCGCCTCGGTGCCGCTGGAACGCATCCAGGCCTCGATCTTCGTCCCGCGCGATGCCGGCCCGATGCCCAGCCTGCGCCGCTTCCGCACCGCCATCACCGTCAACGACCTCAAGGACACGATCTCGCGCTATCTCGGCGTCGAGCGCACCGAGCGCTCCTTCCAGTCGTTCGAAAAGACCAACGGCACCTCGCTGCACGGCAAAGAGCAGGCGAGCATGGACGTCATCCGCTTTTCCGAGCAGCTGCTGGCCAGCGCCGTCGGTTCTTCCTCGGCGCGGCTGATCCTGTCGCTGCTGTTTCGGCGCCACGACCGCGAATCCAGGGACGCATTCCGCTTGCTCGACGACGCCACCGAGGCGCTGCAGCACAACCGCGACCTGTTGCAGATCGCGCTCGACCAGATGGAGCAAGGCATCACCGTCTTCGACCGTGATTTCCGGTTGATCTGTTGGAACCGCCAGTACCGGGCGCTGTTCGACCTGCCCGACGAGATGGGCCAGGTCGGCGTCTCGCTCGACCGCATCCTGCGCCACCTCGCCGAGCGTGGCGACATTCCCGCGGACCAGCGTGTGGCGATGCTCAACCGGCTGACCAGTTTCGTCAGCCCATGGCAGATGGAACTCAAGACCAGCGGCCGCATCCTGGAGCTGCGTTCCAACCCGATGCCGGATGGCGGCATCGTCGCCACCTATGCCGACATTTCCGGGCGCGTCGAACAGGACCTGGCACTCAAGCGCGCCAATGAATCGCTGGAACAGCGCGTCAAGACCCGCACCATCGAGCTGACCCGCGTCAACGAGGAGCTGGCGCAGGCGCAAATGCTGGCCGAGGAGGCCAATCTCGGCAAAACGCGCTTCCTCGCCGCCGCCGGCCACGACATCCTGCAGCCCTTGAACGCCGCCCGGCTCTATTGCTCGTCGCTGATCGAGAAGGCCGGCAAGGGGCCCGCCGGTAAGGCAGCGGTCAACATCGAATCCTCGCTGGAATCGGTAGAAACGATTCTCGGCGCCGTGCTCGACATCTCCCGCCTCGATGCCGGCGCGATGAAGCCGGACGACACCGCCTTCAATCTCGACGGACTGCTGCGCCAGATCGGCAACGACTTCCAGCCGCTGGCCGCCGAGAAAAAGCTCGGCCTGACGATCATGCCATCATCGTTGACCGTGAAGACGGACCGCAACCTGTTGCGACGGCTGATCCAGAATCTCGTCTCCAACGCCATCAAATACACGCGCCACGGCCGTGTGCTGGTTGGCGTGCGCCGGCGTGGTGAACTGGCCGAGATCCAGGTGATCGACACCGGCATAGGCATCGCCGGCGACAAGCTCAACACCGTCTTTCACGAGTTCACCCGGCTGGACGAAGGCGCGCGCGAAGCCGAGGGCCTTGGCCTCGGCCTTTCGATCGTCGACCGCATCGCCCGGGTGTTGCGCCTGGAGATCCGGATCTTTTCCAATCCTGGCAAGGGCACGCGCTTCTCCGTCATCCTGCCGGTCGCGGCCGTGCAGGAGCCGCGACGCGAGATCGAAACCAGGGCTCCTGCCCGCGCCACAGCGTCGCTGGCCGGGCTGCGCGTGCTCTGCATCGACAACGATGCCCGCATCCTCGAAGGCATGCGGCTCCTGCTCGAAGGCTGGGGCTGCAACGTCGACACGGTGTCCGGCTCAAGGGATCTGGCCGCGATACGCCGCCCGGACATCGTCCTTGCCGACTACCATCTCGATGGCGAAACCGGTCTCGACATCGTCGTCAGGCTGCGCGCGATCCATGGCGATAGCCTGCCGGCCGTGCTGGTGACCGCCGACCGCTCCAACGAGGTGCGCACAGCGGCGGGTGCGCTGGAGATTCCGGTGATCAACAAGCCGCTGAAGCCGGCGGGGCTGCGTTCGATGATGGCCAGGGTCAGGCCACTGGCATCGGCCGCCGAATAATCCAGTCGTTTGATTTCGCCGGGGACCGCGTGTCAGCTGGCCGGCTGCAACGGGTCGTTGCCGATCTTGGACAGCAGGATCACTGCCTGGGTGCGGCTGTCGACGCCGAGCTTCTGCAGGATGGCCGAGACATGCGCCTTGATGGTCGCCTCAGAGACACCGAGCTCATAGGCGATCTGCTTGTTGAGCAGGCCCTCGGCCAGCATGCCGAGCACGCGGGTCTGCTGCGGCGTCAGCGCCTGCAGGCGTTTGATCAGGTCGGAAATCTCGGGATCGCGCTCGACGCCGAGATCGACGCCGACGGGCGCGGCGATGTCGCCGGCAAGCACCGACTGCACGGCATTGCGGATCTCTTCCATGCTGGCCGACTTGGAGATGAAGCCGGAAGCGCCGAGGTCGAGCGCACGCCTGATGGTGGCCGGATCGTCATGCGCAGACACCACGACCAGCGGCACCGCCGGGTGGATGCCACGCAGCGAAATCAGGCCGGAAAGCCCGCTGGCGCCCGGCATCGACAAGTCGAGCAGCACCAGATCGACATCCTCGTTGGCCACGACCAGCGCCTTGGCGCTCTCGAAATCGCCGGCTTCGTGGATTGCCGCGACATTGCCGATGCCGGCGAGCGCTTCGCGCAACGCACCACGAAACAGCGGGTGATCGTCGGCGATGACGAAAGAATAGCCTGACGGCAAATGTCCCTCCCCGAATCCCCCGATGTTTTTTTAGCTTTTTCCGGGACCAGTTGGACGATTATGAGGGGCTGCGCGCTGTTTTCAAGCGGCAAAGCCAGCGCGCCGCGTTTTCCCTATTTTGAGCGCTCAGGTCTTCTGCGAGTTGAGCTGGGCGCCGTCGTCCTTGTCCATTTCCTTGACGATGCCCATGAAGCCGCGCAGGAAACGCTCCATGTAGCTCATCGTCTTGTTGAAATCCTCCTCGCTCGGCAATTTCGATTCGAGGCGGGCAGAGAGCGAATTCTCGAGCTTGGTAACACGCTCGTCCATCGCCTTCATCGAGGTCTGGAGGCGGTCGACCTCGTCCTGGAAAGCGGCGCGTTCGTCAGCCGCCATCTTGCAGACGAGCTGGCCGGAGCGCTCCTCACAGATCGACATCGCACCGGTCTGCGTGTCCATCCGAACATAGCCGTTGTCAGACTTTTCCAGCCGGTAGCGGTCGGTTTCTTCCGAATAAGCTGAAGCCGCGACCAGCGAAGCGAGCGCGGCGGGGATCAAGATGTGCTGCAGACGCATGTTGTCCTCCATGGCCAAACTCAGAATTATCACATGTTTGCGCCGGAAATGGGGAAGACCCCTGGCGTGGTCTTTCCCGCGTGGCTGGTTCGGACTATAGCGCAACCATGTCTCAGATTATCTACAAGATAACCCCGGAAGCGCCCTGGCGCGAGGCCGAAGCCAATGGCCGCTACACCGGCGCGCCGATCGATGTCGCCGACGGCTTCATCCATTTCTCCACGGCAGGGCAGGTCAAGGAAACGGCGGCAAAGCATTTTACCGGCCAGACCGGCCTTCTGCTGGTCGCCATCGACGGCCCGCGTCTGGACGCCGCGTTGAAATACGAGGTCTCGCGCGGCGGCGCGCTGTTTCCGCATCTTTACGGCGTGCTGGACCTGAAAGCCGTCCTGTGGGTCCAACCGTTGCCGCTCGGCGCCGACGGTGCCCACCAGTTCCCGGCGCTGGAGGCCGAATGAGCGTGCTCGACCGTATCGGCCAGAAACTGCTGTTCACATTCGATCCGGAAACCGCGCATGGCATGTCGATCGCGGCGCTGCGATGCGGCCTGCCGGTCGGCGCGCGGACGACACGCGATGCGCGGCTGAAGGTGACGGTCTGCGGCCTCGATTTTCCGAACCCGCTCGGCATGGCGGCGGGCTATGACAAGAATGCCGAAGTGCCGGACGCGCTGCTTGGGCTCGGCTTCGGCTTTGCCGAGGTCGGCACGATCACGCCGCTGCCGCAGGCGGGCAACCCGAAGCCCCGCATCTTCCGGCTGACGGCGGATGAAGCGGTGATCAACCGGCTGGGCTTCAACAATGAAGGCCACGCGGCCGCCGAAAAGCGCCTCGCTGCCCGCAGGGGGCGTGCCGGGATCGTTGGCGTCAACATCGGCGCCAACAAGGACAGTGCCGATCGCATCGGCGACTATGAGCGCGGCGTTACCCGCTTTGCGTCCTACGCCAGCTATCTGACCGTCAACATCTCCTCGCCCAACACGCCGGGCCTGCGCAACATGCAGGCGCGCGAGCAGCTCGGCGAACTTTTGTCACGTGTCATGGCCGCGCGCGCCACAGCAACAGCACGGCCGCCGATCTTCCTCAAGATCGCGCCGGACCTGGTCGAGGCCGAGCTGGAAGACATCGCCGCCGAGGCCACTGAAAAACAGATCGATGGCGTCATCGTCTCCAACACCACCATCTCCCGGCCGGCGCTGCGCAGCGGCGACGCCGCGCGCGAGACCGGCGGGCTCTCCGGCAGGCCGCTGTTCGAACGCTCGACCATCGTGCTGGCCAGGATGCGCAAACTGCTTGGCCCCGAGCGCGCCATCATCGGTGTCGGTGGCGTCGATTCCACCGACGCGGCACTGGAAAAGATCCGCGCCGGCGCCGATCTGGTCCAGCTCTACACCAGCATGATCTATGCCGGCCCGGCACTGCCAGGCCGCATCGTCGCCGGGATGGCACGCTTTGCCGAAACGGGGCGCCTCAGATCCATTCGCGAGTTGCGTGACAGCCATCTCGATCAATGGGCGTCTAAGCCGCTCAGCTGAACGCTGTCCGCAGCCGCAACCGCAAAATCGTCAGCAGGCTGAAGCCCCGCGCCAGCAGGAAGACGTGCAGCGCCGCCCATAGGCCATGATTGCCGAAGGCAGGCGCCAAGGTGAGCAACGCGACTGCAAAGACAAGAAACGACAGCAGCATCATGTTGCGCATGTCGCGTGACCATGTGGCGCCGATGAAGACTCCGTCCATCTGAAATGCCAGCACGCCGCTGAGCGGCGTCAACGCCGCCCAGGGCAGATAGATGTCAGCGACGCCGCGAACGTCCAGCGACGTTGTGACCAAGGCGACCAGGCCGGCACCGCCCAGCCAGAAGATCAGCGTGGCCGCGCCCGCCAGCCCGAACCCCCAAAACAAGGTGAGCCGCACGGCCTGCCGGAACGGTGTGGCGGCACGCGCACCGACGGCACGGCCCGCCAGCTGTTCGGCGGCGGTGGCAAAGCCATCGAGGAAATAGCCGGCGACGAGAAAGAAATTCATCAGCACGGCGTTGGCGGCCAGCGTCACCGTGCCGAACTGCGCGCCCTGGCGGGTGAACAGCGCGAAGGCGGCGAGCAGCGAGAACGAGCGGATCATGATGTCGCGGTTGAGCGACAGCATGCGCAGGAAGGCCGCCATGTCGAGCAGGCGGTGGCGCGGCAAAGACGGAGCCGCCCGGAACCGGCGGACGACGATCGCCAAGCCCAGCAGCATGGCGAGGAATTCACCGGTGACGGTCGCCCAGGCGACGCCGGCGACGCCCCAGCCAAGCTTCAGGCCGAGCAGGAAGCAAAGCGCGATGTTGATGCCGTTCAGCACCAATTGCAGCATCAGCCCGAGCCCGCCCTCGCCACGGCCCAGGACATAGCCGAGGATGGCATAGTTGATCAGTGAGAAGGGAGCTGCGAGCAGCCTGATGCGGATATAGACGCCCATCGCCTCGCTGACGCGCGGTTCGGCACCCATGAACTTTTGCCCGGCGATGGCGACCAGCGGCGCAAGCGCTGCCAACACGATGCCGGCGACGACCGCGATCAGCACGGCGCGCCAGAACACCGCCTGTTCCTCCAGTTCGTCGCCGCGTCCGAGAGCCTGGGCGACGAGGCCGGTGGTGCCCGAACGCAGGAAATTGAAGGTGGTGAAGACGACGTCGAAGATCAGCGCGCCGGCCGCCAGGCCGCCGAGCAAGGCGGCGTCGCCGAACTGGCCGACAACCGCCGTGTCGACCAGGCCGAGCATCGGTGTCGTCAGATAGGCAAGCGTCATCGGCACCGCGATGGCGAGCACGGAACGGTTGGTGACGACAAAGGATCTGGCGTCGGCTGGGGTTGCACCCTTGTCCAAGGATTGCTGCCTTGCTGATTGCGGCTTGATCGAACAGCCGGTGTGCCCCATTTTCCCGGCATCGCGCAATCACCCATCCCGTGACGGCCAACCGAAATCCCCGGTCTGGCGTGAGCCCGCCGGATCCAGTCCATGCCCCTGCAGATCGTCCACCATCCCGACTACGACGCCGGCTTCGCCGTCAATCATCGCTTTCCGATGAGCAAATATCCGCTGCTGATGGAAGCGCTGCGGGCACGCGGACTGGTTGAACCCGACGCACTCAACACCGCTGAACCGGCGCCGGCAGCGTGGTTGAAACTCGCCCATGCGGCGGACTATGTCGACCAGGTCATCAACTGCTCCGTGCCCGAAAAAATCGAGCGTGAGATCGGCTTTCCGGTCGGCCCACGTGTCTCGCTGCGCGCGCAGCTTGCGACCGGTGGCACGGTGCTGGCGGCGCGGCTCGCCATGCGCCACGGCATTGCCTGCAACACGGCCGGCGGCAGCCATCATGCGCGGCGCGCGCAAGGCGCCGGCTTCTGCACCTTCAACGATGTCGCCGTCGCCGCACTGGTGCTGCTCGCCAATGGCGCCGCACAAAACATCCTGGTCGTCGATCTCGACGTTCACCAGGGCGACGGCACGGCGGACATTCTCGCCGACGATCCGCGCGTGTTCACCTTTTCCATGCATGGCGACCGCAACTACCCCGTGCGCAAGATCGCCTCCGACCTCGATGTCGCGCTGCCCGATGGCACGGGTGATGCGGCTTACATAGAGGGGCTCGCCGCCATCCTGCCGGAACTCAGCTCCCAAAAGCGCTGGGACATCATCTTCTACAATGCCGGCGTCGACGTTCACGCAGAGGACAGGCTTGGACGGTTGTCGTTATCGGATGACGGACTGCGCGCCCGCGACGAAACGGTGATCAGTCACTTCCGCAGGCTCGGCATCCCCGTCTGCGGCGTGATCGGTGGCGGCTACTCCACGGATGTGCCCACACTCGCCGCACGCCACGCCATTTTATTCGAGGTCGCAGCCGGTTACGCTTGAAGTCACTTCCGGTAGCTGGCGATCCTGAGCAGGATGAAGGCCGGAACGACGATCGCCGCACCCAGCAGGATATAGCCGAGGAAGCGATCGATGGCATGGAAGCCGAGATTCCACAGGTCGCGGAAGAACCTCTGGATGCCGTAAAGCACGTCTATCGGCGACCAGCCGAAGGCATTCATGACGAGGCCGACGAGGAACGACACCACAAGCAGCTTCAGGATCACCCTGAGCGGCGAGTCGCCGAGAAAGCGCGTCAATGCGGACAAAGCCCGTCTCCGAGTGAGGTGCCCATACCGAGGGGCGTCGGCCCAGACATACGCACTTGGCTTGCCGGCTTCAAGCCGACAGGTCTCCGGGATGACACGTGGCGCGGGTCTGGGTTTGAACCTTGCCCGCCAGATCGCGTTGCTGCACAATGGCACCATTCGGATATTGACCGGCCCTGGCGGGCGCCCGGATCCGCATGGAATTGAAGGTTCGTTCGTGATCTTGGCCGCTGACGGCAGAAAGGCTGGCCGACCAAGGGCCGTGGCCGCTGGTTTATCTGTTTTCTAACCAATTCCCGCTATTGCCATTCCAATAGCGGGAGCAAGGGGCTTTTGGTGGAGATGGAGAAAAACACCGCGCGAAGCGCCGTCATGTTGTCGGTGGTCGTCCCATGCTACAATGAGCTGGATGGGGTGGCCGAACTTCATCGACGGGTGACCGACGCATGCCTCGAACAGGGATCCTCCTATGAGATCGTCCTTGTCATCGACGGCGCGACCGACGGCACGCGCGAGGCCATTTTCCAGTTGGCCGAAAAGGACGACCATGTCGTCGCCATCGACCTTGCCCGCAATTACGGCCACCAGATCGCGTTGAGCGCGGGGCTCGAATTCTGCCGCGGCCAGCGCATTCTCATTCTCGATGCCGACCTGCAGGATCCGCCTGAGCTGCTCGGCGCCATGATGGCGAAGATGAATGAAGGCTTCGATGTCGTTTACGGCCAGAGACTGAGCCGAGACGGGGAAAGCTGGTTCAAGCTCACCTCCGCTTCGATGTTCTATCGCTTGCTGCGCCGCATGGTCGACGTCGAGATCGCGCCGAATTCCGGGGATTTCCGGCTGATGAGCCGCCGCGCGCTCGACCATCTGAACGCGATGCCCGAGCGATACAGGTTCATTCGCGGCATGGTGAGCTGGATCGGGCTGAAACAGGTTGCCTTCCCCTATGAAAGACACCGGCGCTTTGCCGGCACCACCCACTATCCCCTGAAGAAGATGGTTCTTCTGGCGGTCGACGCGATGACCAGCTTTTCCATCGCGCCGCTGCGGTTCGCCTCGCTGCTCGGAATGCTGTTCGGGCTTCTGGGGCTGGTTGTGCTCTGCTACACCCTCATCGAATGGTCGGTCGGAAACGTCTTGCCAGGCTGGACCAGCCTTGCCGCGATCGTGCTGATCCTGGGCAGCGTCCAGCTTATGGTGCTTGGTATCTTCGGCGAGTATCTCGGGCGCATGTACATGGAGACAAAGCGGCGGCCGCTTTACTTCGTCAACGAGATCGTTTCGCGCAACCGGGCAGCCACTGACAAGGATCTGCCGGTCCATCGCCTGCAGAAGATGGCAAAGAGGGCCGCACGTGCTTGAGGCGGAGTTCGACCAGTTTGCGCGCGAATACCAGGAACAGCATGCCGCGAGCATAAAGCTGAGCGGTGAAGCGCCGGAGTTCTTCCACAAGTACAAGATCGACGACATCGCCGCGACGCTGCGGCGGGCCGGCGTGAAACCGCGACGGATACTCGATTTCGGCGCCGGTGTCGGCAATTCGCTCGGCCATATGCGCAACGCGTTTCCCGACAGCGAGATCACCTTGCTCGATCCTTCGCGGGAATCGCTGGACATCGCCAGCAAGCGCTTTCCCGACCAAGCCGCCTTCACGCATTTCGATGGCAAGACAATTCCCTTTGCCGACGGCAGCTTCGAACTGGCTTTCGCGGCCTGCGTCTTCCACCATATTCCCGAGAACCTCCAGATCGGACTGCTCGCGGAGATCGGCAGGGTGCTGGCCGATGGCGGCAGCTTCTTTGTTTTCGAGCATAATCCGTGGAACCCGCTGACCACGCACGCGGTGAGAAATTGCGCGTTCGACGAGAACGCGGTTTTGATCAATGCGCGCGAGATGCGCAGACGCATGGCCGCGGCGGGTCTTGCCAACACCCGGATCGTCTACCGGATTTTCTTTCCCCGGCTGCTTGCGAGGCTGAGGCCATTCGAGCGTTTCCTCACCAAGATTCCTGTCGGAGCCCAATATTTTGCGCATGCGGTCAAACCTGCCATTTGACTATCCGAGGATGCTGCGATTTGGCGCCGTCGGTCTGTTGAACACGGCGCTGGGATACGCGGTCATTCTGGCCGGGCTTGCACTGGGTCTTGGCGACATCGTCGCCAACGCCACGGGCTATGCCGCCGGCCTTGTCCTCGGCTTCGTCCTCAACCGCCAATGGACCTTCACGCGAGCCGATGGCTTCCGAGCCGGAACCCTGTTGCGATATGGGGGCGTCTTCCTGGTCGCTTACAGCATCAATCTGGCAGTCGTGATCGCCGCCCGCTCGGCAGGCATCACCGAAAGCCCCCTGGTTCACCTGGCGGGGATCTGCGTCTATTCGGTCGTCTTCTACCTCGGTTCGGCTCACTTCGTATTTGTCGGACGCGAAGGTCGCGCAGTCGACAGGGTCGACCCGGACATCCATGTGACCGATAGGCCCCGGCGGGCGCCGACCAGTCGAACTCCTTGAACCAAACTGTCATCGGAAACGATTAAAGGCGGCGCACTTATGGACAACGCCCTGGCCAGTGTGGAGGCCGCAACGGACGACGAGCGGATCCGCCTGATATTCTGCCTGTTCACGGCCTGTGTCTCGGCGGCATTAATGGGGGCCTTCGCCAATTCCGTCCTGCAGGATCCCGACAGTTGGTGGCAGGTAAAGGTCGGGCTGGATTTCCTGGCAAACCGGACATTTCCTACGGTCGACCCTTACTCCTACACTTTTGCCGGCCAGCCATGGATTGCCAAGGAGTGGCTGGGCCAGGTCATGCTGGCTCTTGCCTACCGGGCAGGAGGCTGGAACGGCGTGGTCACGCTGATCATCGCCACGATTTCCCTGACGGTTTTCCTGATGGGATGGTTTCTCAGCTCATGGCTGAAGCCGATCCTGGCGGTTACGCTGGCCTTTGTCGCGGCGGTCGCGATTGCCCCGATCTATACCGGGCGCCCACATATCTTCACCTTCCCGATCATCGTCATCTGGACGGCGGTGCTCTTTCGTGCGGCAAGGGAAGAACGGGCGCCGCCCTGGTGGCTGCTTGTGCTGGTTGTGTTGTGGGCGAACCTGCACGCGACCTTCACCGTGAGCTTCGTCATCGCAGCTTTCGCCGGTCTCGATCTGCTGACCCGTACGGGTCTCTCGAAACCGGCCCTCTTGGCAAAATGGATCGCATTTGGTCTGCTTTGTCCGCTGGTCAGCCTGATCCACCCCTATGGCGTCGAGGCCATCCTGGCGACCTTCGCGGTGGCCTATGGCAATGAGGCAGTGTCGCTGATCGTGGAATGGCGACCGTTCAATGTGCAGGATTACCCACTCCAGGAAGTTGTGATGCTGCTGGCGCTGTTCGGGCTGCTGGTGTCACGGTTGCGAATTGGCTGGGCCAAGGCGTTGTTCATCGTTTTCACCTTGCATGTCTTTCTCGCCCATGTGCGTTTCATGTATTTGTTCTTCCTCCTGGTTCCGCTGGTGATCGCGATGGAGGTCGCACAGCAGTTTCCCTCGCTGTCGGTCACCGCTTGGCTGGTTGAAAAGCGCGACGGACTGGAAAAATTCGTCGCCAGGCGGTTCTACGCGGTCTGCGGCGCGGCAGCTGTCTTGCTGATCGGCGCGGTCGGCGTGCTCGGCAGCGTCTACCAGCTCTCGCCGAGCCCGAAGACGTCGGCCAGCGGAGCGCTGGCATTCGCCGAAAGCCATCATCTGTCCGGCAACGTGCTGAATTCCTACGATTTCGGCGGCACGCTGATTTTTCATGGGATCAAGACCTATATCGACGGACGGACCGACCAGCTGTTCTTGGGCGGTTTTACAAAAACCGAGGACGAGATGGGGCAAAGCAACGGCAAGCCGCTCCTCGAAGCCCAGTTGAAGAAATACGCAGTCGACTGGGCGCTGCTGGCGGCCGGCGACAAGCGCATTCCCTTTTTCGAGGAGTTGGGCTGGAAGCGCGCCTATTCGGACGAGTACGCCCTGATCTACCTGCCCGGCGCTTGAGCCTGCCGCGCCAGTGCGGGGGCCGTTTTGGCGATTGCCCGAAGCCGGGCCATCATGGTATCGAGGGCTCACGCGGGTATGATGTAATGGTAGCTTGTCAGCTTCCCAAGCTGAACGCGAGGGTTCGATTCCCTCTACCCGCTCCAGCTTAGGGTGCCAGAAACAATTCAGCGCCTGCCTGTTCGTCGAACAAAACCGAGCAGCCTCGAGCAAGTGCCACCGTTGCGAGGGCGTTTGCTACATCGTCATCCGATGAGACGAAATCGCCGGTCAGTACCCGCAATTCTTCCACGCCTTCGGCCATCGAGACGAAATTCCCGACCGATCGATCGTGCTTGCAGGCCTCGACCACGCAAAGCAGGTCGATGATTTCGAAGCTGCGCATGTTCATCTCCAGAAGAAATCGTCCCTTGCAAGATCATGAACGCGTCGGCACGAAATAATGTTCCCGGCTCGCTGTTCGCCGGCCTCGGCCAGGCGGCTCTTTCATAAGCTCTACGCGCCCCGGCAGGTGCCCGAGTTGACCGTTATCCCACCTCTCGCAGAATGAAGTCGTGCAGCATCTTGGCGGCCGGCGACAGCACGCGGTTCTTCACCGTGATCAGGCTGTAGGGCCTGACCTCGATGTCGAATTCGGTCTGGACGACGTCGATGGCGCCGGCCAGCCCGTCGGGATTCTGGATGAATTTCGCCACCTGGATCGATACCGGCGCAATGGCATCGGACTGTGCGACCATGACCAGGGTCAAGAGCAGCGAGCTGGTGTTGAGGATGCGGTCCGGCAAGGCGATGTTGCGGTTGAGGAAATTGCTCTCCATCGCCTGGCGCAAGGGCGAACCGCCAGACTGGAAAACCCAGTCATAGGCGGCGGTCTCTTCCAGCCGCACCGCCTCGCCCTTGGCGAGCGGATGACCCCGGCGCACGATCAGGCAGGCCTTCTCGACGCCGATGACGCGCGATTCGAACAGCCGCGGATTGAGATCGTCGGGGATGCGCGCGATGATGAAATCATGACGCGTAGCGATCAGTTCGCGTGCCAAAACGTTGGAGGTCTCGACCTGCATGGTGATCTCGATGCGTGGATAGATGCGGCGGATTTCGCGAATTGCCGGCACAGCCAGCTCGATCGCCGGTGCCGTCACGGCCCCCAGGAACACCGAGCCGCCCTTGCCCGCCTTGAGTTCGGAAATCTCGCGGTCGACCTCGCGCATTTCGAGCAGGATCGAGCGCGCGCGCCTGGCCAGTGCCTTGCCGTAGGGCGTCAAGGTGATGCCGCGCGGCAGCCGTTCACACAGCTTGACCTCCAGCACGGCCTCCATCTCGCTGATCATGCGCGAGGCCGCCGGCTGCGAAATGTTCATGACCTGAGCTGCCGCGCTCACCCGGCCATGGTCGTCGAGTGCGACGATCATGCGCATGTGGCGCAGGCTGAGACCACTGCGCAGCAAGGTTTCGCCGTCGCCTGGACGCTCCTTGTAACCGCCTGAGATCCCAACAGAATTGCGCAACCTCGCCATGATTTTCCGTACTCCCACGCGTATGACGAACTGGCCACGGGGCCACGTTTTCATGCGCTTCTAATATATATCAGCTTCGATATATCAACCATCAAAGATCGCATTTGACAGTTATGGCAAAGGGCCACACCCTATGGCGCGTTCTGAGACTTGACGGTCGATAACGAGCAAAATCGTATCGACTGAAATCAGCGTCTCGGGACCATTGGGAGGATACCAGAGATCGATATGCCGGCGGCGGCGCCTTGCGCTTCCGCTCGACTGCGCGGCCCGCGAAGCCCCGGGGTGCCGCGTCCATCAACCAGGGAGAGTTAAGTGAAAATCATCAAGACACTGGCCGCCGTCGCGGCCCTTGGCATCGCTGCCATGACCTACTCGGCGCACGCAGCCGACAAAGGCCTGATCGGCGTGCTGATGCCCACCAAGACCTCGCAGCGCTGGATCAATGACGGCGACGCCGTCAAGTCCCAGCTCGAGGCTCTCGGCTACACTGTCGATCTGCAATATGCGCAGGACGACATCCCGAACCAGCTCAGCCAGCTGGAAAACGAAATCACCAAGGGCCCGAAGGCACTGATCATCGCCTCGATCGACGGCACCACCCTGTCGGATGCGCTGCAGAAGGCTGCTGACGCCGGTGTCGTCGTCGTCGCCTATGACCGCCTGATCAAGAAGACCGCCAATGTCGACTACTACACCACCTTCGACAATTTCGGCGTCGGCGTCATCCAGGCGAACTCGCTGGTCAAGGGCCTCAAGGAGCGTTTCCCGAACACCAAGCCGTGGAACGTCGAACTGTTCGGCGGCTCGCCGGACGACAACAACGCCTTCTTCTTCTACAACGGCGCGATCTCCGTCCTGCAGCCGCTGATCGATGACGGCTCGATCAAGATCAAGTCCGGCCAGACCGGCATGGACAAGGTCGGCACGCTGCGCTGGCTCGCCGCCACCGCCCAGGCGCGCATGGACAACCTGCTCTCGGCCAACTATTCGGACGGCAGCCGCGTCGATGGCGTTCTGTCGCCCTATGACGGCTTGTCGCGCGGCATCACCGCCTCGCTGCGCGCTGTCGGCTACGGCACGGACGCTCAGCCCTGGCCGATCGTGACCGGCCAGGACGCCGAGACCGCCTCGGTCAAGCTGATCATCTCCGGTGAGCAGTACTCGACCGTGTTCAAGGACACCCGCGAACTGGCCAAGGCCACTGTCGAACTCGTCGACAAGGTGCTCTCGGGCGGCAAGCCGGACGGTCTCGATGAAAAGACCTACAACAATGACGTCAAGGTCGTTCCTTCGATCCTGTTGACGCCGCATGATGTCGACAAGTCGAACTACCAGGCGCTGGTGGTCGACTCCGGCTACATCAAGGCCGAAGAGCTGAAGTAATCTCGGTTACAAAGCCTGGGGTCCCGCGCACAGCGGGGCCCCTTTTTGCTAGCGCGGCGAATCCAAAATTCGCATACTAGCCCCCGGCATTGTTCCGGACCTCGGAGGAGCGGTATTCCTGATGGCCTCGACGATTTTGGAGATGCGCGACATCACCAAGACGTTCCCCGGCGTGAAGGCGCTGTCGAACGTCAACCTCAGCGTCGAGGAAGGCGAGATCCATGCCGTGGTCGGCGAGAACGGCGCCGGCAAATCGACGCTGATGAAGGTGCTGTCAGGCGTGTACGCATCCGGCACCTATGATGGCGCGATCGTCTACCGTGGCGAGGAATGCCATTTCAAAGGCATTCACGACAGCGAACACAAGGGCATCGTCATCATCCACCAGGAACTTGCGCTGGTGCCGATGCTGTCGATCGCCGAAAACATTTTCCTTGGCAACGAACACGCCAGATTTGGCATCATCGACTGGAATGCCAACGAGACACGGACCAGCGCCTTGCTGAAGAAGGTGGGCCTCAAGGAGGACCCCAAGACGCTGATCACCAATATCGGCGTCGGCAAGCAGCAACTGGTCGAGATTGCCAAGGCGCTCAGCAAGGAAGTCAAGCTGCTGATCCTCGACGAGCCGACGGCGAGCCTGTCCGAGAAAGACAGCCAGGCGCTGCTCGATCTGCTGCTCGAGTTCAAGCGGCAAGGCATCACCTCGATCCTGATCTCGCACAAGCTCAACGAAGTGAACCGGGTCGCCGACAAGGTCACCATCATCCGCGACGGGCGGACCATCGAGACGCTGGCCAAGAAAGACATCTCGGAAGACCGCATCATCACCTCGATGGTCGGCCGCTCGCTCGACGACCGTTATCCGCCGCGCGAACCCAGGATCGGTGAGATCGTGCTGCAGGTGAAGGACTGGTCGGTCTATCATCCGATCCATGCCGAGCGGCAAGTGATCAAGGGCATCGACATGAATGTCTGCAAGGGCGAAGTGGTGGGCATCGCCGGGCTGATGGGCGCCGGGCGCACCGAATTCGCGATGAGCCTGTTCGGCCGCTCCTACGGCCGCCGTATCACCGGCGAGGTGCTGCTCAAGGGCAAGCCAATCGATGTCTCGTCGGTGAGCAAGGCGGTGGAACACGGCATTGCCTACGTCACCGAGGATCGCAAGACCTACGGTCTCAACCTGATCGATCATATCAAGCATAACATCACGCTGGCCAATCTTGGCGGCGTGTCGCGCCACGCCGTGATCGACGATTTGCGCGAACTCGCCGTCGCCAACGACTACAAGGCCAAGACCAACATCCGCTCGTCCAGCGTCTATCAGATGACCGGCAATCTGTCGGGCGGCAACCAACAGAAGGTGGTGCTGTCGAAGTGGCTGTTCGCCAATCCGGAAGTGCTGATCCTCGACGAGCCAACGCGCGGCATCGACGTCGGCGCCAAGTACGAAATCTACACCATCATCGCCCGCCTCGCCTCGGAGGGTAAGGCGATCGTCGTCATCTCGTCGGAGATGCCGGAACTGCTCGGCATCACCGACCGCATCTACGTCATGAATGAAGGCCGCATGGTCGGCGAAATGCCGGCGAGCGACGCCAGCCAGGAAAAGATCATGCGCGCCATCGTTCGGGGAGAAGGAAAACCATCATGACCACCGAGAGCGGTCCCGCGCCGAAAAGCGGCGTCGCCGAAGATGTGCAGCAGGGGCCGCGTGTGGCCGTCTCGGCGCTGATCACGAATCTGCGCGAGTACGGCCTGATCCTGGCGCTGATCGCCATCATGGTGTTCTTCCAGTTCACCACGTCCGGCACGCTGTTCAAGCCAGTGAACCTGAGCAATTTGGTGCAGCAGAACAGCTTCATCATCGTGATGGCGCTGGGCATGCTTTTGGTGATCGTTTCGGGCCATATCGACCTCAGCGTCGGCTCCGTCGCCGGTTTCATCGGCGCGCTGGCGGCAATGATGATGGTCATCTGGCCGCTTGGTCCCTTCAGCAATCCGCTGGTTGTGTCGATCATCTGCCTCATCATCGGTGGAGGCATCGGCGCGGCCCAAGGCTACTGGATTGCCTATCACCGAATACCGAGCTTCATCGTCACCCTGGCGGGGATGTTGATCTTCCGCGGCATCTGCCAGGCGCTGCTGGGTGGCGGGTCTTCGGTGGGGCCGCTTCCAGACGGCTTCAAGGCGCTCAGTTCCGGCTTCATTCCGGACGTGATCGGCCCCTTGACATTGATCCCTCCGACCGTGAACGCCGCCGGCAAGACCATCATGGGCAGCGGCCTGACCCTGCACATGACGACGATTGTGCTGGGCCTGATCGCCGTGCTCGCCTATGCCTATTTCGGGCTCAGGGCACGGCGCACCCGCGAGCAGCACGGCTACGAAGCCGAGCCGTTCTCACTGTTTGTCGTCAAGACCCTGGTGACCAGCGCGCTGGCGCTGTTCCTGGTCTACCAATTCGCCAGCTACAGGGGCCTGCCGATCGTTCTCATGGTGATGGGTGTGCTGATCGCACTGTTCGTGTTCGTCACCAAACGCATGACGATCGGCCGGCGCATCTACGCAATGGGCGGCAATGCCAAGGCGGCGCAGCTATCGGGCATCAAGACCGAGCGGCTGACCCTGATGGTGTTCGTCAATATGGGTGTTCTGTCGGCGCTTGGCGGCCTGATCATCGCGGCGCGCCTTGGGCAGGCGGTGCCGGCAGCGGGCCTCGGCAGCGAACTCGACGTCATCGCCGCGGTGTTTATCGGCGGCGCCTCGGCGATGGGTGGTGTCGGTCAGGTCATCGGCGCGGTGGTCGGCGGTTTCATCATGGGCGTGATGAACAACGGCATGTCGATCATGGGCGTCAATGTCGACTGGCAGCAGGTGGTAAAAGGCCTGGTGCTGCTCGGCGCGGTGGTGTTCGACGTCTACAACAAGAACAAGGGCTGAGGGAACCAGGAAGGCATACGGGTCACATCGCGGCGCTGCTCGGCAACCCGCCGGCACGAAAAGAAGTCCCCCGAGGGACCAGGCTCGCGAGCGCAATCCGAATGGAGAATTTCACCCGTGGCATGGGACGAGGTCCTGGCCGCGCTGGGCAAGGTTTGCCGTTCCGGCAGCCCTGCCAAGGCAAATGAGAGAGGATTCATCATGCTGATCTCCCAGATTCTCGACGACGCCGAGACCATCCGCGTCGTTGCCCGCAACGGCGGCAAGACCCGGATCATCAATGGCGCCCGCAGCGTCTATTCGCTGGCGATGGAGGCTGCCCGCACCGGCGTCGGCCTCGTCGCGCTGATCGAACGCAAGGGCCTAGGCGAGGCGGTCGATCTCGATGCCGCCTACAAGAAGGGGCGGCTGCTGTCGCCGATCAATCACCCCGATCCGGCGCACCTGCATCTGACCGGCACCGGACTGACGCATCTCGGATCGGCCGCGACACGCGATTCCATGCACAAGAAGCTCAGCGCCGATGGCGAGGAACAGTTGACCGACTCCATGAAGATGTTCCGCATGGGGCTGGAGGGCGGCAAGCCCGCGAAAGGCCAGATCGGCGTGCAGCCGGAATGGTTCTACAAGGGCAACGGCACGATGGCGGTGGCGCCAGGTGCCGCACTCCTGTCACCGGCCTTCGCCAAGGACGCCGGTGAAGAGCCTGAGGTGGCCGGCATCTACGTCATCGGCGACGACGGCGCGCCGTTCCGCGTCGGCTTCACGCTGTCGAACGAGTTTTCCGACCATGTCACAGAGCGTGTGAACTATCTGTTCCTCGCCCACTCCAAGCTGCGCAACGCATCGTTCGGGCCGGAGATCCTGATCGGTGACCTGCCTGCCGACATCAGGGGCACCTCGCGCATCTATCGCGACAACGAGGTGCTGTGGGAAAAGCCGTTCCTGTCTGGTGAAGCAAACATGTCGCACACCATCGCCAATCTCGAACACCACCACTTCAAATATGCGGCCTTCCGCCAGCCGGGCGACGTGCATGTGCACATGTTCGGCACGGCGACGCTGTCCTTTGCCGACGGCATCAACACCGAGGCCGGCGACGTGTTCGAGATCGGGGCCAAGGATTTTGGCCTGCCGCTGCGCAATCCGCTTGAGATCGAGCAGCCGGTGAAGGTGGCGGTGAAGGCGCTGTGAAGACCGGGCGCGCCAGAAGGGTCGGCCGATGGGCAGCATGCGACTTGGTATTGCATCCGTAGGCCTGGCAATCGTCCTCGCCCATCCATCAGCGGCCTACAGTGCGGGACAATGCAGCGCGCAAGATCGTATCGCGAAGCTCGTACGGCGATGACGAACCGGCTTCTGGCCACGGGATATTCAAGAGCGCAGGTCGGCTTCCTGATGCGCAATGCGGATCGGATGACCTCCGCACTTCGCAGCGACAGATTGAACGACAATGCCAAAGCCTGCGGCATCGATTCCGCCAGGTCGCATGTCCTCGGTTGCCTGGACAAGCAGCTGTTTCCCTTGGGGGCGGGATCAAGCGCCTCGCTTGACGAGGAGAAGCGGAACACCGCGTTCTGGGGCAGGAAGCGATTGGCCGTGCGAGAACTGCTCTTTGTCGGCCATTTCCATGCCTGCCTCGGCGCCGCGAAAGAGTATCTCTTTCGCGGCTGACCAAGGCTTGCGACACCCTCAATAAATATCGAAGTCGAAATATTTGGCCTGGATCTTCTTGTAGGTGCCGTCGGCAACGATGGCGTCTATCGCCGCGTTGAGCTTGTCGCGCAGCGCGGTATCTTCCAGGCGCACGGCAATGCCGGCCTGGGTCTCCGTGCCCTTGACGTCGCCGACCAGCTTGCAGCAGCCGTCGCTAGCCTTCTTCAGCCAGTCCACCAGCACGAACTTGTCGGACAGTACGGCATCGAGGCGGCCGTTCGTCAGGTCGGTGATCGCCTCTTCCTGGGTCGGGTAGAGTTTCGCCTCCGCGCCGGCCTTGCCATAGACATTCTGGGCGTAGTCGGCCTGCGTGGTCGAAGCCTGGGCGCCGACCGTCTTGCCGGCAAGTGCCGCCGGTTCGGTCGATGTGAGATCGGTATCCTTCGGCGCCACCAGCGCCAGCGGTGTCGTGTAGTATTTGTTGGTGAAGGAGACCTGCTTCTTGCGCTCCTCGGTGATGCTCATCGAGGCGATGATGGCATCGAATTTCTTGGCCTGCAGGGCGGGAATGATGCCGTCCCAGTCCTGGGTGACGATTTCACACTCGACCTTCATCTGCGCGCACAGCGCGTTGGCGATGTCGATGTCGAAGCCGACGACCTTGCCGTCCGAGGTGATGGTGTTGAACGGCGGATAGGCACCCTCGGTGCCGATCTTCAGTTTCTCCGCCGCCTGCGCCGACAGAGAGCCGGCCGCCATCACCAGCATGGCAGCACCAGCTGCCGATATGATCCATCTGGAAATCTGCATTTTCTTGGTTCCCTTGAACGCCGGCATCTTGACAGCCAGCAAGGCAGCCAAGCATGGCAAGCCGGCGCAGGCAAGCATATTGCCTGACGGCAATGGGGGTCAGCGCGCGGGGCGGAAATGCTTGGACAGCTTCAGGCCCTGCGCCTGGTAGTTGGAGCCGAGATCGGTGCCGTAGAGTGCCTGCGGCCGCTTCAGCATGTGCTCGTAGACCAGCCGGCCGACGATCTGGCCATGGTCGAGGATGAACGGCACTTCGTGGCTGCGCACTTCGAGCACCGCCCGGCTGCCGGTGCCACCGGACGCCGAGTGGCCAAAACCCGGATCGAAGAAGCCGGCATAGTGGACGCGGAATTCGCCGACCAGCGGATCGAACGGCGTCATCTCGGCGGCGTAGAGCGGCGGCACATGCACTGCTTCCTGGCTGACGAGGATGTAGAATTCATCGGGATCGAGCACCAGTTCGCCGGCGCCGCTCTTGTGGATCGGCTCCCAGAAGTCGACGACCTCTTGCGCGGCGCGTTTGTCGACGTCGACAAGTCCGGTGTGATGCTTGCCGCGATAGCCGACCAGCCCGTTCTGATCGCCGTTGAGGTCGATCGACAGCGCGATGCCGCCACCGGAAATGTTCGGCGGCTCGGTGGCGACCAGCATCTCGGCGCGATGCAGGTCGTGCAGCTCGGCTTCCGACAGCAGCGCATTGCCGGTGCGGAAGCGGATCTGCGACAGGCGCGAACCGGTGCGCGCGACGATCGGAAAGGTGCGCGGGCTGACCTCGAGATAGAGCGGTCCGTGATAGCCCGCGGCGATCTTGTCGAACTCGTGGCCACGATCGGTCATCACGCGGGTGAAGATGTCGAGCCGCCCGGTCGAACTCTTCGGATTGGCCGAGGCCGAAATGTCCGCCGGCAATGCCAGGCTTTCAAGCAAGGGCACAATATAGACGCACCCGGTCTCCAGCACCGCGCCATCGGCAAGATTGATCTCGTGCAGCTGCAGCCGGTCGAGCTTTTCCGAAACCTTGTGGTTGGGACCCGGCAGGAACGAGGCCCGGACCCGCCAGGCCTTGTCGCCGAGCCGCAGATCCAGGCTCGCCGGCTGGATCTGGTCGATATCGAGCGCGCGGGTCGACTTCAGCGCGCCGGACTGGAACAGCGCCGAAATGTCCTGATCGGGAAGAATGCCTGTCTGCCGCAAGGCTCCACTCCTAGGCCAGACGATTTTCTCGTCGCAGGTTCCTGCCGCAAAACCGTGGAACACTTTTGCGGAACCTGCTTGGTACAAACCTCTTAATCAAGCCGGCAATTGACGCAAGCGTGGCGCGGGTTTAAAGGGTCGTTATCCCGTGGTGATTTGGCCGGTCGGCTTGCAGCCACGTTAAACAAGTCGCTAAAGGACCGTCGGGCCGCAAGGCCGTATGGACCGGTTGCGACTTTCGCGGCCGGTTTTTTTGTGTCTGGAACAAAAGCGATGAGCACCAAGAAGCGCAACTGGAAGCCTCAAACAGCACTCGTGCATAGCGGAACCCTGCGTTCCGGTTTCGGCGAAACCTCCGAGGCGATGTACCTGACCCAGGGCTATGTCTACGAAACGGCACAGGCTGCCGAAGCCCGCTTCAAGGGCGAGGAGCCGGGCTTCATCTACTCGCGCTATGCCAATCCGACCGTCGACATGTTCGAAAAGCGCATGTGCGCGCTCGAAGGCGCGGAAGACGCGCGCGCCACGGCGTCCGGCATGGCGGCGGTTACGGCAGCCCTTCTGTGCAGCGCCAAGGCCGGCGACCATATCGTGGCGGCGCGGGCGCTGTTCGGCTCCTGCCGCTGGGTGGTCGAGACGCTGGCACCGAGATACGGCATCGAGGCGACGCTGGTCGACGGAACCGACATCGCCAACTGGGAAAAGGCGGTCAAGCCGAACACCAAGCTGTTCTTCCTGGAAAGCCCGACCAACCCGACGCTGGAAGTGGTCGACATCGCTGCCGTCGCTTCGCTTGCCAATTCGATCGGCGCGCGGCTGATCGTCGATAATGTCTTTGCCACGCCCTTGCAGCAGAAACCGCTGCAGCTCGGCGCGCACATCGTCGTCTATTCGGCGACCAAGCACATTGACGGCCAGGGCCGCTGTCTCGGCGGTGTCATCCTGTCGGACAAGAAATGGATCGACGAGAACCTGCACGACTATTTCCGCCACACCGGTCCGAGCCTGTCGCCGTTCAATGCCTGGACGCTGCTGAAGGGCCTGGAGACGCTGCCGCTGCGCGTGCGCCAGCAGACGGAAAGCGCCGGCAAGATCGCGGATTTCCTGGCCGAGCGGCCCGAGATCGCCCGCGTCATCTATCCCGGCCGCGCCGATCATCCCCAGGCGGCCATCGTCAAGAAGCAGATGTCGGGTGGCTCGACGCTGATCTGCCTGGACGTCAAGGGCGGCAAACAGGCGGCTTTCGCCTTGCAGAACGCCCTCGACATCGTGCTGATCTCCAACAATCTCGGCGACGCCAAGAGCCTGATCACCCATCCGGCAACGACGACGCACAAGAATCTGAGCGACGAGGCCCGCGCCGAACTCGGCATCGGGCCTGGCACGCTCAGGCTGTCGGTCGGCCTGGAGGATACCGACGATCTTCTGGAAGACATCGAACAGGCGCTGAAGGCCAAATAGGAGGCCTTTGGCTTTCAGGCACCGGACGGCGTCTCTTCCAGTTCGGCGGCCTTGGTGCCGATGGTCATCGCGTTGCCGCGCCAGTCGACGGCGCCGCCGAGCCAGCCGCGCGCCCACATCGCCGGCAGGATCACGTCGCGCACCATGATCGCCACGACCATGCGCGGCGACAGGTACCAGCCCTTTGACCAGGCCAGGACGCACTCCGGAAGGTAGAAGGCCGCCAGCACGGCAATGGCGGTTGCCCAGAGGCTGACGCCGGCGGCTGCCGCCGCAACCAGCGCAAGCACCAGCGGCACCACAGCGCCAGTCAGGATCTCGGGTGCGAAGAACAGCGGGAAGGTGACGCGGCGCAGCCGCGCCCAACGGGCCTGACGCGACCAGATCTCGCCGAACGTGCGCCGGCCGAGCGGCTGCTCGAAGGGCGCGGTGACGAGATTGACGCGCAGCCCAAGGCCATTGGCCAGCTTGGTCGCAGCGGCGTCCTCGGCGATCTCGGCGGCCAGCGCACGGATGCCGCCGCTGGCGTCGAGCATCGGCTTGTTCCACAACATGCTCTTGCCCTGGGCAAAGCCGAGGCCAAGCGCATCGCCGGCATATTGCCAGCGCGCCTGCAGCGTGTTGAGGAAGGCGCATTCGACTTCGGCCCAGAAGCCGGCCGGCCGCGAGCCGATCGGCGTCGAGCAGACAAGGCCGGTATCCGGCCGCCACGCCGCCATGAGGTGCTGAATATAGTCTCTCGGCATCAACACGTTGGAATCGGCCAAGACAACCCAATCGTGGCGCGCCGCCTCCCAGCCTTTGACGCAATTGTTGAGCTTCGGATTGGCGCTGATACGGTCGTCGCCGATCAACAGCCGGGCCGGCACCTTGGGGAAGCGGGCGATGGCGGCGTAGATCAGCCTGACCACCGGATCATCGGCATGGGCGACGCAGAAGATCAGCTCGTAGCGCGGCCAGTCGAGCGAGAAGGCACGCTCCAGCGTCTCCTGCGTGAACGGCTCGACGCCACGCGACGGCACGACGATCGACACCGGCCGCGACTTGCCGGCCGGCGGCGCGATGGTGCGGCGCCGCTTCAGACGCGAAGCGGCGAGCAGGATGCTGGCGAGATTTGAGAGAATGAGAGCGATCGAAAGCGAGGCGGTTATGAGCGTGAGTTCCATCGAGATCTGGTCACTCCAGAAAAGACGGCCCGCGTGATGGCCGTTTTCAACAGTTCGACAGAGCGCCGAGTCGCCCGCTTCGTGCACACCACCATTGTCATGTGTCACTTAAATGACATTCTTTGTCGGCACCTGCCTTTCAGGCCGGGCGCGACAAGACGCGCACGTTGACCTGCTCGCTCGGAGCGAGGACAGTTCGACCTGGATTGTTTTGGAGCCGCTTATGTACCGCGCCGTGACGCGCAACATCGAAGTGCAGGTCAGGCCGTTCTATCTGGAGGACCGCTCGGATCCGTCCGAGAACCGCTATGTCTGGGGCTATCAGATAACGATCGACAACCAGTCGGACGATTTCGTGCAGCTGTTGTCTCGCTATTGGCACATCACCGACGGCACCGGCCGGGTCGAGGAGGTGCGCGGACCGGGCGTCGTCGGCGATCAGCCCGAACTCAATCCCGGTGACAGCTATCAATACACGTCCGGTTGCCCGCTCTCGACACCGTCCGGCATCATGGTCGGGCACTACACCATGCGCAACAAGCGGGGCGAGACGTTCGACATCGCCATCCCCGCCTTTTCGCTTGATCTGCCGGGCACCCGGCGAACGGTGAATTAGTTCGCTCACCGGCCGCGAAGCAGCCGGTGATGCGTATTTTTCTCTACTGAGCCGCCGTAAATTCCGCCGGATCGAAGTCGTATTGCTTCGAGCAGAATTCGCAGGCGACGTGGATGCCGCCGTCCTCGGTGCTGTCCTTGATCTCCTGCGCCAAGAAGCCCTCGAGGATGCCGCGGATCTTGTCGCGCGAGCATGAGCACTGGTCGGCGACCGGAACGCCGCCGAAGACGCGCACGCCATGTTCGTGGAACAGCCTGTAGAGCAGCCGCTCGGCGCCGATCGTCGGGTCGATCAGTTCGGTCGGCTCGATGGTGCCGAGCAATGCCAGCAGCTCCTGCCAGGAATTGTCGGCCGGACCGTGGATTTCCTCGCGCGGATCGCCGTCACCACCCGGCAGGTCCGGAACCCGCATGCGCTCGGGCGACTGCGGCAGGAACTGCGCCAGGATGCCGCCGGCACGCCATTGCTCGCGGGCGCCGCCGACGCCAGGCGTCAGCAGCTTGGCCACCGAGAGCCTGAGATCGGTCGGGATCTGCTCCGACTGACGGAAATAGGTGCGTGCCGCATCCTCCAGCGTTTCGCCGTCGAGCTGGACGATGCCCTGATAGCGCTGCGTGTGAGCGCCCTGGTCGATGGTCAGCGCCAGCACGCCGCTGCCGAGCAGCGTCTGCTGGGACGTTTCGCCGGCCGCGACCAGCGCCTCCAGCCGGTCGGCATCGAAGCGCGCATAGGCGCGCAGTGCCGAGGGCGTGGAAAAATCCGCCACCAGCATGTCGACCGGCCCGTCGGTGCGGGTCTGCAAGATGAACTTGCCCTCGAATTTGAGCGAGGTGCCAAGCAGGACCGTCAACACACAGGCTTCCGCCAGCAGGCGGGCGACCGGCTCGGGGTAGTCGTGGCGGGTCAGGATGGCGTCGAGCATCGGCCCGAGCTGAACGGTGCGGCCGCGCACATCGAGCGGACCGACCTCGAAAGGCACGACGTGATCGTCACCGGCGTAGCCGAATTCGCCGAGTTTGGGGTGATGTTCAGTCACTTGATAGGTTTCCAACATGACAAAGCTCCGGGGCGCGGCCATGCCGCCCTCCGGGGCGCATGCGTCGAAACGCGCTGTTTTTGCGTGATGGCCCGCAGATAGGCATCACCCAGCCCTGTATCAAGTCGGCCCGGATCAAGTCGGCCCGGATCAAGCGCCGAGGCACCACGCCAGAACCGCCTTCTGCGCATGGAGTCGGTTCTCGGCCTCGTCGAAGACCACCGAATGCGGCCCGTCAATGACCTCGTCGGTCACTTCCTCGCCGCGATGCGCCGGCAGACAGTGCATGAACAATGCGTCCGGCTTGGCCTTGGCCATCAGCTTGGCATTGACCTGGTAGGGCGAGAACACGTTGTGGCCGCGGGCGCGATGTTCCTGGCCCATCGACACCCAGCAATCGGTGACGATGCAGTCGACCTGATCGACGGCTTCCTCGGGCGAGCGGGTGAAGTGTAGTTTGCCGCCATGCGCTTGCGACCAGTCGATATGCTTCTGCGCCGGCTCGCTGCCTTCGGGCACGGCGACGTTGAGGTTGAAGCGGAACCGCGCCGAGGCCTCGAGCAGCGAATGCAGCACATTGTTGCCGTCGCCGGTCCAGGCGATGGTCTTGCCGGCGACCGGACCGCGATGCTCCTCGAAGGTCATGATATCGGCCATCAGCTGGCAGGGATGGGTGTCGTCGGTCAGGCCGTTGATGACCGGAACGGTGGCGTTCTCGGTCAGTTCCAGCAGCCGCTCATGCGAGGTGGTGCGGATCATGATCGCGTCGACATAGCGCGACAGCACCTTGGCGGTGTCGGCAATGGTCTCGGAACGGCCGAGCTGCATCTCGGTGCCGGTCAGCATGATGGTCTCGCCACCAAGCTGGCGCATGCCGACGTCGAAGGACACGCGCGTGCGCGTCGACGGCTTGTCGAAGATCATCGCCAGCACCTTGCCTTCGAGCGGCCTGGTGCGCTCGCCGGCCTTGAGGCGAGCCTTTCGCACCACCGCATCGTCAAGCATGAAGCGCAGATCGCCTTCGGAAACGGCGGAAAGATCGGTGAAGTGGCGGACTGACATCAGCAATGGTTCCGGGATTACTTCGCGGCGGCGGAGGCGATCGCCTCCGCCAGGCCCTTGGCGCCGGCGCGGATGCGGTTGAGCGCGTCGTGGATCTCGGCATCGGTGACGGTGAGCGGCGGCAACAGACGAATGACGTTGTCGCCGGCCGGAACGGCCAGCAGGTGCTGGTCGCGCAGTGCCATGTTCACCTTGGTGTTGGGCATCGCGCATTTGAGGCCGAGCATCAGCCCGGTGCCCCTGATGTCCTCGATGACCTCGGGAAACTCGTCGGCGACCGCCGCCAGCCCCTGCTTGATCAGCAGCGCCTTGCGCTGGACATCCTCGAGGAAGCCGTCTTCCAGCACCACGTCGAGCACGGCGTTGCCAACCGCCATGGCCAGCGGGTTGCCGCCGAAAGTGGTGCCATGCACGCCGGATGTCATGCCAATGGCCGCCTCATCCGTGGCAAGGCAGGCGCCCATCGGGAAGCCGCCGCCAATGCCCTTGGCGATCGCCATGATGTCGGGCGTGACACCGGACCATTCATGCGCGAACAGCTTGCCGGTGCGGCCGATGCCGCACTGGACCTCGTCGTAGATCAAGAGCAGGCCGTGCTGTTCGCACAGCTGCCTGAGCCGCTTCAGAGATTGCGTCGGCACCGGGCGAATACCGCCCTCGCCCTGTACCGGTTCGATCAGGATCGCGGCGGTCTCCGGCGTGATCGCCTTTTCGGCCGCATCGATGTCGTCGAAGCCTACCTGGTCGAAACCCTCGACCTTGGGTCCAAACCCTTCAAGGTACTTGTACTGGCCGCCGGCAGCGATGGTCGCCAGCGTGCGGCCATGGAAAGCGCCTTCGAATGTGATGACGCGGAAGCGTTCGGGATGTCCCTTGACGAAATGGTAGCGCCGCGCCGTCTTGATCGCGCATTCCAGCGCCTCGGCGCCGGAATTGGTAAAGAACACCTTGTCGGCGAAGGTGGCATCCACCAGCCGCTCGCCGAGCCGGCTCTGCCCCGGAATCTCGTAGAGATTGGAGACATGCCACAGTTTGGCGGCCTGGTCGGTGAGTGCTGCGACCAGATGCGGATGACTGTGGCCCAGCGAATTGACGGCGATGCCGCCGGCGAAATCGAGATATCGCTCGCCCTTGTCGGTAATCAGCCAAGTGCCTTCCCCGTGGTCGAAGGCCAGGGGGGCGCGAGCAAAGGTCTCGTAAAGCGCCGAACCGCTCATTATATGCGTCTCCGGTACCGGAAAATCAAAAAAGCCGCCAAAGCGGCGGCCTGTGCGGCTTATCGTGTTTTTCGGCCATGAAGTCAACGAAAACGTCGCGTAGTGGCGCGCAACAAGCCCTCCAACGCAGCGCCGGCTCACGAGCGACCGGGCAAGTTGGGGAAAACCGAAAAAACCGATTCGTGTTGCACTTCGGACTCTTGTCACCGAGTCAGCGCATAGAGTAGTTGTAGTCGAGAAATAACTAGATTTCGTGCGGCGGACCTAATCACCAGATATATGTGGTGTCTGCCCCGGCAAATGTTGCCGGGTCGGGAGTGGATTCCGATTGCGCACGCTTAGAGGAGCGCGGTCTCATGAACTGGACTGACGAGCGGGTAGAACTTCTCAGAAAACTGTGGTCGGAGGGTCTGAGCGCAAGCCAGATTGCTGCGCAGCTCGGAGGGGTCAGCCGCAATGCGGTCATCGGCAAGGTGCACCGGCTGAAACTGTCGGGCCGCGGACGTTCGACCGCCACGCCGGCACGCCAGAAGAAGGCGGCGCAAGGATCGACTGTTCAGAAATCGGTGTCGCGCGCCGCAAGCGCGGTCCGTCATGTCACGTCATCGATCGGCTCCACGGCCTTGCAGACGCAGTTCGACGCCGAACCGGTGGCGCGCCACCACTACATCCGCCCGGTCGAGAATGTCGTAGTGCCGATCTCACGGCACCTGCAGCTCGTCGAGCTGACCGAGCGGACCTGCAAATGGCCGAACGGCGATCCGCTTTCGGAGGACTTCCATTTCTGCGGCAACGATGCCGCCGAAACCGGACCCTACTGCAAGTACCACGCCCGCGTGGCGTTCCAGCCGGCATCGGAGCGGCGGCGGAGTCGCTGAGCGGATAGCGAATAGCGAATAGCGAATAGCGAATAGCGAATAGCGAATAGCGAATAGCGAATAGCGAATAGCGAATAGCGAATAGAAACTGATTGAGCCCCCGCGAAGAGGCAATCCTGTTTTCCTCTATTCGCTACTCGCTATTCGCTCTCTTTCACAGCCAGCCATTCTTGCGAAAGCGCCAGTAGAGAAACGCGCAGATCAGCGCGATCGCGGTCAGCACCACCGGATAGCCGTATTCCATCTTCAGTTCCGGCATGTCGTCGAAATTCATCCCGTAGATGCCGGCGAGGGCTGTCGGCACCGCCAGGATGGCGGCCCAAGAGGCGAGCTTCTTGGTGTTCGCCGTTTCCTGACTCTGGCCGACCAGAAGGCTGGCCTCGAAAGCAAACGCCAGCACCTCGCGCAGGCTGTCGATCTTTTCCTGCACGGTGCGGATATGGTCGGTCACGTCACGAAACAGCGGATGCATGGCCGAGTGGATCTGCGGCAGCTCGGAACTGGTCAGCCGGCGGCAAACCTCAACCAGCGGCAGCGCCGCATTGCGCAGGCGCAAAAGATCACGGCGCAGCATATAGAGCCGCTCGATATCGGGGCCGGTCATCGGCTTCAGCAGAATCTTGTCCTCGATCGCCTCGACCTCGTCCTCGATCTGCTCGAGCACCGGCATGTAATTGTCGACGATGAAATCGAGAATGGCATAGAGGACGAAATCCTCGCCCTTGGCCAGCGAATGCGGGCAGCTTTCCCAATGCTGACGAACGGCGGCATAGGAGGTGGACGGGCCGTGCCTGACGCTGACGATGTAGCCGCTGCCGACGAACAGATGGGTCTCGCCGAAGGTGACCCGGCCGTCGATCAGCTGCGCGGTGCGGGCGACGATGAACAAGGCGTCGCCATATTGCTCGATCTTCGGCCGCTGGTGTGGGTGCTCGGCATCCTCGATCGCCAGCTCATGCAGGTGAAACTGCGCCTGGACCCGAAGCAGCAGGTTGCGGTCGGGCTCGAGCAGGCCAATCCAGACGACGTGACCGGATTTTTTTGCCCATTCGCCGGCTTCCTCGATGGGAATGTCGGCAATACGGCGCCCGGCCGTGTAGACGCCGCAAGCGATAATGCCGGATGTCGGCGCAGGCGCCGGGGTCAGGTTCCGAACATTTTCCATCACGACCTCCCGAAACAAATCCACGGACGAGGATACAGGAAAGCCCGGAAAGCTTAGCGCAATTCGGCCGACGCTTCGAGAGCACGACCGTTTAATTAACCGGGCGGTGTCGAGGACATGCCGATCTTGTCGGTCATGTCGCCCTTCGGCCGCTCGGCCGGCATCTGCTCCCCGGTGACGATATAGTAGATGGTCTCGGCGATGTTGGTGGCGTGATCGCCGATCCGCTCGATGTTCTTGGCGCAAAACAGCAGATGCGTGCACGGCGTGATGTTGCGCGGATCTTCCATCATGTAGGTCAGCAATTCGCGAAACAGCGATGTGTACATGGCGTCGATCTGGTCATCGCGGTCGCGCACGAAGCCGATCTTGTCGACCGAGCGCGATGCGTAGACGTCGAGCACTTCCTTGAGCTGGGTCAGCGCCAGGTTGGCCAGGGCCTCGAGGCCGCGGAACAAGCTGGTCGGCTGGCGGCCGTCGATGACGGCGACGACCCGCTTGGCAACGTTCTTGCCGAGGTCGCCGACCCGTTCGAGATCGGCCGAGATGCGGATGGCGCCGACGATCTCGCGCAGGTCCGTCGCCATCGGCTGACGCTTGGCGATGATGATGATCGCCTTGTCGTCGATTTCGCGTTGCCCTTCATCCAGCACGGCATCGTCGCGGATGACCTTCTGGGCAAGGCCGGGGTCGGCATTGACGAGGGCGGCAATCGCCTGTTCGACCATACGCTCGGCATGGCCGCCCATCGCCGCGATGCGCTTCGACAGATATTTCAACTCCTCGTCATAGGCGCTGACAGTATGCACGGACTGCATGGACGAATGCCTTCCACGGGCTGTTTTGACTTGCGTCGTTTCCTCGAATCCCCGCTGATACGCTAGCCGGATGACAGAAAAAAGAAACCGTCCCGTGGAAAACTAGGGCGGTATCAGTGCGTCGGCAAATGAACCGAGAAGGCAGCGCCCTTGCCGACTTCGGACTTGATCGAAAGCCGGGCGTTGTGGCGTGTCAGGATATGCTTGACGATCGACAGACCAAGGCCTGTGCCCTTCTGGGTGCGGCTGGTCTCGACATCGACGCGATAGAAGCGCTCGGTGATGCGCGGAATGTGCTCCTCGGGAATGCCGGTGCCAAAGTCCCTGATGGTCACGTCGATACCCGGCTCCGGGCCGGCATCGCTGTGCGTGATCGACACCACGACGCGCCCGCCCGACTGCCCGTATTTGCAGGCGTTCTCCAGGAGGTTCTCGAAAACCTGGAAAAGCTCGTCGCGATCCCCCGGTACATCAAGCGGCCCGTCGGCGTAATCCCGCTCGATGGCAACGCTGTTTTCCCTGGCCAGCGGTCCGAGCGAATCGATGACGCTGTCGACTGTCTCGCGCAGGTCGACCTCGGTTCCCTGGATCAGATAGGGCTTCATCTCGAGCCGCGACAGCGACAACAAATCGTCGATCAGACGCGCCATGCGACCGGTCTGGCTCTGCATGATCTGCAGGAACTGGTCGCGCGCCGCCGGGTCGTTGCGGGCCGGACCGCGCAGCGTTTCGATGAAGCCGGCGATCGAGGCGAGCGGCGTGCGCAGTTCGTGGCTGGCATTGGCGATGAAATCGGCGCGCATGCGGTCGATCCTGCGCGCTTCGCTCTGGTCCTTGAACACCAGCACATAGAGATCTGTGCCGTGGCCGACCGAGGACGCGCTCACCCGGTAAACCCGTTCGACCGGCAGCTTCTCCGTATAGTCGACGACGTCGGAGGCGACATCGCCCGACAACACGCCGTCCAGTAGAGCCTGCATTTCCGGCGCCCGGAATTTTAGCGACAGCGACAGGCCAGGTGCGATCCCGCCGAAGGCGGCAAAAGCGGCGGCATTGGCGTGGACGATGGTGGCGGTCCGGTCGAAGATGATCAGCGGGTCGGCGACGGCGGCGGCAAGATATTCGCCGGAGAGCCGTTGCAGACCGATTGCCTCGATCGCTGAGCCACTCTCGGCGGATTGGCGCGTACCGGTGGCCGGCAGCATTGCCGCTGCAAGCAGCAGCGCCAGCGCCGCAAGGACGACATAGGCAGATATCGCAGCCAAAGCATAAACAGCGAGAACCGCGACGACACCGGCGGTCAGTAGCCAGCGGCTGTTCCACAGCCGGACGGCCAGGGTTTGCCCCATGCCTTTCTGCTCTGCGTCCAGCTCAGCCATTCGCTCGCGCGCCCGCACCCGACGTCTTCACACCGGTCGCACGGCTGACGGAAACTTCCGCTGGACCGCTCCGGAGGCTCCCAATAGCATGAGTCCGGAAGCAGGAAAGGGGTTCGTCTCGATGAAAAAAACCAAGGAAACTCCCGCCGCGCCGTCTTCGGGTCCGTTGAAGATCAGGATCGACGGCAAGGAGCGGGAGTTCGATATCGAAAATCCCGTGCTTCCCGCCTGGGTCGAGGACAACAAGCTGACCGCCGGCGACTATCCCTACGACAAGAAGATGAAGAGCGACGAGTATGACGAGACGCTCGAGAAATTGCAGATCGAACTGGTCAAGGCGCAGGCGTGGCTGCAGTCGACCGGCAAACGGGTGATGGCGCTGTTCGAGGGCCGCGACGCCGCCGGCAAGGGCGGCACCATCTTTGTGGTGCGCCAATATCTGAACCCGCGTACCGCGCGCAACGTGGCGCTGACCAAGCCGACCCCGACCGAGCAGGGGCAGTGGTACTTCCAGCGCTATGTCGACCATTTCCCGACATCGGGCGAATTCGTCACATTCGACCGCTCCTGGTACAACCGTGCCGGCGTCGAGCCGGTGATGGGTTTCTGCACGCCGCAGCAGCACGAACAGTTTCTCGACGAGACGCCGCATTTCGAACGGATGATCTCCAACGAGGGCATCCACTTCTTCAAGTTCTGGCTGAACATCGGCCGGGAAACGCAGCTCGAGCGCTTCCACGATCGCCGCTACAGCCCGCTGAAGAGCTGGAAGTTTTCGCCGATCGACATTGCCGGCATCACCAAATGGGACGACTACACCAAGGTCCGCGACACCATGTTCGAGCGCACCCACAAGGAGTTCGCGCCGTGGATCGTTATACGGGCCAACGACAAGCGCCGCGCGCGGCTGGCGGTGATGCGGCGCATCCTGTTGTCGCTGCCCTACGACGGCCGCGATCTCGAAATCATCGGCAAGGAAGACAAGAAGATCATCGGCGAAGGGCCGTCGTTTTTGAAAGAATAGGATGGCCTGGGAAACAGGACTGACGCTTTTGCGCCGCGCAGCCAGAGGCCGCGCGGCGATGCTTTTTGCCCGCGGCTCCTAAGCTACCAGCCGGGCAATGCGCTGCAGGCGACGCAGCGTGGTGTCGTCCTGCAGTGCCTGCTGGAAGAGCGAAATCTCCTGGTCGATGCGGTCGCACAGCGCGCCGGTGTTGCCCTTGAGTAGGCCGCGTGTCTGCAGCAAGGCGGCGACCGGTTTCTTGACAAGCTGTCTCGCCCGGCCGAGGGCCGCTTCCTCGACGCTGCCACCCGGCACGATCTCGGCGACGAGGCCGAGCGCCCTTGCGTCCTCTGCGCGGAGCGTGTCGCCGAGGCAGAAGAAGCGGAAAGCACCGGCATAGCCGAGCTTCTGCGGCGCCAGAATGCTGGTCGCCGCATCCGGCACCAGGCCGAAATCGACGAACGGGACCCGGAACGTACTTTGATCGGACGCAATCACCATGTCGCAATGGAACAGGATGGTGCAACCGACGCCGACGGCATCGCCATCGACGCAGGCAAGGATGGGCTTTGGAAACGTCGCCAGCGTGCGGAACAGATCGGTGACGGCAGCGATCAGTTTCTGGTGCTTGGTGGCGTCGAGGAATTCGGAGAAATCGCCGCCGAGACAGAAGCAGCCTGCCAGGCCGCGCAGCACGACGACGCGGACCTCCTCATCGTCGGCGGCTTCGTGGAAGGTCTTCGCCAGGCTTTCGTAGGCTCTTCTGTCCAACACCGGCCGGCCGTCATTTGAGGACACGGTGACGATCAGCGTGTGGTTGCGGAGTTCTGGTTGCGGGTGTGCGCCCATGACTGCCTCCGATCTCATGACGCGCGCCTTTGCCCGAGCATGTCGGGATATCCCCTGGCAAGCACGGGGGCAAAATGATTGCGGCGCGAACGCACCACATCGAGCGTGTGCTCGTTGAAGGTAAGCAGGGTGGCGACGACCTGCTGGTTGCCATAGGTGCGCTGATAGCCCAGCGGGGTCGCCAGGAAGTGCAGCTGCAATGCACGCAGCACCCACATAGGCTCGAACTCGATGATCATCTGGTTGACGTTGCGCTTCAGCCCCCACTCGACGAAGCCGGCAATCAGCTCGGTGCCGACAGTCGACACACCGCGGCGGCCATCGCGGTAACCGGGAGCGACCGCATAACGGGTCAACTCGTAGATGCTCGGTCCGGAGGGTGGCGTTCCCTCAAAGAGATCGGTCAGCACCTCGGTCAGAAGATGCCCGCGTGTCGTCGGCAAGAGCCTCTGGTAGCCTGCGACTTCACTGCCCCTGATGACGATCTGATGGACGGCTTCGTCATGATCGAACTGATCGCATTCGAGCCCGTCGGGGCGCCTGAGATCATCCCATCCCATCTCCTCGACGAATATCTTGTAGCGCAGGCGATGGACGGCCTCCCAAAGGTCTGGACGTTCCATCAATTCTTGGGTTGAGAGAGAAAAAAGCATACCGTCATCTCCTGGTTCCAGAGGAAGATACGGCCGTGCTTCGATGAGAAAATTGCGTGATCGCGTAGGCTAGAATTGCTAGGCCGGCACGGCCGACCTAACTAATGTAGCCGCGCCTTATCGCTTCCGCGACGGCCTGCACCCGGTTGACGGCACCAAGTTTGCTTTTGGCGTTAAGAAGATGTTTCTCCGAGGTGTGTTCGGAGATGCCGAGGATTTGCGAAATCTCCCATTCGGACTTGCCGACGGCGGCCCATTGCAGGCATTCGCGTTCGCGCGGCGTCAATACGATATGATCGATGGTCTTGTCCGCCATCGTATGGAGCTGCATGGCGCGGCCGACCGCATAGGTCGACACCAGCGACACCAGGCCGAACTCGGCCGCCGACAATTCGACTGCCTCGCCGCCCAGCGACACCATGACGATCTGGCCATCGAGCGTGATCAGTGGGAAGGCCAGTCCGTCGCGCAACTTGAACACGCCGGCATCGCCCATCACTTCGCCGCTGCCCTTGTCGATGCGGGCGCCCTGCGAGGCTTCGCGCCACTGGAACGGCGCCTGCAGCTGCTTCATGTGGCTGACGACCGGGTCGTGATCGACATAGTTGCGCGCGACATAGCGCTCCAGCCATTCAACAGGCCAGTCACAGAGAAGCACATGCTGCTTTTGCTGGCCGGCCGGCGTGCCAGGCTGCGGCACGGTTCCCGCCATCAGTGCGGTGAGTCCGAAATCCGACGTTATGCCCAGCAGCTTTTCACAGACTGCCGCCGCCGTTCCGGCGTGCTGTAGCTGATCTATGTATTCCAGCGTGCGATCGAACTGACCCATCGCAACATCAACCCCATGTTGCCTCATGCATTGAGACCGATGGTCCATGCCTGCTTTGCATTTCGCCACGGTCCACGGATTGCAAAGCGCTCGTTTCCGGTTGTGGTTCTCAACCCTGGTCCCCCACCAAGGCAGCCACTGCTATTTGCAATCCCCCTAAAGCATACCCTGAAATTGACGCTTTGAAATCAAAAAGCATTGTACCTGTGTCATTTTCGTACCAAAACCCTGCCAACGCGACTGCGGCGGAGTATTATTGTGGCGTTCCAGTGGAGGTTCTTGGCTCTTGCGTCGATGCTGGTCGGAGCGCTGTCGGTCGCCGGTGCCGCGCGCCCCGCCCAGCCGCAGGTTCCGGTGCTGTGGGATGCCAAGGAGCGGTTGCCGAAGCCGGACCTTTCGGCGCTGCCCCGTTTGCGATTCCTGACGACCACGGATTTCCCGCCCTTCAATTTCCTCGATGGTGCAGGAAAGCTGTCCGGTTTTCACATCGATCTGGCGCGCGCCATCTGCGCCGAACTTGGCATTGTCGACAAATGCCAGATCCAGGCCTTGCCCTGGGCCGAGCTGGAGACAGCGCTGCAGAAAGGCGAAGGCGAGGCGATCATCGCCGGCATCGCCGCAACACCGGAATCGCGTTCGACATACGCCTTCTCACGCTCCTACCTGCAGTTCCCGGCACGCTTCGTCGTGCCGAAGAACAAGGCGCTGGTCGAACCGGTCTTCGACAAGCTGCGCGGCAAGCGTGTCGGCGTGGTCGCCGGCTCGGCGCATGAGCGCATGCTGCGCGACTATTTCAACACCGTTCAGATCGTCCCCTTCGACAGGCCGGAAGATCTCTATGCCGATCTCAAGGCGGGCAAACTCGACGCCGCCTTCGGCGACGGCATGCGCCTGGCCTTCTGGCTTGGGGGCTCGGACGCAGCGGGCTGCTGCCGCTTTGCCGGCGGCCCTTATCTGGCGCCCGAATATCTGGGGTCGGGCATGGCCATCGCCACCAGGGCGGACGACCCGGCGCTGGCCGCAGCACTCGACTACGCGCTGCAGGAGATTTCGATGAAAGGCACGTTCGCCGAGTTCTACCTGCGCTATTTTCCGGTCAGTTTTTTCTAGGCGAACACAGAGCCGACTAGGTTAAGGTGCGCAGCCGGGCCTTGGCGCCGCGGCCGATGGCGGCGACCGTCAGCGTGTCGAGATCGAGCTGACGCCGGATCAGCTGCAGCACCCGCACTTCTTCCATGCGCATTTCGAGATCGACGGCGGCCACTTCGAAGGCGGCGGCATAGGCAGTGTCGCGCAAGCGCTCGGGCAGAACCTCGGCAACCCGCGCAAGAACGCCTTCCAGCCCGTCCTTTTCAAGCAGCATCTGCTGGCAAGCCTGGGCGACGCCGACCAGCCGGTCGTGGTTGAAATCCTCGAACACCGGCCATGAGCGGACGACCTCGCCGATCCGTGCCAGTTCGACATCGGTCATGTCGCGATCGGAGGCCGAGGTGATGACCATCAGGTAGATCAGCGCTTCATGCGGCGTCGGCAACGGCATTCTTTTCTCCTTGAATGGGTTCCGAAAGTAGGAACGCGGTATCTGCACCGCAAGGAAAAAGCGTTGCACGCGTTGACGCTCCGGCGATGCACGCCTAGAGACCGGTTGAAAACCCCTGCTCCGGCCCCGTCTTCGAATGATCTAGGCCGGCGAATAATTTGGAAAACAGTGACATGGCGGGATCAAACATCATCGATCTCAATCCCGAGCTGCTGGCGGCTGCGACCGAGAGCAAGGCATGGCCTTTCGAGGAAGCCAAGAAGATCATCGAGCGCTACAAAGGCTCCGACTTTCCCCAAACGATCCTGTTCGAGACCGGCTACGGACCGTCCGGCCTGCCGCATATCGGCACCTTCGGCGAGGTGGCGCGCACGTCGATGGTGCGGCATGCCTTCCGCGTCCTGACGCAGGACAAGGTTGCGACCAAGCTGCTGTGCTTTTCCGACGACATGGACGGCATGCGCAAGATACCCGACAGCGTGCCGGATCGCACAGCGCTGGAGCCGCACCTGCACAAGCCGCTGTCGTCGGTCCCCAACCCTTTCGGCGGCGACTACGCGAGCTTTGCCGATCACAACAACGCGATGCTTTGCCGCTTCCTGGATACGTTCGGCTTCGACTACGAGTTCGCCAGCGCGACGCAATATTACAAGTCGGGCCGCTTCGACGCGATGCTGCTGCGCGCCGCCGAACGCTATGACCAGATCATGGCGGTGATGCTGCCGACGCTCGGCCCCGAGCGGCAGGCGACCTACAGCCCGTTCCTGCCGATTTCGCCGAAGAGCGGCCGCGTGCTGTACGTGCCGATGAAGCATGTCGACGCCAAGGCCGGCACCGTCACCTTCGACGACGAGGGCACCGAGACCACGCTTTCGATCACCGGCGGCAGGGTGAAGCTGCAGTGGAAGCCGGATTTTGGCATGCGCTGGGCAGCGCTTGGCGTCGATTTCGAGATGTTCGGCAAGGACCACCAGACCAATGCGGTGGTCTATGACCGCATCTGCAACATTCTGGGCGGGCGCGCGCCGGAGCATTTCGTCTACGAGCTGTTCCTGGACGAGAACGGCCAGAAGATCTCGAAGTCGAAGGGCAACGGGTTGACTATCGACGAATGGCTGACCTATGCGCCGACCGAAAGCCTCGGGCTCTATATGTACCAGCGGCCGCGGCAGGCCAAGAAGCTGTATTTCGACGTCATCCCGAGGGCGGTGGACGAGTATTACACTTTCCTTGCCGCCTATCCCCGGCAGGACTGGAAGGAGCGGCTGGGCAACCCGGTCTGGCATATGCATGACGGCAACCCGCCTGCCATCGACATGCCGGTGCCGTTCTCGCTGCTGCTCAATCTGGTCAGCGCTTCCAACGCGCAGAACAAGGATGTGCTGTGGGGGTTCATTTCGCGCCATACCCAAGGCGTGACGCCAAAGACGCATCCCGAGCTCGACCAGCTGGTCGGCCACGCGATCCGCTATTTCGACGATTTCGTGAAGCCGACGAAAACTTTCCGCCCGGCCGACGAGGTCGAGCGCGAAGCGCTGGCAGCCCTCGACACGGCGCTTGGCGCGCTGCCGGCGGACGCCAACGGCGAAGCGATCCAGAACGCTTCGCTCAACGTCGCGCGCAGGATCGAACGCTATCAGGATCATTCCAAACAGAGCCCGGAAGGCGGCCCCGGCGTATCGGGCGCCTTCTTCCAGATGATCTACCAGGTGCTGATCGGCCAGGAGCGCGGCCCGCGCTTCGGCTCTTTCGCCGCGCTCTATGGCATTGCCGAGACGCGGGCGCTCATTGAGCGGGCGCTGGCTGGTCAGCTGGCTTGAGCACGCCGTCGACCTCTTCCAGGATCGAGCTCGGCGCCTGGGGCGCCGGGCTCGGTGCGGCCGGCATCGCCGGCATGCCGGACAGGTTCGGCGCCGATCCAAAAATGCCTTTCTTCGCCGTGCGGGCCTTGTCGCCGGCCTCGACATAGGGCCCACCCTTGGCGGCCCGCGCCCAGCCGTTCTCGACCAGCCATTGGCCGACATCCTGCTTGCCGATCCGGCATTCGGCGGCGATCAGGTCGCGACCGCCCTCAGGTGGCACGGTACAGACCACCGCGCGGCCGCGCAGGAAGGCGCGGAACGCAGTCCGCGCCCGGACGCCGCACGGCCAGGATTTGCCGTCATCGCTACAGGTCTCGTCCTGCCTGACGACGTCGACGCCGGAAACCGCGACCGAATAGCCCTTCGCCTGGATCAGGCCGGCGGCCGGCGCAACCGGCTGGAACAGCTTTGTCCCGTTCCAGTCGTCGGGCATTTTCGGCTTGGGCGGCACGGCCAGCGCCAGCTTGCTCAACGGCGCGCGCGGCTCGACACGCTCAAGTCCCTCGGCGGGCAGTTCAGGTGGCGCGATAGTTTCGGGATCGATCGCCCGCGAATGTGGCGCCGGCTTTGGCGGCTGTGGGGCTGATATGGCTGAAGTGACCGGCTCTTCGGGCACCGTCCCGGCGCCCTCCTGCGGGAGCGTATCGGCGCTTGGATCAACCTGATCCACAGTGACCACGCTTTCACTTCTCTTCAGCGTGCGACCGCCAGCGACGACGATCGCCGCCATCACCGGGACCATCAGAACCGCCAGGGCAAGATGAGGGAGCCGCACCGGCCGGACCTACTGGCTTGCCCAGACGATCCGCGCCACCCATTCGACATCGCGCATGGGAATGTCGCGGTCCGGATGATCGGGATTGAGCGAGACCAGCGCAATCGACTTGACGGTCTGGCGCTCCAGCACCTTGGCCATCACCTCGCCGGCGGTGGTCTTGACGACGACGCGATCGCCCTTGCGGGTGACGGCGCCCGGCTCGACGATGAGAACGTCGCCATTGCGGTAGAGCGGCAGCATGGAATCACCTTGCACCTGCAGCGCATAGGAGCTCTCGGTCGATTGCGCCGGCACCTCAACCAGGTCCCAGCCCTGCCCGGCCGGAAAGCCGGCATCGTCGAAGAAGCCGCCTGCGCCGGCCTGGGCAAAGCCGAGCAACGGCACCGAGCGTCTGCTGGCGACCGATGCGGCCTGGACGGATCCGGCCCGGCCTTCGATCAGACCGGTGAATTCATCGAGCGAAGCGCCCGTCGCCTCGATGATCTTGGCCAGCGATTCGGTCGAAGGCCAACGCGGGCGGCCGTCCGACGACAGACGTTTCGACTTGTTGAAGGCGGTCGAATCGAGCCCCGCGCGCCGGGCCAGGCCCGAAGCCGACAGCGAATAGCGCTCGGCGAGAGCATCGATGGCAGCCCAGACACGGTCATGCGAGAGCAATCTCGCTCTCCCTCGAAACAGGAAAAAATGCCTCTTCCTGTCTAACGCGCAACCGCCGCGATGTCCACCGGGCGCGGCCGGCGGATCGCCAACAAAACTGTGGGCCACCATAACAGCGTAACGCGCCTTGGCGCCCTTTGCGCGTCCGAAGGACGCGCGGCGCTGTAGTCACGCCCAGACATGCATCGACTGGCGTCAGGCTGCCTGCTTCACGGCACCCTTGGCGTAGGGATCGAAGCGCTGGTAGAAGGTTTCGCCCTTCTCGGCCATGTCGAGCAGCAGCCTGGGCGCCTTGAATTCGGCGCCGTATTTCTTCTGCAGGCTCTTGGCGATCTTGACGAATGCCTTGGCGCCGATGCCGTCGATATAGGACAGCGCGCCGCCGGTGTAGGGCGCGAAGCCGAAGGCCAGGATCGAGCCGACATCGGCCTCGCGCGGATCGGTGACGATGCACTCCTCCATCACCCGCGCTGCTTCCAGTGCAATGGTGACCAAGAGCCGCTGCTGCAGCTCCTCATAATCGACCGTCTCCGGTGCCAGCTGCGGATAGAGGTCCTTGAGTCCCGGCCACAGCTTTTTCTTGGCCGGCTTGGCGGGATAGTCGTAAAAACCCTTGCCGTTCTTGCGGCCAAAGCGGCCATGGGTGTCGACCAGCGTGTTGATCAGCGCCATCTGCTTCTGGTCGACGGCCTTGTCGCCGAGATCGCGCATGGTCTGCTTCATGATTTTCTGCGCGAGGTCGATGGCCGTTTCGTCGGTGAGCGCCAGCGGGCCAACCGGCATGCCGGCGGCCTTTGCCGCGTTCTCGATCATTGGTGCCGGCACGCCTTCGATCAGCATCTTGTAGGCTTCCGACATGTAGCGCAGCACGCAACGGTTGACGTAGAAGCCGCGCGTGTCGTTGACGACGATCGGCGTCTTCTTGATGGCACGGACGAAGTCGATCGCGGTGGCCAGCGCCTTGTCGCCGGTCTTCTTGCCCAGAATGATCTCGACCAGCATCATCTTGTCGACCGGCGAAAAGAAGTGGATGCCGATGAAGTTTTTCGGCCGCGCCGAATTCTTGGCCAGCGACGAGATCGGGATGGTCGAGGTGTTGGAGGCAAAGATCGACGACGGCTTCAGCACGGCTTCAGCCTGTTCGGTGGCGCTCTTCTTGACGGCGGAATCCTCGAACACCGCTTCAACCACCAGGTCGCAGCCGGCAAGGTCGGCATAGTCGGCCGTCGGCGTGATCAACGACAGCAGTTTGTCCTTCTCCTCGGGCTTGGCGCGGCCCTTCTTCACCTGATCCGAGGCCAGGCTGTCGGAATGCGCCTTGCCCTTGGCGGCCGACTCCATGTCGCGGTCGAGCAGCACCACCGGAATGCCAGCCTTGGCGGTGACATAAGCAATGCCGGCGCCCATGAAGCCGGCGCCGAGAATGCCGATCTTCTTGAACCTGGTTTCCGGCACTGCGGCCGGACGACGCGCGCCCTTGTTCAGCTCCTGCAGCGAGACGAACAGCGAGCGGATCATCGCCGCCGCTTCTTTGGTCTGCATGATCTCGGTGAAATAGCGCTGCTCGATGCGCAGGCCGGTGTCGAACGGCACCAGCAGGCCTTCATAGACACATTTCAGGATCGCGGCAGCGGCGGGATAGTTGCCATAGGTCTCGCGACGCAGGATGGCGATGGCCGGCGGCCAGAGATTGGCGCCCGCCACTGAATAGATCGGACCGCCGGGCAGTTTGAAGCCCTTCTCGTCCCAAGGCGCCACTGGCTTCAACCCGTTCCTGATCATCGCCTTGGCGGTGTCGACCAGCCTGGCCGGCTCGGCGATCTCGTGGATCAGGCCCATCGACTTGGCCTTCTGCGCCGACAGCGTCTGGCCGGAGGTCAGCATCTGCAGGGCCTGCTGCTGATCGGTCAGCCGCGGCACGCGCTGGGTGCCGCCGGCCCCCGGGAAGATGCCGATCTTCACCTCTGGAAGCGCCATCTTGACCTTGTCGCTATCGGCCGCGACACGGCCGTGGCAAGCGAGCGACAATTCGAAGGCGCCGCCCATGCAGGTGCCGTTTATCGCCGACACCCAGGGCTTGCCCGACGTCTCCAGCTTGCGGAACAGGCCGGTCATATAGCCGGCATTGTCAAACAGCGCCTTGGTCGCCTTTTCCGCGTCCTTGCCCTTGTCAGTGGCGAAGGTGGCCAGCATCTTCTGCAGCATGGTGATGTCGGCGCCGCCGGAGAAGGTATCCTTGCCGGAGGTGATCACCGCGCCTTTGATGGCGGCATCGCCGGCCACTTTGTCGACGATGGCGTTCAGTTCCAGCATCGCCTCTTCGGTGAAGACATTCATCGACCTGCCCGGCATGTCCCAGGTGACCAGCGCAATGCCGTCGGTATCGATGTCGAGGGTGAAATTGGTGTAGCTCATGATTTCTCTCCCCGTCAGACGCGTTCGATGATGGTTGCGGTGCCCATGCCGGCGCCGATGCAGAGCGTCACCAAAGCGGTGTTCAGATCGCGGCGCTCGAGTTCGTCCAGCACCGTGCCGAAGATCATCGCGCCGGTGGCGCCGAGCGGATGACCCATGGCGATGGCGCCGCCATTGACGTTGATCTTGTCGTGCCCGATATCGAAAGCCTGCATATAGCGCAGCACGACAGAAGCGAAGGCCTCGTTGAGCTCGAACAGATCGATGTCGGACAGCTTCATCTTGGCGCGCTTCAACAGCTTCTCGGTGACGTCGACCGGACCGGTCAGCATCAGCACCGGTTCGGAGCCGATGTTGGCGAAGGTGCGGATGCGGGCGCGCGGCTTCAGCCCCATCGCCTTGCCGGCCTTCTTCGAGCCGAGCAGCACGGCGGCGGCGCCGTCGACGATGCCGGACGAATTGCCGGCATGGTGGACGTGGTTGACCTCTTCCACCTCGGGGTGCTTCTGCACGGCAACGGCATCGAAGCCGCCCATTTCGCCAGGCATGACGAAGGACGGGTTGAGCGAGGCCAGCGACTGCATGTCGGTTGACGGGCGCATATGCTCGTCATGGTCGAGGATGGTCAGGCCGTTCTGGTCCTTGATCGGAATGACGGAATTCTTGAAACGGCCATCGGCCCAGGATCTTGCCGCGCGCTTCTGGCTCTCGACCGCATAGGCGTCGACGTCGTCGCGCGAGAAGCCGTATTTGGTGGCGATCAGGTCGGCCGAGATGCCTTGCGGCACGAACCAGCCGGGCAGGCCGACGGATGGATCCATGAACCAGGCGCCGCCGGAGGCGCCCATGCCGACGCGCGACATCGATTCGACGCCGCCGGCGATGACGATCTCATCGGCGCCCTGCGCGATCTTGGCAGCCCCGAAATTGATGGCATCGAGGCCGGACGCACAGAAACGCGAGATCTGCATGCCGGGCGCCTTGGTGTCATAGCCGGCCTCGAAGGCGGCGGCGCGCGGAATGACCGAACCCGCCTCGCCGACCGGATCGACGCAGCCGAAGATGATGTCATCGACAGTGCCGGTGTCGAGCCCATTGCGGTCGCGCAACGCTTCGAGTGTCTTGGCGGCAAGCCGCACCGCCGGCACCTCGTGCAGCGATCCGTCCTTCTTGCCCTTGCCGCGCGGCGTGCGCACGGCATCATAGACATAAGCTTCGGCCATTTTTCGGTTCCTTCCTTGTGGTGCCGTCTAAGGCTTGCTTTAACGCAAAGCCGCACGCAGGCGATTCAGTTCGTTCTTGAAGTTGGCTGCATCAGCAGGAGCGGCTTCAGCCCAGAGTTCCATGAGTTCAGAGTTAGGGCTGCTCACGCATTCGACTGCCTGGATTGCCTTGCCCTTCAATCCACTCAAAGCTTGCCAGTTCGAGACATTTCGCAATGCTGTTTCTGCGGGTTCCGACAAGAACTCGGACTTCCCGCTAGTTGCGGCGACAATTGCAGCGGCGGCCAGTGCAACCGAGCCATCCGGAGCCTCGATGTAGTCCAGATTGTTGCAAGCCACATCGAGCGCGCCTGCAACAGCGACGGCGCCACTGTTCTCAAATTCGGCGACGAAATCCGCAGCGTCATCGTTTTCGAAAATCTTGAAACCCCATGCGCCCATAATTGCTATCCTAAAGGCTCCGCCCAATCAGCAATTTCATGATCTCGTTGGTGCCGCCGTAGATGCGCTGGACGCGAGCGTCGCGGAACATGCGGGCGATCGGATATTCATTCATGTAGCCATAGCCGCCATGCAATTGAAGGCATTCATCGACGACCTTTCCCTGCAGGTCGGACAGCCAATACTTGGCCATCGATGCGGTCACCGGATCGAGGCCGCCGGCGATGTGGCGGGTCACACAATCATTGTAGAAGACACGGCCGATGGTCGCTTCGGTCTTGAGTTCGGCCAGCTTGAACTGGGTGTTCTGGAAATCGATGATCGCCTTGCCGAACGCCTTGCGTTCCTTGACGTAGTCGATGGTCAGCGCCAGCGCCCGCTCGATCATGGCGATCGCCCCGGTGCCGATCTGCAGCCGCTCCTGCGGCAATTGCTGCATCAGCTGGACAAAGCCCTGCCCTTCCTCATGGCCGAGCAGGTTGGAGGTCGGCACGCGCATATCGTTGAAGAACAGTTCCGAGGTGTCGTTGGCCTTCAGCCCGATCTTGTCGAGGTTGCGGCCACGCTCGAAGCCTTCGACCTCGTCGGTCTCGACGACGATCAGCGAGGTGCCCTTGGCGCCCTTTTCCGGATCGGTCTTGGTGACGACGATGATGAAGTTGGCAAGCTGGCCATTGGTGATGAAGGTCTTGGAGCCGTTGATCTTGTACTGGTTGCCATCCTTCTGCGCCCGCGTCTTGACGCCTTGCAGGTCGGAGCCGGCACCGGGCTCGGTCATGGCGATGGCGCCGATCAGTTCGCCGGTCGCCAGCTTCGGCAGCCATTTCTTCTTCTGCTCTTCCGAACCGTAGTGAAGGACGTAAGGGGCGACGATCGAATTGTGCAGGCCGATGCCGAAACCATCGACACCGACATGGCCGATGGCCTCGATGATGGCGCTCTCATGCGCGAAGGTACCGCCCGAGCCGCCATATTCCTCCGGCATCGAGGCACAGAGCAGGCCGGCAGCACCGGCCTTGCGCCAGCTCTCGCGGTCGACCATCTCGTTCTTCTCGAATTCGTCGTAGCGCGGCGCGATCTCCTCCGACATGAAGCGGTGCGCCATGTCGTAGAGCATGCCGACCTCATCCGCCGCCCAGGCAGGCTTCGGCAAAGAGAGCACTTCGGCGGGATTTGTCGCCACGATTTCCTCCGCGTATCGACAGACAGGGCCGGCGGTGCCGGCGTTCGAGCTTAGAACGCTTCCGCCGGCAGAGCCATCAGCGTATCGGCACCGCTCGAAATGCGGGCGAGGTGAGCGCCGGTCTCCGGCATGATCCGCTCCATGAAGAAGCGCGCCGTCACAACCTTGTTGTCGTAGAAGGACTGGGAACCGTTGGCGCCCGTCTTGAGAAGTGCCGCCTTGGCCATCTGCGCCCACATATAACCCAGCGCCACAAGGCCGAAGAGATGCATGAAATCGGTCGAGGCAGCGCCCGCATTGTCGGGCTTGGCCATGCCGTTCTGCAACAGCCACATGGTCGCCGCCTGCAGATCGTTGAGGCCCTTCTTCAGGGCCTTGGTGAAGGGTGCCATCTTCTCGTCGGAGCGGTTTTCCTCGCAGAATTCGCCGACCTCCTTGAAGAAGGCCTGCACGGCGCGGCCGCCATTCAAACCGAGTTTGCGGCCGACGAGGTCGAGCGCCTGGATGCCATTGGCGCCTTCATAGATCATGGCAATGCGGGCATCGCGCACGAACTGGCTCATGCCGTGTTCTTCGATATAGCCGTGACCGCCGAACACCTGCTGCGCCATGACGGCGTGGTCGAACCCCTTGTCGGTGAGCACGCCCTTGACCACCGGTGTCATCAGGCCGGTGTAGTCGTCGGCGGCCTGGCGGTCCTTGTCGTCAGCGGAGCGGTGGGCGATGTCGGACTTGATCGCCGTCCACAGCGCCAGCGCGCGGCCTGCTTCGTTGAAGGCCTTCATGGTCATCAGGCTGCGGCGGATGTCGGGATGGACGATGATCGGGTCGGCCTTCTTGTCCGGCGCCTTCGCCCCCGACAGCGAGCGGCCCTGCAAGCGGTCCTTGGCGTAGGCGACGGCGTTCTGATAGGCGATCTCCGACAGGGACAGCCCTTGCAGGCCAACGCCGAGCCGCGCCTCGTTCATCATCGTGAACATCGCCTTCAAGCCACCATTGGCCTCGCCGAGCAGCGTGCCTTCGGCCTCGTCATAGTTCATGACGCAGGTCGAATTGCCGTGGATGCCCATCTTCTCCTCGATCGAACCGCAGGAGACGGTGTTCCTCTTGCCCGGCTTGCCCGATGCATCGAGCTTGAGCTTCGGCACGATGAACAGCGAGATGCCCTTGACGCCTTCCGGCGCGCCTTCGATGCGGGCCAGCACCAGATGGACGATGTTGTCCGACATGTCGTGCTCGCCGGCCGAGATGAAGATCTTCTGGCCTGAAATCTTGTAGGTGCCATCGCCATTCGGCACCGCCTTGGTGCGCAGCAGGCCAAGATCGGTACCGCAATGCGGCTCGGTCAGGTTCATGGTGCCGGTCCAGGCACCCTCGACCATCTTCGGCAGCCATTGGGCTTTCTGCTCGTCGGTGCCGTGGGTGATGATCGCCGCGATCGCGCCTTGCGTCAGGCCAGGATACATCATCAGCGACATGTTGGCCGACACCATGTATTCGGCGACAGCGGTGTGCACGGCGTAGGGCAGGCCCTGGCCGCCGAATTCGACCGGTGCGGCCAGTCCCATCCAGCCACCCTCGCGATACTGGTCGAAGGCCTCCTTGAAGCCTTTCGGTGTCGTCACCGAGCCGTCGTCATGGCGGACGCAGCCTTCCATGTCGCCGACACGGTTCAGCGGATGCATGACGTTTTCGGCGAGCTTGGCGCCTTCGGCGAGGATGGCCTCCAGCACATCGGGCGTGGCGTCGGCAAATCCTGGAAGGTTCGAATAGCGCTGGTAGCCCAGCACCTCGTTGAGCACGAACAGCGTGTCCTGGACCGGGGCCCTGTATGTCGGCATGCTTTTTCTCCACCCTGCAGACCTGGTCCGGAAGCCCCCGAAGTCGGCCAGGGGCGGCATGCGGACCTATGTTGAGGTCGGGATAGCAAAAATTGACGTTTGCGTAAACGTCAATTTTTTCGATGCGACAAGATTTCCCGCCCAACCGCTTGCAACAAGCGTAGCTGCGCGGCGCTGCACACGCCAGCGCCGCGAGGCTGCATGGGCGTGGCCAAGACACCGAAAAGCCGCGCGGCAGGGCCACGCGGCTTTTGGTGGTCAGACAATCAGCGGATGGGTTAACCCGCGACGCTCGCCTGCGGCGCCGAACGCTCGGCCAGCATCTGGCGCACCGCCGACATCGAGCCGCTCAGTTCGTTGATGGCGTCGTCGATCAGCGCCCGCTGCTTCTGCAGGCGGGCAAGCTGCTTTTCCGACTTGTCCAGCGCCAGCCGCAACTGCTTGGTGTTGGAACCGGTCGGATCGTAGAGGTCCATCATCTGCTTGACGTCGCGCAGCGAGAAGCCGACCTTGCGGCCAAGCAGGATCAGCTTCAGCCGGGCCTTGTCGCGGCGCGTGTAGAGACGGGTCGAACCGTCGCGCTGCGGGTTGAGCAGGCCCTTGTCTTCATAGAAACGCAGCGTGCGCAGCGTCACTCCATATTTCTTGGCCATCTCGCCGATGCGGACAAGGTCCTCGCCGGTTTCGACAGACATATTGTTGGTATTGGCCGCGGTCTCGCCGGCCGAGATAAGCTTCATGGTCACTGGCTTTCCCCGTCTGGTGGCGTCGCGGTCCTGGACCGTGCGTCGCCTGACTGGAAGCGGGGGCTTGCTTCCGGTCGTGGTTTCAACAAACAAATCGCAAATAGCACGCTCAATGCGCCTTTTACGTTTACGTCAATTCTATACCGATAGCCGCCTCATGACGCAAGGGCGTTCTGCGCGCCGAGCTTTATGCCGCACCGTCAGGCCGGCATCCAACATCCTTCCAACTTCTTAAGTTTGGTTAACGCGTTGTTTACCACGTTGGGCGAAATGTGGGCGCGTCGGCTACCCGTGTTTATCCTGTATCGAATTTTTCACGGTTTTTCGGAGCGCGGGTGAGAACCCGGGAAGCTCGTCTTCCACTGCGGCATCGCCGCTGTCGCCTCGTTCCGACAGGGACTTGGGGAACCTGGCCGCGAGCCAGCCATTCTGAAAGACGGACGCACCGATGAACAGCAAGCGGTCCTATCTCGACACACTCAACGCCGGCAGGCAGCGCAGGCCGCAGACCACGCTCGAGCAGTTGAACCGTTCCCTCGAAACGCTGGAGCAGCGGCTGGAGCGGACGCGCGAGGATCCGATGGCACGTCCCGATCCCCGCCAACATGGCACCGACGCGCGCTATCCCGCCGCCCGCCCCACCGGCCAGCAGCGCTGGTATGAGGATCCGCAGCCGGCGCCGCGCCCGAAGAGCCCGATGCAGCCCGCCGCCGCTTTCGAGCAGAATTACCAGGCCATTGCCCGCGACATCGATCGCGTGCGCGGCCAGGAAGACGGCGTTGCCATGGTCGGCAAGATCGCCGGCGAGTTGCGCGGCATGCGCGAGGAACTGCGCCACCAGATGACGGCCGGGCTGCAGCGGGAATTCGAAGCGCTGCGCAAGGACATCGAGCGGGCTTTCCAGTCAGGCGCCAAGCCCGGCGCCTCGGCCAAGGGCAGCGCCGAACTCGGCCTTGAATTCGAGCGGCTTTCCGGCGCCATCCAGACCCTGGCCGAGAAAAGCGACGACAGAAGCGTCAACATGCTGCGGCTCGAGCTCGAGCAGGTCAAAGCCGCGCTCGACACGCTGGCGCGCGAGGAGAGCGTGCAGAAGGTCGACCGCCGCTGGGACGATTTCGATCGCCGCTGGACGGCCTTCGAAGATCGCGTCGACGCCGACCAGCGCAAGCGCTCGGACGACCCCGGCCTGTCTGTTCTGACCGACCGGCTGGAGCAGATCAGCAATGCCGTCAACAACCTGCCGGAATCGCTGTCGCTGCGCTCGCTTGAGGAAAAGGTGCGCACGCTTGCCGGCGCTGTCGACCATTTCGCCAGCCAGCAGGACAATCGCGGCAGCGACACGCTTGGCATGATCGACGAGCGGCTGGACGAGATTTCCCGCGCCATCGTCGCCTCGACGGTCGCGGCGCAAGCCAATTCATTCGACCACGAGGCTTTCGAGCGCATCGAGCGGCGGATCGACTCGCTTGCCCAGCAGATCGAGGAGGTGGCGCAGGATCGTCCCGGCAATGCGGTCATGGACCGGCTGAGCACGCTGTCGAGCCGTGTCGACGAGCTCGCCGGCCGCGCCAACCTGCCCGAGCAGGCGATGGAGCGCCTGGCCAAGCAGATCGCCCTCATCGCCGACAAGATCGACCAGGCGCCGGCCATGCCCGACGCCGACTATATCTTCCACGGGCTGGAGCAGCGCTTCGACGTGCTGTCGGGCATGATGGAACGCCGCCAGGGTGACGCCATCGAACAGGGCAACATGCTGTTTCGCGATCTCGAACGCCGGCTGGACGAGGTTGCCGACAGGCTGGACCAGCGCATGCCGCAAGTCGACAGCGCCGGCATCATGGAAGCCATCGACGCTCGCTTCACCGCGCTGGCCAAGCGCATCGAAACGCGTGTTCCCGATCCCGCAGGCGAGGCGGCGATCCGCGGCCTGGAAAGCCGGCTCGAAGACATTTCAAGCCGGCTGGACGCGTCAGCCGCGCAGGTGGCCGGCATCGATCCGGCGCTGATCCGCAGCCTGGAGGCGCAGGTCGCCGGCCTGTCCCTCCACCTTTCAAAGCCCAGCACGCCGCTGCCGGAATTCGAGGATATCAGCCCGCGCCTCAACGAGATCGAGAAGTCGCTAGCCGGAACCCGCGATTCCATCCTCGGCGCGGCGCGCGAAGCGGCCGAGAACGCGGTGCGTTCGCTGGCCGGCTCGAGCGCCAACACGACGGCCGTTTCCGGCCTCGCCCAGGACCTGAAGACGCTTGAAACACTGACGCGGCGCTCGGACGAGCGCAATTCGAGAACGTTCGAGGCCATCCACGACACGCTGCTCAAGATCGTCGACCGGCTGGGTTCGCTGGAACCCGGCGAGCCGGTCGAGGCGGTCGAGGCGGTGAGCGAACTTCTGGATGCGGCGTCTGTCGAACCGAACAGCCGGCGCGGCGCGCGGCGGTCCAAGATGGCCGTCGATGCGCCGTCGATGGATATCGATCACCCGATGCCGCTGACCGGGGACATGGCCGATCTCGATGGCCGCGCCGCCGCCATCCTGCGCAATGAGCCGGGTTCGCGAAATGAACCGGGCATGCGCAGCGACCTGGGCACGCGCTCGCCGGCCGAGGCCGCCGCTGCCGCGGCCTTGGCTGCTCTCAGTTCCGACACGATCGCCGAGAAAAGCGAACAGGCAGGCGGCCGCAAATCATTGTTCGGCGGGCTGGCACGTGCATTCAAGGGCAAGAAGGAGGCGGACATTCCCCCGCTGGCCGGCTCGGCGTCGACTGCCTCGATCCCAAGTGTCGACCTCGACGAACCGCTTGATCCGAAAATGGCCAACCGGCCGCTGGAGCCCGGCTCCGGCGCACCTGATCTCAATGCCATCATGAAGCGCGTGCGCGACGAGCGCGGCCAGCCGGCCAAGCCGAGCGACACCGATGCCGCCAAATCGGACTTCATTGCCGCCGCCCGGCGTGCGGCGCAGGCCGCCGCCGCCGAAGCCGATGCCCTGAAGCGCCAATCGACGATGACCGGACCGGTGAAAGCGTTGCGGATCGGCGACCTGCTCAAGGCGCGACGCAAACCGATCCTGATGGCGGCCGCCGCAATCATGCTGGCGCTTGCCGGCCTGCAGCTGGGCAAGGCCTTCTTCGCCGATCCGGCGGAGGTGGCGAGCAACGACGCGGCGCCGATCGCCGCCGCCCAGCCGGTGCAAACCGCCTCGGTGGACGCCGCAGCCCAGCCGAAGACGGACGTTCAGCCCTCGGCAGTGGAAAGCGCACCGGCCCGTGCCGTCAGACAGGCCGAGCCGTCCGAACCGGAAACCAAGGATGACATGGCCGCGCAAGGCACGATGGCCACGCCATCAACCATCGAGCCGTCGATGGATGCCGCGCCGACCGCCGAGCCGGTTCCCGCGCCTGTTGCTTCAACCACGCCCGCCGATGCGAATGCGGCGGCGTCCGACACGACAGCTTCAGCTGGTCCGGCCCCGGCTGCCGCGACCGCCGCGCAAGCGAGCGATGCCGATGCCGAGCCGATGGCGGCCGAGCCGACCACGGCCAAGGACACGACGGGCGCGGTTCCGCCGGCGGATGCTTCGCCGGCGGCGACAACGGCCAAGATCGACATTCCCACCGACGTCGGCCCGGTCGCCTTGCGCGATGCCGCCGGCAATGGCGACGCCAAGGCGTTGTTCGAGATCGGTTCGCGCTACGCCGAGTCGCGTGGCGTCAAGGAAGACATGGCGGCAGCCGCCAAATGGTACGAAAAATCGGCAGAGCTCGGCTTCGCGCCGGCCGAATACCGCATTGGCAATTTCTACGAGAAGGGCATCGGCGTCGCGCGCGATATCAAGAAAGCGAAGACCTGGTACCAGCTCGGCGCCGAGCAGGGCAACGCCAGCGCCATGCACAATCTGGCTGTGCTGTTCGCCATGGCCGCGGATGGTGTCACCGACAATGAGTCGGCTGCGCACTGGTTCCAGGCGGCCGCCGACGTCGGCGTCAAGGACAGCCAGTTCAACCTCGGCATCCTCGCCGCCAAGGGCGTCGGCATGAAGCAGAACCTCGAGGAATCCTACAAATGGTTCGCGCTCGTCGCCAAGACCGGCGACAAGGATGCAGCGGCCAAGCGCGACGAGATCGCCAACGCTCTGCGGCCCGAGCAGCTCGAACGCGCCCGCGCCGCGGCCGAAATGTGGAAGGCCAAGCCGCTGGATGCGGCAGCCAATTCGGCCGACATTCCCGAATCCTGGCAGGACGGCACGCCGCAGACGACCGCCAGCATCGACATGAAGAAGGCCGTCCAGAACATCCAGCGCATTCTCAACAAGAATGGCTACGATGCAGGCGACGCCGACGGCAAGATGGGCGAGAAGACGAAGACCGCGATCATGGCTTTCCAGACCGACAACAAGTTGCCGGCGACCGGCGCGGTCGATGAAAAACTGGTCAAGGCGCTGCTGGCGCGCAAATAACGGCAGATGCGTCGCTTCCACGACGCCCTTGCCACACATTTGCCTGTTAACTGATTGAGATGTTTTTTGTTTCGGCGGCGCGACGCGGTTTGACTTCGTTGCACCTCCAGCGCAAGACCAAATTGGCTTGTCGGGTTCAAGATGCCCGCAACGGTTGCATTCACCGACAGGCAGAACTGATCGAGACTGACGGGTGGGCATCTATCTCCCGATCGCGGAAATTTCCGTCAACGTCTTCGTGCTGCTGGCCATGGGTGCGGCAGTGGGTTTCCTGTCGGGCATGTTCGGCGTCGGCGGTGGCTTCCTCATCACGCCGCTGCTGATCTTCTACAACATCCCCCCGGCAATCGCGGTCGCCACCGGCGCCAACCAGGTCATCGCCTCCTCCTTCTCCGGCGTTCTTTCGCACATGAAGCGAGGCACGCTCGACTTCAAGCTCGGCGGCGTCTTGTTGGCCGGCGGCATCGTCGGCTCCACCGGCGGTATCTTCGTCTTCGCCTTCCTGCGCAGGCTCGGCCAGCTCGACCTGTTCATCTCGCTGCTGTACGTCGTGCTGCTCGGCACCGTCGGCGGGCTGATGCTGGTCGAAAGCGTCAATGCGCTGCGCGCCACGCGCAGTGGTGCGGCACCGGTGCTGAAGAAATCCGGTCAGCACAACTGGATCCACCGCTTGCCGCTGAAGATGCGATTCAGGGCCTCAAAACTGTTCGTCAGCGTCATCCCGGTGCTGGGTCTGGGCGCCGGCATCGGCTTCCTGTCGTCGATCATGGGCGTCGGCGGCGGCTTCATCATGGTGCCGGCGCTGATCTATCTCCTGAAAGTGCCGACCAACGTCGTCATCGGCACTTCGCTGTTCCAGATCATCTTCACTTCCGCCTACACGACGCTGGTCCACGCCACCACCAACCAGACGGTCGACGTCGTGCTGGCCTTCCTGTTGATGGCGGGCGGCGTTGCCGGTGCGCAATATGGCGCCAAGGCCGGCCAGAGGCTGCGCGGCGAGCAACTCAGGGCGTTGCTGGCGCTGCTGGTGCTGGCGGTGGCGATCCGGCTCGCCATCGATCTCTTCGTCACCCCGCCCAATCTCTATTCGCTGTCCGCCGCGGGCCTCAACTGATGACGGGCCCGAAAGCGTTCGCAACCGTCCTTCTCCTGTCGCTGCTCGCGGCCACCGTGCCGGCGAAGGCACAGACACCGCTGACGGAAGGCATCCAGATCGGGCTCTCCACCGACAATGTTTCGATCACCGCCGGCTTCTCCGGTGCCGACCTGACCATTTTCGGCTCGCTGGAAAATCCCGACCCGCTGGTTGCCCGTCAAGGCAGATACGATGTCATCGTCGTGCTCGAGGGCCCACCAAGACCAGTGGTGGTGCGGCGCAAGGACCGGGTGCTCGGCGTCTGGGTCAATCTTGAGTCCGAAACCTTCGAGAACGTGCCGATGTCCTATTCGGTGGCGACGACGCGGCCGCTGCAGGACATCACCGAACCGAACAGCTACAGGCAGCTGTCGCTCGGCGCCTCCAACCTCTACATGCAGCCCGCCGATGCCGGCGACAGCCCGGCGACCATCGTGGAATTCACCGCGGCACTGCGCGACCGCAAGTCGGCCACCGGCCTCTACAGCGAGAATGTCGGCGGCGTGCAATTCCTGTCGCAGAACCTGTTCCGCGCCACGGTCAGGCTGGCGCCGAATGTTCCGGTTGGCACCCACAAGGCGCGCGCCTTCCTGTTCAAGAGCGGCCTGTTCATCAAGGAGAGCTCGGCCCAGCTTGAAATCCGCAAGTCCGGTTTCGAGCAATCGATCTTCCGCGTCGCCCACGACTATTCCTTTTTTTACGGCGTCTTTGCGGTATCGCTGGCCATGCTGACGGGCTGGCTCGGAAGAGTGGTGTTCCGAAAGGATTGATAAATGTCGCTCAAAAGTGGCTCCAGTTTTGAGACAACGACATGCATGGAAACAAAGACTTGAAGCGCGTCGGATGAACCCGCTTCGACGCGACGTGCTTTAAGCGCCGGACCTTTTTTTCGAAAAAAGGTTTCCCTTTCCGGTGCCGTGCGTTAGAGCACGCCCCCGGCCCGGCCGGACACGAGCTGCCGCTCCCCAAAAGACGAAATACAGGAAACTTGCCATGCGACCAGCATTCGGCGGTATCGACTTTGGCACTTCAAACTCTACCGTCGGCGTGGTTCGCAACGGGCGGCCGCGCCTCGTTGCGCTTGAAAATGGCCAGGTCACGCTGCCCAGTGCCGTGTTCTTCAACTTCGAGGACAACCGCACGTGCTTCGGCCGCCACGCCATCGCCAATTACACCGACAGCATCGAAGGCCGGCTGATGCGCTCGCTGAAGAGCGTGCTCGGCAGTTCGCTCGCCCACGAGAAGACCCGCATCAAGGCCCGCTCGATCGGCTTCATGGAGATCGTCGGCCTGTTCCTCGGCCATCTCCGCAAAAAACTTGAGGAAGATGCCGGCGGCATGGTCGAGACGGTGGTGCTCGGCCGCCCGGTGCAGTTCGTCGACGACGATCCCGAGGCCGACGCAAACGCCCAGGGCGAGCTTGAAAAGGCCGCGCGCGCGCAGGGCTTCAAACACATCGCCTTCCAGTTCGAGCCGATCGCGGCGGCGCTCGACTATGAGCAGAAGGTGACGCGCGAGGAACTGGCGCTGATCATCGACATGGGCGGCGGCACGTCGGACTTCTCGATCGTGCGCGTCTCACCGCAGCGCTCCCGGTCGCTCGACCGCAAGGACGACATCCTGGCCAGCCGCGGCATCCATATCGGCGGCACGGATTTCGACCGGCTGCTGAGCATCGCCCATGTGATGCCGCAGCTCGGTTATCTGACCCCGACCAAGGACGGCAAGCGCAACCTGCCGGCCAGCTATTTCATCGATCTCGCGACATGGCAGCGCATCAACCTGGTCTACACCGCCAAGGCGATGACGCATCTGCGCCAGATCCGCTACGAGGCGGTGCGCGCCGACCTGGTCGACCGCTTCATCCACATCGTCGAGCACCGCTATGGACATGCGCTGGCAGCGCTTGTCGAAAAGGCCAAGATCGAGCTGACCGACAGATCATCGTCTGAAGTGGCGGTGAAGCTGCCGGGCGCGGTGTTCGCCGCCGACATCACGCGCGAAGGGCTGGACGCCACGATTGCCAGGGACATCGAGCGGGTCACCGCAACGGTCGGGCAGACCATCCGCGACGCCCAGGTCAAGCCATCCGACATCACCGCGGTGTTCCTGACCGGCGGCTCGACCGCAATCCCGCTGGCAAGACGAGAGATCCTGTCACTGGTGCCGCAGGCATCCGTCATCGACGGCGACATGTTCGGCTCGGTCGGGCTTGGCCTGGCGCTGGACGCCCAGCGAAAGTTCGGCTGATCCCGTTCGCCCGCCGGAGCCCTTCTGGAGCCGATCACCCAATCAATTCCGAAGAGGGGCTAGAACAAGAGCCCACGGAAACCACATTAAAAACCGTACCATAATCAGAAGCAAAATCGGTGCTAACGATGCGTAACTCAGAAGCAGCGCCCAGAATGCCAGACGATCGCCTTGCTCTGCACGCAACCTGAGTAACTGAGCTTTTTGACTTCGCCCGTTGTAAAACAGGGATCGTTCGATACGCCCTTCTCGAATCTCTTCTTCCAGTAGCCGTCGCCCATAGACGTGGAACGGCAAGGAAAGAACAAAAACTGATACAGCGACAAGCACAAACCAGTCACTAAACGTAGTCATGATCGGACCGCTGCCTGCCCACTGCAAAGACTGCAGTTAAACATGAGGCGTCGCAACAGTCGACTGCTGCGGCGTTCTCTGCTCTGATTGGCCAGATTCGAAGCGTCGGCTCATTCGGGCCGCTTTTGCTGGACTTCGGCACTACATCGAACCGTTTCCAGCAGTTTCGGCGCCGAGATGTACCTTGAGCGCCATCTGGGCCAGGCTTGCCTGGCGATCGCGATGGGTGATCATGGCGAAGTCGCGCTTCGGCAATTCGAGCGGCACGGACCGCAGGCTGCCTTCGGCGACGGCGCGCGCCACGACAAGCTCCGAGATGATGGTGGCGCCGGCTCCCGCCTCGACCGCCTGGCGAATCGCCTCGTTGCTCGGCAGCACCAGGAATATCTGCAGGTCGGCGAGTGAAATGCCTTCGCGGCGCGCCAGATCCTCCAGCACCTCGCGTGTGCCCGAACCACCCTCGCGGATGATCCAGCGCAGGCCCTTGATGTCGGGCCGGCCCTGAGAGACTTCGGCGATCTCCGGATGGGAGCTGGCGACGACCAGCATCAGCCTGTCGACGTCGACCTTGGTGCGGCGCAGGATGTCGGATTCGGTTCGCCCCTCGACCAGGCCGAGATCCGCCGCACCGTCGAGGACATTGGCCTCGACCTGCCTGGTGTTGCCGATGGTGACGCTCAGCCTGACGGCGGGATAGGCTTCGTGGAAGGAAGCCAGCCGGCGCGGCAACCAATAGCTGGCGATGGTCTGGCTGGCGGCGATCGAGAGGCTGCCGGTGACCGTCTGCGAGACATGCTCCAGCACGTTGCGCGCAGCGGCGGCTCGCTCCAGCACGGCCTTGGCTTCCGGCAGGAACCGGTGCCCTGTCTGGGCGAGCTCGATGTTGCGGCCGACGCGGTTGAACAGATGGACGCCGTGCTGTTCTTCAAGCGCGCGGATGGCGGCCGACGCGGCCGACTGGGAAATGCCCAGCAGCTCGGCCGCCTTGGTCATGTGGCCGCGCTCGGCGACGGCGACGAAAATCCGCAACTGGTCCAGGGTCATGCGCGCATTAAGAACCAATATCGATCGAATTTACAAGAACAACTGATTAGACAGATCGATAGCTTTATTCTACGTTTTCGAGCGAAGTTAGAAAAAATTCGCCATTGGATGGCAGAGACTAAAATGATCGGGCGGTTCAGATCCCTGCTTGCCCATTGGACCCGCGGCATCCGCCGGCAGCTGGCCGGCGACCGCTATCACCCGGAAGAGCACTACATGCGCGGCCCCGGGCCGAAGACGCGAGCCAAATCCGCCGGCCGCGCGGGCACCCCCAGATCATGATGCACGGACCGCCGCGCGGCGCGAATTCGGCACCATCGCAACGCCCGCTTGCCGACACCAGCGCGCCCGATGAAGGCGACGGCGTCGACACTTCGCCAAGCATTTCCGACAGCATCGCCAAGACGACCTGCTACATGTGCGCCTGTCGTTGCGGCATCGACGTCCACATCAAGGACGGCAAGGTCCGCTACATCAACGGCAACAAGGACCATCCGGTCAATCGCGGCGTGATCTGCGGCAAGGGCAGCTCGGGCATCATGCAGCACTACAGCCCGGCGAGGCTGAAGAAGCCGCTGCTGCGCACCGGCCCGCGCGGCTCTGGCGAATTCCGCGAGATCGAGTGGGAAGAAGCGTTCTCGATCGCCACGGAACGGCTCTCGGCCATCCGCCGGACCGATCCGAAGAAACTGGCCTTCTTCACCGGCCGCGACCAGTCGCAATCGCTCACCGGCTGGTGGGCAAGCCAGTTCGGCACACCGAACTTCGCCGCCCATGGCGGCTTCTGTTCGGTCAACATGGCGGCGGGCGGCCTCTATACGATCGGCGGCTCGTTCTGGGAGTTCGGCGAACCCGACTGGGACAACACCAGATACTTCATGCTGTTCGGCGTCGCCGAGGATCACGATTCCAACCCGATCAAGATCGGCCTCGGCAAGCTCAAGGCGCGCGGCGCCAAGGTGGTTTCGATCAATCCGTGCCGTACCGGCTACAACGCGATCGCCGACGACTGGATCGGCATCCGGCCCGGCACCGACGGCCTGTTCGTGTTCGCACTCATCCACCAACTGCTGAAGGCCGGGCGCGTCGATCTCGACTACCTCCTGCGCTACACCAACGCCCACATGCTCGTCATCCAGGCGCCGAATGCTGCCGATGACGGGCTGTTCGTCCGCGACGCCGACGGCAATCCGCTGGCCTGGGACAGAGTTGCGAAGCGACCGGTCAGCGCCACCGATGCCAGTGCCAAACCGGCACTGACCGGCAGCTTCACCGTCGACGGCCGCCGCTGCGTTCCGGTGTTCCAGCTCATCGCCGACCGCTACCTCGATGAGAGCTACGCACCCATTGCGGTCGCGGAGCGCTGCGGCATTCCTGCCGACACGATCCGCAGGATCGCCGCCGAACTCGCGCATGTCGCCTTCGAACAGACGATCGAACTGCCGGTGGCCTGGACCGACTGGGCCGGGCGCCGGCACGAGACGATCAAGGGCCGGCCGGTCTCGATGCATGCCATGCGCGGCATCTCCGCCCATTCGAACGGCTTTCATACCTGCCGCGCCATCCATCTCTTGCAGGTTCTGCTCGGCACCGTGGACGTTCCCGGCGGCTTCCGCTTCAAGCCGCCCTACCCCAGATCGGCGCCGCCAGGGCCGAAGCCCGCCGGCAAGACCGTCAAGCCGATGACGCCGCTCGACGGCATGCCGCTCGGTTTCGTCTGCGGGCCGGACGACCTTTTGGTCGACGAGGCCGGCACAGCTGTTCGGATCGACAAGGCCTATTCCTGGGATGCGCCGCTCGCCGCGCACGGTCTCATGCACACCGTCATCCGCAATGCCTGGGCCGGCGACCCGTACCCGATCGACACGTTGATGATGTACATGTCGAACATGGCCTGGAATTCCTCGATGAACACCGTCGAGACGATGGCGATGCTGACCGACAGCGACGAAGCGGGCAACTACCGGATCCCCTTCATCATCTATTCCGACGCCTATTATTCCGAGACCGTGCCGTTCGCCGATCTGGTGCTGCCGGACACGACCTATCTCGAGCGCCATGACTGCATCAGCCTGCTCGACCGGCCGATCAGCCATGCCGACGGACCGGGCGACGCCATCCGCCATCCCGTCGTCGAGCCGGACCGCGACGTCAGGCCGTTCCAGTCGGTGCTGATTGAACTGGGTGCGCGACTTGGCCTGCCGGGCTTCGTCAACGACGATGGCTCCGCCAGATACCGCGACTATGCCGATTACATCGTCAACCACGAGCGCACGCCCGGGATCGGCCCGCTTGCCGGCTGGCGTGGCAAGGATGGCACCTCGTTTGGCACTGGCGAGGCCAATCCGGACCAATTGCAGCGCTACATCGAGAATGGCGGTTTCTGGCACCAGGATTTCGCTGAAGACCAGCGCTACTACAAGATGGCCAACCGCTCCTATCTCGACTTCGCGGTGCAGATGGGGTTTGTCCCCAAGGCGGAGCCGATCGTCTTCCAGCTCTACTCCGAATCCCTGCAGCGCTTCAGGCTGGCCGCGCGCGGCCATGGCAGTGTGGTGCCGCCAGAGGGCGACCGTCAGCGCATCGAGACCTACATGGACCCGCTGCCGTTCTGGTACATGCCGTTCGAGGAAGCGGCAGTCGACCTCGAAAGATATCCGCTGCATGCGCTGACGCAGCGGCCGATGCATATGTATCATTCCTGGGGCTCGCAGAACGCGTGGCTGAGACAAATCACCAGCCAGAACCGGCTGTTCGTGCATCACCAAACCGCCAGCAGTCTCGGCCTTGTCGATGACGACTGGGTGTGGATCGAAAGCATCAACGGCAAGGTCAAGGGGCAGATCAAGCTCGTCGACGGGGTGAACGAAAGCACGGTCTGGACCTGGAACGCGATCGGCAAGCGGCGTGGCAGCTGGGGGCTGAAGGATGACGCCGCCGAATCCAATCGCGGCTTCCTGCTCAACCACATCATCGGCGACCAGACCTCGGCTGACACCAATGGCAAGCGCTATTCGAACTCCGACCCCGTGACCGGCCAGGCAGCGTGGTTCGATCTGCGCGTGCGCATCGTCAAATGCGCGGCCGAGGAAGCCGGCTTCACCGAGCCGCAATTCGAACGTTTCCAGCAACCGCCGCATTTCGAACCTTCACCCGACAAGCTCAGTTTCGGCGCTGACTTCCGGCGGGCAAGAGAGGTGGCCGAATGACCTGTCTGCCAAGTCAAAGCGGCAAGAAGCTCGGCCTCGTCATCGATCTCGATACCTGCGTCGGCTGCCAGGCCTGCGTCACCGCTTGCAAGGAGTGGAACACCGGTGGCCATATGGCACCATTGACCGACATCGACCCCTATGGCGGCAATGTCGACGGCGTCTGGTTCAACCGCGTCCATAGCTACGAACACACCACCGAGATGGGCGGCCGCACGGTCAACTTCCCACGCTCCTGCCTGCATTGCGAGACGCCGGCCTGCGTCACCGTCTGTCCGACCGGCGCCTCCTACAAGCGGGCCTCGGACGGCATCGTGCTGATCGACGAGGACAAATGCATCGGCTGCAAATTGTGCAGCTGGGCCTGCCCCTATGGGGCGCGCGAATTCGATCGTGATGTCGGGGTGATGAAGAAGTGCACGCTGTGCGTCGACCGCATCTACAATGACAATCTGGCCGAGGAAGACCGCGTGCCGGCCTGCGTCGCCGCTTGCCCGACCAGCGCCCGGCACTTCGGCGACCTCGGCGATCCCGCGTCGGCTGTCTCGCAGCTGGTGGCGGAGCGCGGCGGCGTCGACCTGATGCCTGAGCTCGGTTATCACCCGACCAACAAATACCTGCCGCCGCGCGCCCACACCAAGCGCGCCGCATCGGTGGCCGCGCCGGCACTCGAACCGGTGCGGGCCGAAGGCGGCTTCCTCGGCTGGGTCGACCGCATGCTTTCGAACTGACATCCATGCATCCAGCCTTCTCCGTCGTCTTCTTCACCACCGCCACGGGCGCTGGTTACGGGCTGCTGGCGCTGCTTGGCGTGCTCGGAGGCTTCCAGATCATCGCGCCCGATTTCTGGCTGGGCTTGATCGGCATGGGCTTGGCGATCGGCCTGATCGCGGCCGGGCTGTTATCCTCGACGGGTCATCTCGGCAGGCCTGAACGCGCCTGGCGGGCGTTCTCGCAATGGCGCAGTTCATGGCTGTCGCGCGAAGGCGTTGCCTCGGTCATCACCTTTGTCCCGGCGGGACTGTTCGGTATTGGCTGGGTGGTTTTCGGCCGCACCGGCGGCTGGGTAAGTGTGGCCGGATTGCTGGCGGCCATCGGCGCGGTTATCACCGTCTGCACCACCGGGATGATCTATGCATCGCTCAAGCCGATCGCCCAGTGGCACAGCCGCTTCACGTTGCCCGGCTACCTGATCTTTTCGGCGATGACCGGCAGCGTGCTGTTGAACGCGCTGCTGCAGGGATTTGCGATCGGCTCGAAGACCCTTCTGGCGGCCTCGGTGCTGCTGGGTCTGCTCGGCTGGGGCTGGAAACTGGCGACCTGGCGCTACAATGACCGCCTGGAAATCCCGACCAATGCCAATACCGCGACCGGGCTGGCCGGCGGCACGGTACGGTCGCTGGAATGGCCGCATACCGAGGAGAATTACCTGCTCAAGGAGATGGGTTTCCGCATCGCGCGCAAGCACAGCGCCCGCCTGCGCCAGATCACCCAGCTGCTGGCCTTCGCCCTGCCCATCCTGCTGCTTGCCGCTGCATTCGCCTTGCCGTGGCCCTTCGCGGCGCTGCTGTCGGTGCTCGCGGCCATCGTCCAGTTCGCCGGCATTCTGGTCGAACGCTGGCTGTTCTTCGCCGAGGCGAAGCACACGGTTACCTTATATTACGGACGCTGATCTCAGCCCGGCCGCAGCATCGAGCGGGAAATCGCAAAAATGCGCTCGGCGCCAAGCATGTAAGCCATCAGAGTGTCCAGCCGGAACAGCCCGGCATAGGCGCGGTCGAGCACGTTGAGCGAGCCGGTATAGGCGCCGAACGCCGGCATGATCATACGGCCGCCATCGGCGGCAAAGCAGCGCCGCCGCACCGAACGGCCGCGTTGGACGATGCGCGCGCACGGGTGCAGATGGCCCGCTATTTCGCCTTCGACACGCTCCTTCGACGGCTCATGCCGAAACAGCAGCGAGCCTATGGCGAGTTCACGCACCGTCTCGCCGGGCAGATCAGCGGGCGCTTCCGGATCGTGATTGCCGGCAACCCAGAACCAGTCGCGGCCAGCTATCAGCGCTTCCAGCCGTTCGCGGAAGCTCGCATGCATGCGCTCGGCGCCGCCGCCATCATGAAAACTGTCGCCCAGGCTGATGACGATGGATGGCTGGTAGTCGGCGATCACGGCCTGCAGCCGCAGCAAGGTCGCGCCGGTGTCATAAGGCGGGATCAGCGCACCGCGCCGCGCCAGCGACGAACCCTTTTCGAGATGCAGGTCGGAAACAGCCAGAAGCCGCAGATCCGGAAAATAAAGCACGCCGCGCGGGTCGCAGACGGCACGCTCGCCGGCGATGCCGACAAGGTCGGCCTCGGCGATCAGCGACGTGCGCGCCAGCGAAAAATTCATCAGGAAATCCGTCTCATCTTTGGCCCATGGCCTCCTCGACCAGATCGGCCGCTTCCATCAAAAGCGACTCGTTGGCGCCGCCATTCACCGATTCCTTGCCGATCTCCAGCATGATCGGCACGGCCAGCGGCGATATCTGCTCGAGATGCTTATGCATGATTCGACCTCGGACACGCGAGAGCATCTCGGCAAGTCTGCTGACATCGAGCAGTCCCGCCGATGCATCGGTGCGCGTCGCCTGCAGCAGAATATGGTCCGGCTCGTGGCTGCGCAGCACATCATAGATCAGGTCGGCCGAGACGGTCACCTGGCGGCCGCTCTTCTCCTGCCCGGGAAAGCGCTTCTCGATCAGTCCGGCGATGACCGCGCAGGTACGAAACGTGCGCTTCAGCATCCAGCTGTCGTTCAACCAGGCCTCGAGATCGTCACCCAGCATGTCTTCGTCGAACAAGGCGGCCAATGACGGCTTCTTCGCCTTGAACAGTGCCGCCATGTCGTCCAGCGCCCAGACGGCCAGCGAATAGTCGGTGGCGACGAAACCGAGCGGGCGGGCATTGGCGCGCTCCAGCCGCCGCGTCAACAGCATGCCTAGCGTCTGGTGCGCCAGCCTGCCTTCGAAGGGATAGGCGACCATGTAGTGGCGGTTGCCGCGTGGAAAGGTCTCGACCAGCAGGTCACCGCGCTTCGGCAGCACCGACTTTTCCTTCTGCAGCCGCAGCCAGTCGGCGACCTGCTCGGGCAGCGCCTGCCAGCGGTCGCTATCGGCCAGCATGCCGCGCACCTGATCGGCCAGATAGGTCGACAGCGGAAACTTGCCGCCGGCATAGGACGGCACGATGATGTTGGCGCCGGCGCCGTTGGAGACGACGCATTCGTTTTCGCGGATGCCCTCGAAGCGCAGCACCTTGCCGGCAAACAGGAAATTGTCGCCGGGCCGCAGCGTCTCGGCGAAATACTCCTCGATCTTGCCCAGCACCGGCCCGCCGCGCCCAGCCATGCCACGGCCTTGCCTGACATAGCGGACATTGAGTTCCGGCATTTCGACGATGGTGCCGACATTCAGCCGGTACTGCTGGGCAATGCGTGGATGCGAGACGCGCCACAGCCCGCCGACCGTCTTGCGGATGCGGGCGTAGCGCTCGTAGTTCTTTAGTGCGTAGCCGCCGGTGGCGACGAAGTCGATGACACGGTCGAAGGTCTCGCGCGCCAGCGTGGCATAGGGCGCGGCACTGCGCACTTCTTCGAGCAGATGGTCCGCATCGAAGGGAGCGCCACAGGCGACGCCCAGCACATGCTGCGACAGTACGTCGAGCGCGCCATTGATCAGCGGCGGCGTGTCCTGTGCGCCGAGATAGTTGGCGTCGAGTGCGGCCCGGCATTCCAGCACCTCGAAACGGTTGGCCGGAATGAGGATCGCCTTGGATGGCTCGTCCATGCGGTGGTTGGAGCGGCCGATGCGCTGCGCCAGCCGGCTGGCACCTTTCGGCGCACCAACATGCACGACCAGGTCGACATCGCCCCAGTCGATGCCGAGATCGAGCGTCGACGTCGCGACGATGGCGCGCAACGCGTTGTCGCCCATCGCCTTCTCGACCCGCCGGCGCTGGCCGACATCGAGCGAGCCGTGATGCAGCGCGATCGGCAGCGAGTCCTCGTTTGCCCGCCACAGTTCCTGGAAGAGCAGTTCGGCCTGGCTGCGGGTGTTGACGAACAGCAGCGTGGTGCGGTGCCGCTTGATCGCCTCATAGATTTCGGGAATGGCGTAACGGGCCGAATGGCCGGACCACGGCACATGCTGTTCGGAGTCGAGAATGGAGATGTCGGGCTTGGCTCCACCCGCCACGGTGATCAGTCCGGCCATGGGGCCTGGCGGATTCTGTCCGACCAGCCAACGCCGCAATTCGTCAGGCTCGGCGACCGTAGCCGACAAGCCTATCGTCTGCAGGCCAGGCACGTAGCTGCGCAGCCGCGCCAGGCCAAGCGCCAGCAGATGCCCGCGCTTCGACGTCACCAGCGAGTGCAACTCGTCGAGCACGACATAGCGCAGATCCTCGAAGAAGCGGCGGGCGTCAGGCGCCGCGATCAGCAATGCCAATTGCTCGGGCGTGGTCAGCAGAATGTCGGGCGGCACCAGTTTCTGGCGCTGACGCTTGTGCGACGGCGTGTCGCCGGTGCGCGTCTCGATGGTGACAGGCAGGCCGATCTCTTCCACCGGCTTGCCGAGATTGCGCTCGATGTCGACCGCTAGCGCCTTCAGCGGCGAGATGTAGAGAGTATGGATACCGCGATGCGCCTGCCCCGGTTTTCGCCTGGGCCGGTTGGCCAGTTCGGTCAGCGACGGCAGGAACCCGGCCAACGTCTTGCCGGCGCCGGTCGGGGCGATCAGCAACACCGATTGCCCGCTTTGGGCCCTTGCCAGCAATTCGATCTGGTGGGCGCGCGGCGACCAGCCTTTCTCGCCAAACCACCTGATGAATGGTTCTGGCAGGGCCACAGTGGCATTCTGTTCAGCAAGGCGCGGCTGTTCTGTCACCCGCCAGAGGTAGCGCGACGGCGGTCAATCGCCAAGAAGAATCGGAACAAAAGGGGATCATTCTTTCCCTTCCCCCCCTTGTGGGGGAAGGTGGATTGCCGCGGAGAGGCAAGACGGATGAGGGGTGCTGGAAGAAACGCGGCGTTCAAAAATGGAAGGATTTTAATCGCTTAAATGTTCAAGGCAGCGATCCTTCCAGCACCCCTCATCCGTCTCGGCGCTGCGCGCCGATCCACCTTCTCCCACAAGGGGAGAAGGACAAGTTCCCTCCTTAAGGCCGCCGAAACCCGGTCGTGCCACCATAGAGGTAGCCGATGCGGGTGATCGCCTCTTTCAGCCCTTCGCGCGATACCAGCATGGTGTGCCCATTGGCATGGATCACGGTGTCGGTGTCGGTCATGACGGCGACATGGCCTTTCCAGAAGACGAGGTCGCCGCGCCGCAACCCGGCATAGTCCGGGCCAGGATCGAGTGGCTCGCCGAGGGTCGCCGCTTGCATGTCGGAATCGCGCAGCACGTCGCTGCCGGCCATGCGCATCGCCAGTTGCACAAGGCCCGAACAGTCGATGCCGAAGCCCGAAGTGCCGCCCCAGAGATAGGGTGTGCCGAGAAACATCTCGGCCACCGAAACATAGTCGGCGGCCACATCACTGAGCGGCCGCAGATGACCCGCGATGATCGCCTCGCCGGAGGGCAGGACGGCATAATGCGTGCCCCGGGTTTCGGCAGCACCCGTCACCGTCACCGTCGATCCCATCGACAATTGTCCCGCAATCGGAAACCGCAAATCCGGCCCGGGATAGAGGAAGGTGCGCTGCACCGACACGATGTGGGTCGCGGCATGGTCCTGCCCGCCCAGCATGGTATCGGCGATATAGCCGACATAGCCGTCGCGTTCGGCCTGGATCCAGGCCCAGCCTTCGGCGACCTCAAAGACGAGGACATCATCACCGAACAGAAGCTGTGTATTGACGCCGGCATCCGGCCGCGGCGCCTTGCGCACATCGGCCACGGACGCAGTGATCCGCGCCGGCCGACCGGCGACGAAGCGGTCGGCGGCGACCTCGCCCTTCAGCCGTGCATCGGCAAGGTCGGAACGGAAAGCGTGAAGGCGGGCATCCCTGGCAGTCAAATCGTCAACTCTGAACTACTTTGTTTGCGCATAATCTTGTCCGAGAACCGGTTCCCACTTTTGCTACGCTGACCTGCGGTTCGGGACCATACTTTAGATGGGCAACTCGTGGGCTTTGGCGATGATACCATCGCCGAAGCGCTCGACAAAGAGCGCCCCCTCGACCGTGCGCCTGATCAGAACATTGCGCTTGTCGAGTTCGTCGCGATGCCGCGACACCAGTTTCAACGCACCCATCGTGTCGAGCGCGCGCGTGATCACCGGCTTGGTGACATTGAGGCGTGCTGCGAGCCCGCGCACCGTGTGCGGCGGCGGATCGAGATAGATGGTGAACAGGATCGCCGTCTGACGCATGGTCAAATCGGGCGCGTCGTCGCGCACCTGCGACAGCATCACTTGCTGCCACAGTCGCAAGGCCTGGCTCGGGCGCATCGCAATCGACATCGCGCCAGCATGACGGCAAATTGTTTCGGTTCCGTTTCAGTTTCCGCAATTTTGCCGGCTTCTGCCGTAGCCATCAGCCAAAGCGTTTCGAGATGATCCGCTCCAGCGCGCGAATGCCTTGCGCCTCGCCGCCGGCGGGGCCATGCGGACGGTCGGCGGGGTTCCAGGCGAAGATGTCGAAATGCGCCCAGCCCGCGGTCTTTTCGACAAAACGCTTCAGGAACAGTGCCGCCGTGATCGAGCCGGCGAAACCGTCCGTGGTGACGTTGTTGATGTCGGCGATCTTCGACGACAGTTTTGCATCGTAAGGCCGCCACAAGGGCATCCGCCACAGCGGATCTTCGACCACGACGGAAGCCGCCGCCAGGTCGGACGCCAGCGCTTCGTCGCCGGTATAGAAGGGTGGCAGATCGGGGCCGAGCGCGACACGGGCTGCCCCGGTCAGCGTCGCCATGTCGACCAGCAGCCGCGGTTCCTCCTCGTCGGCCAATGCCAACGCATCTGCCAGCACCAGCCGTCCCTCGGCGTCCGTGTTGCCGATCTCGACGGTGATGCCCTTGCGGCTTGCCAGCACATCGCCGGGCCGGAAGGCGTTGCCGGCGATCGAATTCTCGACCGCGGGGATGAGCACGCGCAGACGCACGTTCAACTTGGCTGCCATGACCATCGAGGCCAGACCAAGCACATTGGCGGCGCCGCCCATGTCCTTTTTCATCAACAGCATGCCGGACGACAGCTTGATGTCGAGACCACCGGTGTCGAAACAGACACCCTTGCCGACCAGCGTCACCTTCGGCGCGCCTTGCTGCCCCCATCTCATGTCGATCAGGCGCGGCGCGCCAGCCGACGCGCGACCGACGGCATGGATCATCGGGAAATTCTGGTCGAGGAGATCGTCACCCTTCACCACCGAGACTTCGGCGTTGTGCGTTCCGGCCAGGATCCGCACCGCCTTCTCCAATTCTTCCGGGCCCATATCGCTGGTCGGCGTGTTGACCAGATCGCGTGCCAGGAAGACGCCGTCGGCAATGCGGCGAACGCGGCCGGCATCGACGCCGGCCGGCAAGTCGAAGCGCAGCGCCCTGCCGGATTTCTTGCCGTAGCGGGTAAAGACATAGCCGCCGAGCACCAGCGCAATTGCCGCCAGCTCCGGCTCGGCCGGCACCGAGGCGAAAAGCCAGTCGCCTTCCGGCAAGGCTTTCGACAACGCGCCGACGGCGAGCGCGCCCTCACCGTCGCCGATGCCAAACAAGGCGCCACCGAGCGCTCCGTTTTCGCCGGGCACGACCAGGGTCCTGCCTGCCTCGCCGGAAAAGCCATTGGCCCTGGCCCAGGCAATGGCGGCTGGCGCAAGACCGGCTGCGTCCAGACCGTCCCTGGCGACCAGATGGACCGGCAGCGCGCCCGGCAATTTCTTCTCGACGAGTTCGACAGGCATTCGATGTTCTCCGTGCGGCGGCCCCCTGAGTCGCCGTTCTTAACCATCCGTTAGGGTTAACAGAATATTTCTGGGGTAGGGAAGACGGCCACGCAATGGCCGCGCATGAATGGAGGCCCGGTGCCGATGCCGACCAACCGCACGATCAACGCCAGGGGAAAACGGCTCATCACCACGGCCCTCGTGCTGGCGCTCGCGGCCGGTGTCGCCGGTTGCGCAACCGACAAGTTCACCACCGGCTCGATCGGACGCACCAGCGGCAAACCGCTGGAAACCATGTCGGCGGGAGAATTGCACAATGCCACGGGGGCACTTGGCCAATCCTACGCCAGGAACCCCAACGACAAGAGGATAGCGACAAATTATGCGGCGGCGCTGCAGATGGATGGCGACGCCGACCAGTCGCTCGCCGTAATGCGCAAGCTGGCGATCGCACTGCCGAAGGATCGTGACGTGCTCGCTGCCTATGGCAAGGCACTGGCCGCCAATGGCCAGTTCGAGGCTGCGCTGGACGCCGTGCGCCGCGCCCAGACACCGGAATATCCCGACTGGAGGCTGGTATCGGCCGAAGCGGCCATTCTCGACCAGACCGGCCAGAAGGACGATGCGCGCCAGCTCTACCGCAAGGCGCTCGATCTCAAGCCCAACGAGCCTTCGATACTCTCCAATCTCGGCATGTCCTATGTGTTGGAAGGCGACCTGCGCACCGCTGAAACCTATATGCGCTCCGCCGCGCAACAGCCGGGTGCGGACAGCCGGGTGCGCCAGAACCTTGCGCTGGTCGTCGGCCTGCAGGGCCGTTTCGACGAAGCCGAGAAGATCGCCTCACAGGAACTCTCGCCCGATCAGGCGCAGGCAAACGTCGCCTATCTGCGCCAGATGCTGGCCCAGCAGAACGCCTGGAGCCAGCTCAAGGACCAAGACAAGTCAAAGCCCGCAACCAACTAAAGCGCGTCGCGCTGAAAACGGACTCAGTCGACGCGCTTTAAGCCCTTGTTTGGATGCATGTCGTTGTCCCAAAACCGGGGCCACTTTTGGGCGACATGCATTTAGACGACAATCCGCAACGCCCTTGAAAATGAAAGAAGCCGCGCTGCGTTCAGCGCGGCTTCTTCGCATGTCATGCCCGGATGTGCCGCGCCGCTATTGGGAAGTTGGTGCTGCTCCCGAATGATCGCCGAAGATGCCGCGCTGGCTGACCTGAATGCCGGCGGGGCCGAGGATGATGGCGAAGAGCACCGGCAGGAAGAACAGGATCATCGGCACGGTGAGTTTCGGCGGCAGGGCTGCGGCCTTCTTCTCGGCGGCATTCATACGCATGTCGCGGCTTTCAGCGGCAAGCACGCGCAGTGCATGCGCCACCGGCGTGCCGTAACGCTCGGCCTGGACGAGTGCCTGTGACACCGACTTGACCGATTCCAGGCCGGTGCGGCTTGCCAGGTTCTCGTAGGCCTGCTTGCGCTCCTGCAGATAGGAAAGTTCGGCGTTGGTGAGGATGAATTCTTCCGCCAGCGCCACCGATTGGGCGCCGATCTCGTCGGCGACCTTGCGCAGCGCCGCTTCCACCGACATGCCCGATTCGACGCAGATCAGCATCAGATCGAGCGCATCCGGCCATGCCATCTGGATCGACTGCTTGCGCTTGGTGGCGCGGTTGTTGACGTAGACGACCGGGGCGTAGAAGCCAGCATAGGCAACGAGGATGCAAACGAACAGCCTGATGACCAATGGCTTGTCGGGCAATCCTCCGAGCACGAGGATGTAGATTACGGCCAGCCCGAAGCCGACGAAAGGAAGCACGAGACGGAAGAAAAGAAACCGCGTCAGCGGGTTCTGCCCGCGAAACCCGGCCACCTTGAGTTTCTGCAATGTGCCTTCATCGGCGAGCGCGCGCCTCAGATCCAGCCGGTCGACAATGTTGCGCATGCCAACCGACTGTTCCTCGCGCAGGCCCTTGCGACGGCGATCCGCCTCGACCGCAAGCCGGGCGCGCTGCTTGGCACGCAGTTCGTCGCGTTCCAGCGCGACGGTTTTCATGCGCGACTTGAGCTGGTTTCCGCCAAACGCCGGCAGCAAGGTGAAGACGGTCGCAAACACCGCTATGCCGACCAGCAACGCGATCAGGAAGGTCGGATCCGTCAGAGATTTGATGACTTGGTCGGTCATGCCGCGATCCTAGACTTCGAAGTTCATCATTTTGCGCATCACAAAGATGCCGATCGACATCCAGACTGCCGAACACCCAAGGATCAGGTGTCCAACGCTGGTGACGAACAGCGGCATCAGGTAGCTCGGGCTCGACAGGTAGACGAGAAACGCGACAATGAATGGCAACGCACCGATGATGGCGGCGGACGCTTTCGCTTCCATCGACAGGGCCTGGACCTTGGCTTTCATCTTCTTGCGATCGCGGAGCACGCGCGAAAGGTTACCCAGCGCCTCGGATAGATTGCCACCGGCCTGCGACTGAATCTGGATGACGATTCCGAAGAAGCTTGCCTCCGTGCAAGGCATGGTTTCGGGCATGCGCAAGGTCGCGTCGGGGATCGATAGGCCCATCTGCTGGGAATCGACGATACGACGAAATTCGGTCTTTACCGGTTCGGGAGATTCGTTGGCGATCAGGCGTACGGCGTCGTTCAGCGGCAGGCCGGATTTGACGGCGCGCACGATGATATCGAGCGCGTTTGGAAATTCGTTGAGGAATGCCTTGACGCGGCGGGCGCGACGAAACGAGACGAACCAGCGCGGCAGGCCGAGCGCGCCAGCCAGCAGCACGCCCGGCAACACGATCAGCGGCGCTCCGGCCACAAAGACAGCCATCGTCAAAGCGAGGCCGCATATGGCGGAGTATACGTAGAAGCGCTCGACTGTGGTCTTCAGGCCGGCCTGACGAAGCTGGGCTTTCAGCGGTGGTTTCTTGACCGCGCTGTCCTTGGTTTTCTGCTTTGCGTCGAGCTCGTTCAGCGAATCCTGAACCGATTTGCGCCGCTTGACCGCTTCCGCCGCGCGGTCGCGCGAGGCCTTGACGACGGAGCGATCCGTCTCGGCGGTCTTGATCGTTTCAAGCCGCTTGCCGACCTGTTTCTCGTTGCTGATCCGGGTGAACAGAAATGCATAGGCGACCGCGCCGGCGCTGAAGCCGGCGAGCACGACAAACGCCAGTACTGTGCCGTCAAATCCAAACATTGGCCAGAACCCTCACGCCGTCAGTCAGCGCGTTTCTCCATCGCCTCGAGCGCAGTAGCGAGGCGCTGCTCCTCGCCATAATAGCGAGCCCGGTCCCAGAAATGCGGACGACCGATGCCGGTCGATACATGCTCTCCCAGCAGCCTGCCATTGGCGTCCTCGCCCTTGATATTGTAGAGCACGATATCCTGCGTGATGATGACGTCGCCCTCCATTCCGATCACCTCGGTGATGTGGGTGATGCGACGCGACCCATCGCGCAGGCGCGCCGCCTGGATGATCACGTCGATAGAGCCGACAACGATTTCGCGCACGGTCTTCTGCGGCAGTGAATAGCCGCCCATGGCTATCATGGATTCGATACGGTTCAGGCATTCGCGCGGGCTGTTCGAGTGGATCGTTCCCATCGAGCCATCATGGCCGGTGTTCATCGCCTGCAGAAGATCGAACACCTCGGGTCCGCGCACTTCGCCGACGATGATGCGCTCGGGCCGCATTCGCAGGCAGTTCTTGACCAGGTCGCGCATCGTCACCTCGCCCTCGCCTTCCAGATTGGGCGGGCGGGTTTCGAGGCGCACGACATGCGGCTGCTGCAATTGCAGCTCGGCCGAGTCCTCGCAGGTGATGACGCGTTCCTCGCGGTCGATATAGTTGGTCAGGCAGTTGAGCAGCGTCGTCTTGCCCGAGCCGGTACCGCCCGAGATGACGATGTTGCAGCGAACACGACTGATGATCTTGAGAACTTCGGCTCCCTGCGGTGAAATGGCGCCGAACTTGACCAGTTGATCGAGGGTCAGCTTGTCCTTCTTGAATTTGCGGATGGTGAGCGTGGCACCGTCGATGGAGAGCGGCGGCGCGATGACGTTGACGCGGGAGCCGTCGGGGAGGCGCGCGTCGCAGATCGGGCTGGATTCGTCGACACGGCGGCCAACCTGGCTGACGATGCGCTGGCAGATGTTGAGGAGCTGCTGGTTGTCACGAAAGCGGATGCCGGTCTGTTCGACCTTGCCGTTGACTTCGATGTAGACGTTCTTGGAGCCGTTGACCATGATGTCGGCGATGTCGTCGCGGGCGAGCAACGGCTCGAGCGGCCCATAGCCGAGCACATCGTTGCAGATATCCTCGAGCAGTTCTTCCTGCTCGGCGATCGTCATCGCGAAATTCTTGATCGCGATGATGTCGTTGACGATGTCGCGGATTTCCTCGCGTGCGCTTTCGGGATCGAGCTTGGAGAGCTGCGACAGGTCGATCGTGTCGATGAGCGCGGAGAAAACCTGGCTCTTGGTGTCGTAGTAGGTTTCGCTCTTTTCGCGCTGGATCCGCTTCGGCTCCGGCACCGATGGCGGTGCCTCGATCGCGCGGCGTGCCGGCGGAACGACAGGTGCGCTTGGCGCGGCCGCGGGCCGGGCCAGAACCGCCGTATCCGCAGAATTTGCGGCCGCCGGCGCAACAGGGGCCGGTGCTGGCTGGCGAAATTCCGGCGTGAACCGGCTTCCGTCGTCGCTGCCTCGTTTACCAAACATGATCTGCTACCGATTCCACCGCTGAAACGTCACTTCTTGCTGCGCGAGAGCTTGCCAAGCAGATTGCCAAGCCCGGCTTTCTTCTTCGTCTTGATTTCACTGCGGCCGGTCAGCACATGCGCGATTTCGTTGATCATTGCGACAACCGAGTTCTTGGCATCCATTTCGCCAAGCATGCGCCCGTTGTTGGCAGCATTGCCGAACAGCAATGGGTCAAAGCCAATGACCGACATCGGCGTCAGGCCGAGCGGCTCGGCGAAATCGGACGGTGAAATCTCCGGGCGCTTGGGCACGCCGGCCTGGTTGATGATCAGCTTCGGCGGCGGGTCGTTGGGACGAAGCCGCTTCAACATGTCGACCAGGTTCTTGGTGTTGCGCAGATTGGCCAGTTCCGGCGTTGCCGTGATGACAATCTCGTCGGCCTTGACCAGAGTGTTCTTGGTCCAGCCCGTCCAGGCATGGGGAACATCGAGCACCAGCAGCGGCACGCTGCGCTGGGCGGTGTCGATGAGCTGCGTGAAGGCCTCGGGATCGAAGTCGTAGACCCGTTCGAGCGTCGAAGGTGCCGCCAGCAGCGACAGGTGTTCGGCGCACTGGGTCAGCAGCCGGTCAAGATAGACTTCATCGATGCGCTCCGGCGAAAACACCGCCTCGGCGATACCTTGCGCCGGATCCTGGTCGAAATTGATGTTGGCCGTGCCGAAAGCGAGATCGAGATCGGCGACGACCACCTCGGATTTGAACAGGGAAGACATCGCCCAGGCCACATTGTGGGCAATCGTCGAGGAGCCGACACCACCCTTGGCGCCGACAAAGGCGATCGAGCGGCCGAGCGGCTCGGCTTCCGGATCAATGAAAATCGACGAGACCACGCTGACGATGTCAGCCATCGACACCGGTGCGATCACATATTCGGAAATGCCGGAGCGGATGAGCTCGCGGTAGAGACCGACATCATTGTAGTGACCGATCACCACCACCTTCGAGGTCGGATCGCAGTATTCCGAGAGCTGGGCAAGTTGCTCCAGCAGTTGCTTCGGCTCGCTGCGTGATTCCAGCAGGATCAGGTTGGGTGTCGGCGCCGACTGGTAGAATTCGATGGCGGTGGGGACGCCGCCCATATGGACCTTGAGATGCGCCTTCGTCATGCGGCGATCCTCGCCGGCGCGTTCGACCGGATTGGCAACGCCCTCGGTCTCGCAGAATGCCTGGATCGAGATGCGCGGAATCGGCCGCAATGCCTGCATCGCGGCGATGTCCTGCTGCGAGGTATCGCTGCCATCCACCGGGGCGTCGTAGGCAAGGTTGCTCATCGTCATGCTCTTTCCCGTGGCCTGTTCTATCCGAGACTGGCGGCTCAGTACGTCACTTCCGAATTGCCGAGGAACTCGTCCGAAATGCCTCTTGCGCGGTAGACATCGATCACCGCGCCGCGATTTTCGGCATCGATGGTGGATGACTTGCGCGGACCGAGCAGATCGGCCGGGTTGGCCATCTGGGCGGCAAGATTGTTCTGATAGGAGCAGCCGAAGTCGGCATAGTGCTTGTTTTCCGCCGTATCGACCAGGTCATCTGGCCAGCGTCCGCATTTGTCGGTCTGGGCTCTCACCGCGACATAGGCGACGCGAACCGGCGAGGAGATCTCGACCGAGGCGGCCTGATAGGAGGTGACGACGATCCGGTTGCGCTTGACGCCGGCGGCGACCGCGAGCCGGGCGAAATCGCGAGCGGCTGCCGTCGCGGCGACCTCGTTGGCCGATCCGCTCGGGACCTGGATCGTCAGCGTCGGGGCGGCACTCTTGTCATAGCCGTCGAGGAAGCCCAGAAGCGTGTCGCGCTGCGATCCGGTCATGCCGCGATCGCCGGCGCCGACAGGCAGGTCGATCTTCTGGTTCTTCTCCGCGATCACGATCGGATGATTGGTGCGATAATCGTCCGGAATGGCGCCGACGGTGATGCTGTCGCGCTGGGCGCAGCCGGCCAGCAACGCCGCCACCGCAACCGCCAGGACCGGTGCGGCTCGCCCGCATATCCGCGAACGGCCAAGGCGCATCGTGGTGGCGATGGTGCTTGCCTTCAATGCTGACTGAGACATGTCCGCTTCCCCGCTTACTTGTAGATGAAGCCGACAACGCCGTGGTAACGGCCGTTGGGCTTGTCGGTCTGCATGGTGCCGTAGACGCGATTGACCCGGCCAAGGAACATGGCGGCGCCGTCGCTGGCGGCGTTGAAATTGTCGTCCGGCTTGGCGAGGTCGTTGCGTGCCACCGGCTTCACCAGATAGGGCGTGATGATGATGACGAGCTCGGTCTCGTTGCGTACGAAATCCCTGCTGCGGAAGAGCGCGCCGAGCACCGGGATCTTGGCCAGACCAGGTAGTCCCGCGACCGCCTGACGAACGTCATCCCGCACCAGGCCGGCAATCATCATGGAACCGCCGGAAGGCAGCTCGACAGTGGTATCCGCCAAACGTTTGCGGATCGACAGCATGGTCATTCCAGGCTGGGTGCCCGATCCTTCGAGGGTCGGCGCACCTTCCGTGGTCGGCTCCGAAACAGCCGTTCTGACCTTGAGGCTTATGCGCCCCGCGGACAACACAACCGGCTCAAACTCGAGGCCAATGCCGTATTCGACCTTGTCAAACGAGTATGTGGTCAGGCCGGTCTGGTTGTCGGTCGACACGTTGCTCGAGCGGCTGTTGACCAGATTGTACTCGCCACCCACCTTGAACGTTGCCTTCTCGCCCGACACAGCGGTGAGGGTCGGCTCAGCCAGCGTCTTCATCACGCCGCTTTGCTCCATGGCATTGATGTAGGCCTGGAGGCCGTTTCCGATCCCGTCCCCCAGCAACAAACCGGACGTCTGCGAAAGCGGCTTTCCCAACCCGAAAGCAGGCGAACTCGCTGCGCTGTAGGAAATGCCGTTGGAGCTGCCGGTGCCGACCATGTTGACGCCGAGCTGCTTCATCACCGAGCGGCTGACTTCGGCGACCGTCACCTTCAGCGTGACCTGATCGTCGCCGATGATCTGCAGCAGGTTGACGATCTTGCTGGTGCGGCGCTCCTGGTCGGGGTTGTTGATGTCGACACCGCTCTGGGCCGAACCGCCGGCCGCGGTCTGCGAATATTGTCCCGTCGTCGCTTCACCGCCCGAGACGAAGATCGTCGCCAGGTCGACCGCGCGTTTTGCGTCCAACGGCGTGTCGACCGTCCCTGTCAGGACGACGTTGTCATTCAGAAGTTCCACCTTGATGGTCGACGTCGGGATGAAGCGCTTGATATAGTCTTCAAGGCCGGCAACGTCGCGTTCGACGGCCAGATCCAGACTGACGATCTGCTCGCCATTCGGACCGAAGACAAAGATGTTCGTTTCGCCGACCGCCTTGCCGAACAGATAGATGCGCCTTGCGGTGCGGGTCACCGCGTCGGCGACCGCCGGGTTGGCGACGAGAATGTCGTAGGCATCGCTCGGCAGGTCGATGACCACCGACTTGTTGAGGCCGAGCTTGACGCGCTGGGTGGCCGTCGATGCGGTGACCTGAGCGTTCTTTGCCTCGACAACGCCTTGCAGATTCGTTCCGACGAGCAGCAGGCCGAATGCCGCGGCCACGATTGCCGGCAGTTTACCACTTAGCCTCATTTCCTTGCCCCTACTTCGGAAACTTCGCCCGACTTGATCAGCCTCACCGTTCCCCTGCGGCCATTGCCGGAAACGAGATAGTCGGCCTCACCCAGATTCTTTTCCTGGGTGTCCGCGACCGCCCGCAGCGCCAGGGTCAGGCGATCCGCCATCTGCTGGGCAACCGTGATGATCTCCGCCTGACGCGGTGTCAGTTCCAGCGTGGCGGTCTGGCCCACCCTGGTCTTCTTGCCTTCCTCGTCCTCCTGAATGGTCTGGTCGATTGCCAGGACGCGGATGTTCTTGAGGATGGTTTCGGTGTTGAAACTGGTGGCGCCGCCGGCGGTGGCATCGGCCCTGCGGGTCATGATGACATCGACGAAATCGTTCGGAAGAATGAAGCCGCCGGCCGACGTGTCGGCCGAGATGGCCGTGGCGACCGCCCGCATGCCGGAAGGCAGGATCGACGACATGAAGCTCTGCCCCTCGCCGATCAGCTTGGAACGCCGCAGAGGCTCTCCGGCGTACATAGCCATTCGGGCAACGGAACCCTTCAGCTTGTCCAGCGCTTCAGGCTCGGCGGTGCGGGTGATGAAATTCGCGTTGATGCCGTCGGCGGGCCAGGATTGCCAGGCGATGTTGTTCTCGAGCGGGCTGCCCATCGGAACGTCGCCCGAAAGCACTAGCACATCCTGCAGAGCCACCGCCGGCGCCTGGGGGCCGGAATCGACGACGATCTGGGGCGGTGGTGCGACCATGTTTTTCGCGACATAACCGGCACCACCCGCCGCGGCCACCGCCACGCTCAGAATTATCAATCGCGATGCTGGCATCTGTCCGAACCCTTGCCCTGGCAAACCACGTAGCCAAGCCGGACTTTGCAGCGGCAATCGTCAAAACAAGGTTAATGTAATGCTTACGATCGTGATTAATTTAACGTTTACATAAATTGGCCGGAATGTGGCCTGACCGGCCCAAATGGCCGGCGCGGCCCGTGTTGAAAGCCGGCGGCGGTCATGCTGATAAGATAAAAAGAAATCACGTCGTGCTCAGCTCGCCAGCCTTGTCAGCGCCCAAACCATCAAAGGCGAATCCGGATAGGTCAACAACCCGCCAAGGCCAAGCGCGATGCCGTAGGGAACGCCGTTTGCCTCATCGGCGAAATGGCGCAGAAACGGATTGCGGCCGGTAACGGTCGCAATCATCGACTTGCGGTAGAGGATGATTGCGAGCGTCAGCAGGCCACCGAGGATTGTCGAGGCCACAAGATACTCGACGAGATGCACATTGAGACCCATCCACATCGCGGTGGCGGCCAGCAGCTTGGCGTCGCCGCCGCCCATGCCACCCATTGCGAACAGGCCGAACGTCACGGCCAGGACCAGGGCGCCGGCGGCGAAATGCCCGCCATAGGTCGCCCATTCCATACCCGTCAGCGGTGCAACCAGCGCGAAAACGACGACAAGCAGGACCGGCACGCGATTGGCGATCGTCATCGACAACATGTCGGAGATCGCGGCAAACAGCATGCAGAACGGAAAGACGACGAAGATCAGGGCTTCAAGCATCGGCGCTATGCCTATTGTCCGATTTCACGGGGCTCAATCTAGACATGTTCGATTAACGATTGATGAGGCCCGGAATGAAAAGACGACAAGATACTGATATTGGCAGCGGCATAGAAAAAGGGCCGCCACGTGGCGGCCCTTTTCCAAAACGCAATTGAGCGCCCAGCAATACGGCAGATTAGCTGCCGCTGCTGTTCAAGGTGTTGCCGATAAGGGTGAACTTGCCGTTGATGGCATTGCCGAGCGCGCCGGCGCCGGTGATGATGGCGAGCGCGATGAGAGCGGCGATCAGACCATATTCAATAGCGGTCGCGCCGGATTCGTCCTTCACAAAACGTGCGATGAGATTAGACATTTGAGAGCTCCTACTCCACGTGTTACAGCACTTCCGTCAACTTCTGTGATGGTTGATCGGATACTGCCAATCTAGGGAGAAGCTCTTTCGATCGGCTTAATAAACAGCCTTACCGATTCCTTTCCCGGTTCGAACATATTGCGTGGTTAACTTCGGACTAAGTGCTGGCCGGCCCTTCCGTTTTCACGGGTCGATGGCGGGGGCCCGCACTGCGCCGGCAATCACGTTGGCTCCCGCACCTTCGGCCAAGGTGCCCGCTTAACCGTTGGTTCACCAATCTCGTTCATGTTCCGTTGATCAGTCTGCTTGCGTGGAGCGCCTCAATGGCCCAGCCGAGATCGTCAATCCTGATTGCCGCGCTTCTTGCCGCCACGGCCTTCGTCGCGCCCGCCATGGCCGGCGCCGGCATCGAGGTCACGATGAACCAGGCCAAGATCGTCAAGCTGTCGCGCCCAGCCGATACGATCGTGGTCGGCAATCCGGCAATCGCCGACGCTTCCGTACAGGACGCCTCGACGATCGTGCTGACCGGCAAGGGTTTTGGTGTCACCAATCTGGTGGTGCTCGATACGGACGGTAGCCCGATCGTCGACGAGCAGGTTACCGTCGTGCGGCAGGCCGCCTCGTCCGTGCGTATCTATCGGCGCGCCGAAATACAGACCATGTCCTGCACGCCCTATTGTGAAAGCTCCTACAAGAGCGACGCGGAGAAATCCTCCGAGGCCGAGATGAACGCCAGCCGATAGGATGGCGCGGTGGAATGCCGTTCAGGTTATCGGCTGGTTAAGGCGCCAACGCCGACTTTAACGATCATTCAAACCGGGCCTCAATTGGTTTGCGCTAATGCTCCGTCCGAGACCGCATAGAGATCGGCAGGATCAGACATGAGCAAGGAATTCGGCTCGGCAGACGAGCACAAGGCGAGACGCCCAAGGTTTTTTGCCCGCTTCCTTCGCGACCGGCGCGGCAGCACGGCAATGGAATTCGCAATCCTTGCAATCCCATTCGCGCTGCTTGTCTTTGCCATCCTGGAAAGCTGCATCTCATTTGCCGGCCAGGAAGTGATGGCCAACATCACCGATGATGTCGCGCGCCAGCTGCGCACCGGCCAGTTGAGGCCGACCGACGTCGCCGGAACCAATTTGAGGGACAAGATCTGCGACAAACTGGAGATAATCGTCTCGCAGGATTGCCCCAATCTGCTGATGGTGGATCTCCGCCAATATGCGACGTTCGCCGCCGCAGCCTCGGCCGGCTTCAAGATCCAGAACGGCGATGTCATCCTGACGAACGGCGCCACCACACAGTCCTTTACTGTTGCGCCGGGTCCGGCGGAATCGAGGAACATGCTGCGGGTCTTTTACAAATGGCCGATCATGACCGATCTGTTGGCGCAGTCCATGGGCGGCAACAAGACTCTGCATTTCGCATCGGTGACCTGGCAGAACGAGCCGTTCGACAATTGAGTTCGAGGCGAGTGCACGAGCAGTACAAGAAAAAAGGGCAATGGGCATGATGCGTGCGGGGGCACATCTCTGGACTACAGGAATTTGGCGGAAAGCAATCCGGTTCTGGTCCGATCGCCGTGGTATCGCGGCTGTCGAATTCGCCTTGATCATGCCTCTTCTGCTGATCATGTATTTCGTGACCATGGAGGCGTCTCAGGCCATCGAGACCAGCAAGAAGGTCAGTCGTATCGGCAGTATGGTGGCTGATCTGATCACGCAGCAGCCAACCATCGTCAAGGCGGATATCGACGCCATCATGCAGATCGGCACCGTCACCCTCCAGCCCTACACCCGCTCGGCCCCGAGCATCACCGTGACGGCAATTCAGGTCACGACCGACGCAACGCCGCTGGTGCAGGTGGTGTGGTCGCGCAAGCTGGTCAACGGCGTCGCCAGCGCTGGCCCTACCACCACCACGGTCCCGGCAACACTCAAGGTCGGCGGCACCTTCCTCATCCGCGTCGACAGCAATCTCGGCTACAAGCCGGTCATCACCTGGTCGGCGGGCAGCCAACAGAAGCTTGGATTGACGTCGGCTTTCAACAACATATCGATGGGCGAAACCTATTATCTGCGTCCCCGCCGGAGCGTGACGATCCCTTGCAGCGACTGCTGAACCGAGGCCGCCAGGCGGTTCATCGTTTCACGGAAACGCAGAACCGAAGCGCGTCACATTACTGCTGCGACCCACTGCCCGAGATGAAACGCACGACAGAAGCGGCCATCTCGTAGTCGTTGGGCGTCACGACAGAGAAGCCACCGGAATGCTTCGATTCCAGGAGGTCGTAGACGTCTGGCGTCATCGACTTGAGGTTGGTTAGGAACACGGTGAGCCGGCGCTTGGCTTCAGGGTCGAGATCGCTGCGGACCGCATGGGGGCCATATCTCAGCAGGCCCGACGTCCATACGACCTGAAGTGCGGCCGCCGAAAGCCCTGCCGCTTCGAGCCTTGCCTGCGTGCCCGATGCTTCCGGCCGGCCGTCGGCAGCGGCCGTCACCCAGCCGAACAGGCCATCGGCCTTGCCATCGACCAGCATCGTTTCCGCCGCAGCGACCGAATCGGCATGGACCAGAAACGGTGCATCTTCCGCAATCTTGCGGCCTTCCGCGGCCAACGCCGCCAATGGCAAGAGAGAACCGCCGACGCTGTCTGAAGGTGCCATTGCGATGCGATGGCTCTCCAATGCCGCCAGATCAGGCAGCTTGCCGTCCCGCGTCAGCAGAACGGAGCGGATGCCGATCGCGCCGTCAAAATCGACCGGAGCGACAAGCGGCTCGATACATCCGCAGCGTTGCGATGCCGTTGCATAGGCAGTCGCCGAATAGATTGCGTATTCGATGCGGGCATTGGCCTGCGCCTCGATCAGCGCGGCATAGTCGCGGGCAACGACGAACTCGACCTTCATGCCCAAGGCCTTGGTGTAGGCATCGGTCAACTGTGCCAGCCCTGGAACGGTGTTGCCGGCGCCTGGCTCGGCAACAATACCGATGCGAAACGTGCCGATATCATCGCGCCAGTCGGCATGCGCCGGATTGGACCAGAGCGCGCCCTGCACCAGCATGAGAGCGGCATATGCCTTCAGGGCAACCCTCATGACAGAACCGCCGTCTGCTTTTCTCGATCCATGCCCATGCCCGGCGCATCGTTGCGACACGCATTCTCTATTTGTGCATGTCGTTGTCCCAAACCGCTGCGCACTTTTGGGCGACATCCATTCTCTGTTTGTGCATGTCGTTTATCCCAAAACCGCTGCGCACTTTTGGGCGACATCCACTAGACTATCACGCCTGGCCGTTGCCGTTTGGTTTCCGAATTGCCAATGAAGGCGCGGAACCCTATGTCTGGTCGTTCAAACTGGCAACAATTCGATGGCGCGCGCTTTCCTCTTCGTTCTGGACTCCTTCGGCATCGGCGGCGCGGCCGACGCCGAGCGCTACGGCGACGCCGGCGCCAACACATTCGCGCACATCGCGGAAGCCTGCGCCGAAGGCCGCGCGGATCGCGAAGGGCTTCGCAGCGGACCGCTTTTTGTCCCCTACATGGGATCGCTCGGGCTTGGCAAGGCTGCCGAAACCGCCACTGGACTGGGCTTCGCCAGCGGCGGGACGGATCTGCTCGCCACGGCCTTCCACGGCGCAGCGCAAGAGGTTTCAAGCGGCAAGGACACGCCGTCGGGCCATTGGGAAATCGCCGGCCTGCCGGTGCTTTTCGACTGGGGCTATTTCCCAGATACGGTTCCTGCCTTTCCGGCAGCGCTGACCGAGGCGATCATCCGCGAGGGCAAGGTGCCGGGTATTCTCGGCAACTGTCACGCGGCGGGCACCGAGATCATCGAGCGGTTCGGCGAGGAGCACATCCGTACCGGCAAGCCGATCTGCTACACGTCGGTCGACTCGGTCCTGCAAATCGCCGCGCATGAAGCCCATTTCGGCCTCGAGCGGCTTTATGAATTCTGCAAGGTGGTGCGCAGGCTGGTTGACCCGCTGAGGATCGGACGGGTGATTGCGCGGCCGTTCGTCGGGGAAACCACCGCTACCTTCGAGCGAACCTACAACCGCCATGACTACGCCGTACCGCCGCCGGAGCCGACCCTGCTCGATCGGCTGACGGCGCGTGGCAGCCGCGTCATTGCCGTCGGCAAGATCGGCGACATCTTCGCCCATCGCGGAATTTCGCAAGTGCGCAAGGGCGCAGGCAACATGGCCATGTTCGACGAGGCGCTGGGCGCGATGGATGATGCCGGCGACGGCGACCTCGTCTTCGCCAATTTCGTCGACTTCGACACGGAATTCGGGCATCGCCGCGATGTCGCCGGCTATGCCGCGGCGCTCGAAGCCTTCGACCGGCGACTGCCGGAGGCATTTGCAAGGCTGCGGCAGGGCGATCTTCTCCTCCTGACGGCCGATCACGGCAACGATCCGACCTGGCGCGGTACCGACCATACGCGTGAACGCATTCCGGTGATCGGCACCGGACCGGGTTTCAAGGGCGGCGACATCGGGCTGAGAACGACATTCGCCGACATCGGTGAAACCGTGGCCGAGCATCTTGGGCTGGAGCGCGGCCGTCACGGCACGTCTTTCTATACAGCGATTGGCGGCCATGCCTGAATTGCCGGAGGTCGAAACGGTCCGGCGCGGGCTGCAGCCGGTTCTGGAAGGCGCCACCATCACCCGTGTCGAGGCGCGCCGACCGGACCTGCGCTTTCCATTTCCCGAGAAATTCTCGCAGCGGCTGACCGGCAAGACGGTCACCGCGCTCGGCCGCCGGGCCAAGTATCTGACGATGGACCTTGAAGGCGGTCCGGTGCTGATCTGCCATCTCGGCATGTCGGGTTCATTCCGCATCGAGACCGCGGATGGCAGCGACATGCCGGGCGTCTTCCAGCACGACCGCTCGAAGAGCTCCACTCACGACCACGTGGTCTTCCATGTCGTATCGCCGGCCGGCGCCAGTTCCCGCGTGATCTTCAATGATCCGCGCCGCTTCGGCTTCATGTTGTTTGCCGAAGGGCTGCCGGACGTCCATCCGATGCTGGCCGGGCTCGGCGTCGAGCCAACGGGCAACACATTGGACGGCGCGCTGCTTGCCTCATTGATGAAAGGGCGGCGATCACCGCTGAAGGCGGCGCTTCTCGACCAGAGACTGATCGCAGGGCTCGGCAACATCTATGTGTCGGAGGCGCTGTGGCGCGCCAGCCTGTCGCCGCTGCGCGAGGCGGGCACGATCGCAAAGCCCGGCAAGAAGGCCCTGGCCCAAAGCGAACGCCTCGCCGAGGCCATTCGCTCGGTGATATCAGATGCGATCGCGGCCGGCGGATCCTCGCTCAGGGACTATATGCAGACCGATGGGTCGCTGGGCTACTTCCAGCATTCCTTCGCCGTCTACGACCGTGAGGGCGAGCCTTGCTCGAAACCCGGCTGCAGCGGCCACATCGAGCGGATCGTGCAGAGCGGCCGATCGACCTTCTATTGCCGGACATGTCAGCGGTAAGCTAGACGATGGCGCAGTGAGGAGAAGCAGTCATGGCCTATGAGACGATCGTCACCGAGACGCGCGGCAAGGTCGGTCTTGTCACGCTGAACAGGCCGCAGGCGCTCAATGCGCTGAACTCCCAGATTCTGGCCGAACTGGTGGCGGCCGTGAATGGCTTCGGCGCCGATGCCGGCATCGGCGCCATGGTCATCACCGGTTCCGAAAAGGCTTTCGCCGCAGGCGCCGACATCAAGGAGATGCAGTCGATCTCCTATGCCGACGCCTTTCTGCAGGACTTCTTCGTCGGCTGGGAAGAGCTTACGCGGGCGCGGAAGCCTGTTATCGCGGCGGTGGCCGGCTATGCACTTGGCGGCGGCTGCGAGCTGGCGATGATGTGCGATTTCATCATTGCCGCCGACACGGCCAAATTCGGCCAACCCGAAATCACGCTCGGCGTCATTCCAGGCATGGGCGGGTCGCAACGGCTGACCCGCTTCGTCGGCAAGTCGAAAGCGATGGACATGTGCCTGACCGGGCGGATGATGGATGCAGCCGAAGCCGAGCGTTCGGGCCTGGTGTCGCGGGTCGTGCCTGCCGGCGAGCTCGTTGAGGAGGCGCTCAAGGCGGCAGCCAAGATCGCCGACTTCTCGATGCCATCGGTGATGATGGCGAAGGAAGCTGTCAACCGCGCCTTCGAGACGACCCTTGCCGAGGGATTGCGGTTCGAGCGCCGACTGTTCCACTCGCTATTCGCACTCGACGACCAGAAGGAAGGCATGGCGGCCTTCGCTGAGAAGCGGAAGCCGAATTTCACCAACCGTTGACGTCAGTCGGATGGCCGCCAAAAAGAAGGCCGGGCAGCGTTGACGCGCCGGAAAAGCTGAACTATAAGCCGCACCAACCGAGGCGGCCCCGTGGCTGCCCGTTTGTTTTTTGCGCCCTGCGGCATCCCGCATGCGCCCACCAGATCAGAAGAGAGGCATCATGGCCAATACATCCTCGGCCAAAAAGGCAACGCGCAAGATCGTACGCCGCGCAGCGATCAACAAGAACCGCCGCTCGCGCGTCCGCACCTATATCCGTCAGGTCGAAGAGGCGCTTGCCTCCGGTGACAAGGCTGCCGCTCAGGCTGCCTTCAAGATCGCGGAGCCGGAATTGATGCGCGCAGCAACCAAGGGCGTGATCCACAAGAACACAGCGTCCCGCAAGGTGTCGCGACTGGCCCAGCGGGTTAAGGTACTGTCTGCCTGACATCCCTTTCCTAGACTGACGTTCTTCGAACCCGGCCGATTGTGCCGGGTTTTTTCGTTTGCCGGCAAGTACTTAAAAAGAATACTCGGAAACGAGTGTCCAACGCGGATTTCACGGTTCGAAATGCTTTGCCGGCACAGCCATGCTGGTTGATCGCCGGTATCCCTGAAAAGGGTTCCCTGGAAAAAACTCGACACTCACAAATAATCTTTATTTTTCAGATAGTTACAGACAGTCATCCACAGCTTGTTCACATCGAGCCGGAGCGATGGGGGACAAGTGGCTGTCAAGCGAATTATTTCATAAAATTTCACGCCGTGCCGGCTTTTTCATATTCGCCGGAAAAGAGTTTGAATCACAATGGCTTTGTTAAAATGTGCCGTTGCGGCACGCCACCCGAACCGGCCTCCACTAACCAGATTCCTTAAAAATCAGTTAGTCCCGGCCTTGCCCTATCCACAGCGATTTCGGTAATGTCGATCTATCGAAAGGGACGGGCTCCGGCCCTTAACCCAGCCTGAAACGGCCAGCTTAAATTGGCGGGATTTGCGACGCGGATCAAGTCCGTGGACGGGTTTGGTTTTTCTTTTTCGATACGGTAGGGGACGGGCGTAACTAGACATGGCAGGTAGACGGCGCGCCGGCGCTTTTTTCGCCGGACGGTGTTGTATTGCCCTGACATACCCAACGCGGACTGGCTTCGATGGGCCGGTACCGGTTTCCCCCTAATATTGGCGATGTCATCTGCCGGCGGCGGCAGCAGGCATCGTAGCGAAGACGCAGTTGCCGGAACCGGATGCAGGAGGCGCATCCCCGGTGGAAACAGGTACGGAAGGACAAGGAAAAGATCATGCAGAGCGGCATCGAACGGGAGCTTACGGGCGACCTCCCATTTCCTGGAACTTTGATCGGAGCAAACGACATGGTGGTCTCCAGCGACGCGGAACAGAGATTCGACAGGGTCAAGACCCAGTTGAAGGCGCGCCTGGGAACCGAAGTCTATTCGAGCTGGTTCGGCCGCATGAAGGTCGCGGAGGCTTCCAAGGGCATCATCCGCATCTCGGTGCCCACAGCTTTCCTGCGCTCATGGATCAACGGTCACTATCTCGACCTCATCTCCGAGCTGTGGAAGCAGGAGGATCCCGATCTCCTCAAGATCGAGATCGTCGTGCGCACGGCGACGCGCCAGGGGCGCAGCCAGGCCGAGCCGGAAGTGATCCCTGCGCGAGCCAAGATGACGCGGCAGACGCAGACGGCGCTCGCCGCCGGCACCGTCAGCCCCGGCCGGACAGAGCGTGCCCCGGCTCCGCGTCCGGGCACACCGGTCGAGAGCGAATTCCGGCACAATGTGCTCGGCTCGCCGCTTGATCCGCGCTACACATTCGGCTCCTTCATCGAGGGACCGTCGAACCGAGTGGCCTTCGCCGCCGCCAGGGCAGTGGCGGAATCGCAATCGAGCGCAGTGCGCTTCAATCCGCTTTTCCTTCATGCAACCGTCGGGCTCGGCAAGACACACCTGTTGCAGGCAATCGCCGCGGAATCGCTGAAGCAGAACCCCAAGTCGCGCGTCGTCTATCTCACGGCCGAGTATTTCATGTGGCGCTTTGCCACCGCGATCCGTGACAACAATGCGCTGACGCTCAAGGAACAGTTGCGCGACATCGACCTGCTCATCATCGACGACATGCAGTTCCTGCAGGGCAAGTCGATCCAGCATGAATTCTGCCATCTGATCAACATGTTGCTCGACAGCGCCAAGCAAGTCGTCGTTGCTGCCGACCGGCCGCCTTCGGAACTGGAATCGCTCGAACCACGGGTCCGCTCGCGGCTCAATGGCGGGGTCGCGCTTGAAATGTCGGCGCCCGATTTCGTCATGCGCCTTGGCATGCTCAAACTGCGCCTTGCCACTGCCAGGGTCGATGACGCATCGCTCAACATTTCGGAGGAGATCCTCAATCACGTCGCCCGCACCGTGACCGGCAGCGGACGCGAGCTGGAAGGCGCCTTCAATCAGCTGCTGTTTCGCCAGTCCTTCGAACCGCAGATCACCATCGACCGGATCGACGAGATCCTCGGCCACATCTATCGCACCGGCGAGCCGAAACGGGTCCGCATCGAGGACATCCAGCGCATCGTCGCGCGCCACTACAACGTGTCGAAAACCGAGTTGCTGTCCAACCGGCGCACGCGCACCATCGTCAAGCCGCGGCAGGTCGCCATGTACCTGTCGAAAGTGATGACGCCGCGCTCGCTGCCCGAGATTGGACGCCGTTTCGGCGGCCGCGATCACACCACGGTTCTGCACGCCGTGCGCAAGATCGAGGACCTTTCCGGCAACGACAACACGCTGGCACAGGAACTCGAGCTCTTGAGGCGGTTGATCAACGACCAGGCCTGACCGACCTGGGGAAGACCGAACCGGAACAGCACCGGAATTCAAGGACTTGCCGGCGCGACCCTGGATCTGGAATGGGCTCGTGGCGGCGCCTTGGAGCGATCCGAATTTCGGTTTTACGACACCGGCTCGCGGACTTCATGGCCTTTATCCCCAGAAAGCCCGCGTAGCCGGACCGAACGGGTGGCGCGGGCTTGCGTTTGCTGGTTTTTTCCTGTCAGTTTACGCAGATTCTGAGCCTGTTCAGACCTTTCGCGGGGCGCCGCTTACTGGTGACCCGTCATTCATTCAAGCGAGCCTGTTTCGTCATGCGTGTTATCCTGGAACGGTCAAATCTCCTGAAGTCGCTCAACCACGTCCACCGTGTGGTCGAGCGGCGCAACACCATACCGATCCTGTCCAACGTGCTGCTCAGCGCCGAGGGCGCCAGCCTCGAAATGAAGGCGACCGACCTCGACCTCGAGGTGACGGAAGCAACGCCGGCCAAGGTGGAGCGCGGCGGGGCGACGACGGTTCCCGCACATCTGCTCTACGACATCGTGCGCAAGCTCGCCGATGGCGCCGAGGTGATGCTGAAGACCGACGAGGACGGCAACGCCATGACGGTGACGTCCGGCCGTTCGAGCTTCCGCCTCCAGTGCCTGCCGCAATCCGACTTCCCCGAGCTTTCGGCCGGATCCTTCTCGCATATCTTCCGTCTCGACTCGGTTGCCCTGAAAGGCCTGATCGAGAAGACCCAGTTCGCCATCTCCACCGAAGAGACGCGCTATTATCTGAACGGAATCTACCTGCACACGCATGAGGTCGGCGGCAAGCTGAAGCTGCGCTCGGTGGCGACCGACGGCCACCGTCTGGCGCGCGCCGAGATCGACGCGCCAGCGGGTTCCGAGGGCATGCCCGGCATCATCATTCCGCGCAAGACGGTGAGCGAGCTGCAGAAGCTGGTCGACGATCCGGATGTCGCAGTAACAACAGAACTGTCGGACACCAAGATCCGCTTCACCATCGGCAGCGTCGTTTTGACCTCGAAGCTGATCGACGGCACCTTCCCGGACTATCAGCGGGTCATTCCGACCGGCAACGACAAGCGGCTGATCATCGACCGCCAGAGTTTCGCTGCCGCCGTCGATCGCGTCTCGACCATCTCTTCCGAACGCGGCCGCGCGGTGAAGCTTTCGATCAGCGAGGGTCAGGTGACGCTTGCAGTCAACAATCCGGATTCAGGCAGCGCCACCGAGGAACTGGCCGCCGACTATTCGTCCGATCCGATCGAGATCGGCTTCAACGCCAAGTACCTGCTCGACGTTGCCGCGCAGCTGACCGGCACGGAAGCCAAATTCATGCTCGCCGACGCCGGCTCGCCGACGCTGATCCACGACATGGCCGACGAGACCGCGCTCTACGTTCTGATGCCGATGCGGGTGTAGCCGACGCGCTGCGTCATCAATCCGGCTGCGCGGCAGGATCGGCGGAAGGATGGTTACGGCGACTTCCAGAGCAATTCCAGGAAAGCGTGAAACGGTTTCCGCCCGGAATTGCGTCAAAACAAGGAGATAGAGCGGTTCTGCGTTTCCGTGAAACGACGAGCCGCCCTATAGGCGGGTAGCGGTTGCCGGCACAGACTCACATAAGTAAGCTTACGCTTACTAATTTCCGCAACTACGCGGGGCTGGCGATCGACCTGGCGCCGGGTGCCGTGGTCTTTTCCGGCGACAACGGCGCCGGCAAGACCAATCTCCTCGAAGCGATCTCCTTGCTGACGCCGGGGCGAGGCTTGCGCCGCGCGCCTTATGCGGATGTCGCGCGCGAGGGCGGCGACGGCGGCTTTGCCCTGCACGCGCGGCTCGACGGTCCCGACGGCCAGGTCGAGATCGGTACGGGCATTTCAGGTGGCGACAATGTCGGCGAAGGCGGCAGACGCGTGCGGATCAACGGGGCTTCGGCGCGTTCGGCCGAGGACATGCTGGAATGGCTGCGCGTGGTGTGGCTGACACCGGCGATGGACGCGCTGTTCACCGGGCCGGCGGCGGATCGCCGGCGCTTTCTCGACCGGCTGGTGCTGGCGATCGATCCCGGCCACGGCCAGCGTGCGATCGACTACGAGAAGGCTATGCGTGGCCGTAACCGATTGCTTACTGAAGGCTCCCGGGACGACCGCTGGTTCGACGCGATCGAGACACAAATGGCCGAAACCGGTGTGGCGATTGCCGCCGCACGCGCCGAGATGGTGCGCCTGCTGGCCGCGATGATCGACAAGCTGCCCGATACCGGACCGTTTCCGCAGGCCGATATCGGCCTTTCGGGTGACCTGGAGGCCGAGATCGCCAGCGCGCCGGCAGTCGATGTCGAGGAGCGGTTCCGCCGGACGCTTGCCGACGGCCGTGACCGCGACCGCGCCGCTGGACGCACGCTCGATGGCCCGCACCGTTCGGACCTGGTGGTTCGGCACCGTCCCAAGGCGATGCCGGCCGAGCTCTGTTCGACAGGCGAGCAGAAGGCGCTGCTGGTCGGCATCGTGCTGTCGCACGCCCGGCTGACCGGCGAGATGTCCGGCATGACACCGATCCTGCTGCTTGACGAAATCGCCGCGCATCTCGACGGCGGTAGGCGCGCCGCCCTGTTTTCCATCCTCGAGGACTTGAACTGCCAGGCGTTCATGACCGGAACCGATGCGGCGCTGTTTTCCAGCCTCAAGGGGCGTGCGCAATTCCTGACTGTCGACCACGGCACGGTTGGGCCAACGGACTGATCTTTGTCTATGCATGTCGTTGTCCCAAAACCGCTTCACACTTTGGGCGACATGCATTGGCTCCTGACAAGGTTTTTCAGCCACTATATGGTCCGGCAATGACCGTAGCCGCCCTGACCGCCGACGAGATCGAACGCTATGCCCGCCACATCGTGCTGCCCGAGGTCGGCGGCGCCGGCCAGCAGAGGCTGAAGCAGGCGCGGGTTCTGGTCATCGGCGCCGGCGGGCTGGGTGCGCCGGTGCTCGAATATCTTGCCGCCGCCGGCGTCGGCACGCTCGGCGTGGTCGACGATGACACCGTTTCGCTTTCCAATCTGCAGCGCCAGGTCATTCACGCCACCGACACTGTCGGCATGCTGAAAACCGATAGTGCCAAGGCGGCAATCGCGCGCATCAACCCCAACACCATTGTCGAGACGCATACATTCCGGCTGACCACGGACAACGCTCCTGCCCTCGTCGCCCGTTATGACATCGTCGTCGACGGTTCCGACAATTTCGAAACCCGCTATGCCGTTGCCGACGCCTGCGCGAGCGAAAGGAGACCGCTGGTGCATGCCGCCGTCGGACGCTTCGACGGCTCGGTGACCGTGCTGAAGCCATTCGAAGACGGCAAGGACGGCAGGCCCAATCCGGGCTATCGCGATCTGTTTCCGGAATCGCCGCCGCCTGGCCTGGTGCCATCCTGTGCCGAGGCCGGGGTGCTTGGAGCCCTGACCGGCGTCGTCGGCACGCTGCAGGCGATGGAGGCGATCAAGCTGATCACCGGCATTGGCGAGCCGCTGGTCGGCCGGCTGCTGCTCTATGACGCGCTGGCCGCGCGCTTCGACACCATCCGCTACAAGAGAAACTGACCGTGGACCGGACCGAAGCTGTCTCCATCACGCGGATCCCGGCCGATTTCGACCGCTGGAACGATGTGCTCGCACTGATCATGGATGCCTTCGCCGCCATGGACGGCGTCATCGATCCTCCATCGTCAGCACACCTGCTGACCGCCGACACTCTGCGGGACAAGGCGCGGCGAGAGACCGGCTTCGTGGCGCTCAACGGCGACAGGATCGTCGGCTGCGTTTTTGCCCTTGAGAGGGGGACGGAATTTTATATCGGCAAGCTCGCCGTCGCGCCGGATTGTCAGGGACAAGGCGTTGGCCGGCGCCTGATGCAGGCGGTCGAAGATCTTGCCCGCAGCCGCGGCAAGGCTGCGGTCGAGCTTCAGACGCGGATCGAGCTGACCGGGAACCATGCGGCCTTTGCCCGCTTCGGCTTTCACGAGACCGAACGGACGGCGCATGAGGGCTACCTCCGGCCGACCTCGATCACTCTGCGCAAGGTGCTTGCGTAAGGCGCAAGGTGCTTGCGTAAGCCTGGTGGTTCATTCGAAAAGCCACGAAACGCCGCGCTTCGATCGCGTCAGGTTCTGGAGCCTGTTCCATCCCGATGGAAGCGGGACGGGGCTCTATCTCTTTGTTTGAGCATGATCTCTAGACAAACGGTTTCCGTTTGTCCGAGAAAACCGGTCTGCACTTTTCGGGATCATACTCTAAACGGCAGCACGCGATCCGGCGGGCGGTGGCCGTCGACGAATGCGCGGATGTTGATGATGACCTTTTCGCCCATGTCGATGCGGCCTTCGAGCGTCGCCGAGCCCATATGCGGCAGAAGCACGACCTTGCCCTTGGCGGCGAGCTTCAGCAGCTTGCCGTTCAGTGCCGGCTCGTGCTCGTAGACGTCGAGGCCGGCCCCGGCAAGCTTGCCGTCCTGGATCAACTTGACCAGTGCTTCTTCGTCGATGATGTCGCCGCGTGCGGTGTTGACGACATAGGCCGTGGGCTGCAGCAGCGCCAGCCGCCGCGCCGAAAGCAGATGGAAGGTCGCCGGCGTCGAGGGGCAATTGACCGAAATGATATCCATGCGGGCCAGCATCTGGTCGAGGCTTTCCCAATAGGTCGCCTCCAACCCGTCTTCCACGGCCGGCAGCACGCGATGGCGGTTGTGGTAGTGGATCGACAGGCCGAAGGCCTTGGCCCGCCTGGCGACCGCGGTGCCGATGCGGCCCATCCCGACAATGCCGAGCCGCTTGCCCCAGATGCGCCGGCCAAGCATCCAGGTCGGCGACCAGCCGGCCCATTTCTTGTCACCGGTGAGCACGTTGGCGCCTTCCACCAGCCGCCGCGGCACCGCCAGCATGAGCGCCATGGTCATGTCGGCGGTGTCCTCGGTCAGCACATTGGGCGTGTTGGTGACGGTGATGCCCTTCTTGGCCGCCGCCGAGACATCGATCTTGTCGACGCCATTGCCGAAATTGGCGATCAGTTTGAGATTGTCGCCGGCCTGGGCGATCAGCGCCGCGTCGATCTGGTCGGTCACCGTCGGCACCAGCACGTCGGCTTCCTTGACCGCCGCAACCAGTTCCGGCTGCGTCATCGGCCTGTCTTCGACATTCAGCCGGGCATCGAACAGTTCGCGCATGCGGGTCTCGACCGGGTCGGGCAGCTTTCGTGTGATGACGACGAGAGGCTTCTTTTTGCCTGCCATTGTTTCCTCGTACCCCGATCTCGTTGAGACCTCTTTAACCAAGACCGGCGAAACTGAAAGCCGGTCGCGGTGCCGATTACCCCATGTAACAAGCGGTGCCGCCGAAGACAAAGAAAAAGGGGCGCCACGGCAAGCGCCGAAAGGAATGAAAGTGTCTGGTTTCGCGTCGCTTCGCCTGACCCTCAGCGCAGCATTTCTCGGCGCTCTGCTTTTTTCTCCGCTTGCCGCGGCGCAGAGTGCGGCGGCACCTGCCCAGAGCGTCATCACGCTCGGCCCGAGCGGTCTGCCGCTGCCGCGATTCGTCAGCCTGAAATCCGGCCGCGTCAACTCGCGCGTCGGCCCCGGCGCCAACTACTCGGTCGACTGGATGTATATGAAGGCCGGCCTGCCGATGGAGATCATCCAGGAATTCGATACATGGCGCCGCGTGCGCGATGCCGACGGTTCGGAGGGCTGGATCAACCAGTCGCTGCTTTCCGGTCGGCGCACGGCAATCGTCGCCCCATGGCAGCGCGGCAAGGACGCCCAGGTCAACCTTCTCAACAGCCCTGAGAAGGATGCAAGGGTGGTCGCGATGGTCGAGCCGGGCGTCATGGGCACGATCAAGTCCTGCGACGGCCAGTGGTGCGAAATGACGTTCGACGGCCACACCGGCTGGCTCGCCCAGTCGCTTGTCTGGGGCGCCTATCCCGGCGAACGGGTCAAGGACTGATTTTTAGACCCTTTGACCACGATCGTTCCGGACCAAAGATCGCGGTCGTGGTTCAGCGCCTGGTGTGGCCGAGATGGGTGTCCTGAAAGCCGCATCGAGGGATTTCATCCCTCGCCGGTCATTCGCGGCGTTTTGGGCGCAGCCTCACCACGATATCGACATTGGCGATCTCCATCCCCTCCGGCGGCTCCGGCAGGTTGGCAACCGTCACCGGACCGCTGTCGATGTCGAATATGCGGTTTTCGCCTTCGATGTAGAAATGGTGGTGGTCGGAGGTGTTGGTGTCGAAATAGGTCTTCGCACCCTCGACGGCGAGGATGCGCAACAGGCCCGCCTGGGTGAACTGGTGAAGGGCATTGTAGACGGTGGCCAACGACACCGGCACGCCGGCGGCGACCGCCTCCTCGTGCAGTTCCTCGGCCGACAAATGACGGTCGCCCTTGGCGAAAAGCAGGTCGGCCAGCGCAATACGCTGGCGTGTCGGCCTCAGGCCGGCTTCACGGACCCGCTTGTCCACAGCGACATTTTCCTTCCGACCGTCCAGGTCCATCTTCCCGTCGAACCCCACAGTTCCGCCCCAAGACACGCCCAGAATGGCAAAAAAATGAACGTCTGCCGAAACCGGACCTCTGCTGACATATATTCTGTCGTCCGAAAGCGATCAATAGCGCGCATTGACCCGGACAAACGAGCAGGTTAAGCGCAAACGCCGGTTTCCGGCCTGAAACAGATTGTGTTAGGAAACCAACGACAAGGGCACCCGATAGCCCGGAACGATATGGGGACGAGATTGATGGCGGGTTCGAAATCCAGCTACGACTACGACGAATTGCTGGCCTGCGCCCGCGGCGAACTGTTCGGACCGGGCAACGCCCAGCTTCCCTATCCGCCCATGCTGATGTTCGACCGCATCACCGAGATCAGCGAGACGGGCGGTGCCTTCGACAAGGGCTTCATCCGCGCGGAATTCGACATCAATCCGGACCTGTGGTTCTTTGCCTGCCATTTCATCGGCAATCCGATCATGCCGGGGTGCCTCGGCCTCGACGCCATGTGGCAATTGACGGGCTTCTATCTCGGTTGGCTCGGCGAACCCGGCAAGGGAATGGCGCTGTCGACCGGTGAGGTCAAATTCAAGGGCATGGTGACGCCTTCGGTGAAGAAGGTCGAGTATGGGATCGATTTCAAGCGCGTGATGCGTGGCCGGCTGGTGCTCGGCATCGCCGATGGCTGGCTGAAGGCGGATGGCGAACCCATATACGCGGCTACAGATTTGAAGGTCGGTCTGTCCAAGCAGTCGGCGGTTGGCTGACCGGCATCCCTGCCGGCCCCCTGGAAGGAGTTGCGAATGAGACGTGTCGTAGTCACAGGCCTCGGCATCGTGTCGTCGATCGGCAACAATGCCAACGAGGTGCAGGCCTCGCTGCATGACGCCAGATCCGGCATCAGCTTCTCCGATTCCTTCGCCGAACATGGCTTCCGCTGCCAGGTTTGGGGAGCGCCGACGCTCGATCCATCCGCGATGATCGATCGCCGTGCGATGCGCTTCCTGTCGAAAGGCGCCGCCTGGAACCACGTCGCCATGGATCAGGCGATCGCGGATGCGGGTCTCGACGAGAGCGACGTCACCAATGAGCGCACCGGCATCGTCATGGGATCGGGCGGACCCTCCACCCGCACCATCGTCGAAGCGGCCGAAATCACGCTGAAGAACGGCAGCCCCAAGCGCATCGGTCCGTTCGCGGTGCCGAAGGCGATGTCGTCGACCGCATCGGCAACGCTTGCCACCTGGTTCAAGATCCACGGCGTCAACTACTCGATCTCGTCGGCCTGCTCCACCTCGGCGCATTGCATCGGCAATGGCTACGAACTGATCCAGTGGGGCAAGCAGGACATGGTCTTTGCCGGCGGTCACGAGGATCTCGACTGGACGATGTCAGACCTGTTCGACGCCATGGGCGCCATGTCATCGAAATTCAACGAGCGGGCATCCGCCGCCTCGCGCGCCTATGACGCCGATCGCGATGGCTTCGTCATCGCCGGCGGCGCCGGCGTGCTGGTGCTGGAAGAGCTGGAGCATGCCAAGGCGCGCGGCGCCAAGATCTACGCCGAGATCGTCGGCTACGGCGCGACCTCGGACGGCTTCGACATGGTGGCGCCATCCGGCGAAGGCGCGGTCCGTTGCATGCGCCAAGCAATGGCGACGGTTTCCGCGCCGGTCGACTACATCAACACCCACGGCACGTCGACGCCGGTGGGCGATTCCAAGGAAATGGGCGCTATCCGCGAGGTGTTCGGCGAAAAGATGCCGTACATCACGTCGACGAAATCGCTGACCGGCCATTCACTGGGTGCTGCCGGTGTGCAGGAATCCATCTACTCGATCCTGATGATGCAGGGCGGTTTCATCGGTGAAAGCGCCCACATCGAAACCCTCGACCCCGAATTCGAGGGCATGCCGATCGTGCGAAAGCGCATCGACAACGCCAAGATCGACACTGTTTTGTCAAATTCGTTCGGCTTCGGTGGCACCAACGCAACGCTCGTTTTCCAGCGCTATTCCGCATAAGGCCAGCGTTTTTTTATAAGGATTGGGGGCCATGGACGGATTGATGAAGGGCAAGCGCGGGCTTGTCATGGGTGTCGCCAACGATCATTCGATCGCCTGGGGTATCGCCCGGAAATTGTCCGAACATGGGGCGGAACTCGCCTTCACCTATCAGGGCGACGCCTTCGGGCGCCGGGTCAAACCGCTCGCCGACAAGCTCGGCGCCTCGCTGGTCGTGCCATGCGACGTCGAGGACAGCGCCTCGGTCGCGGCCACGTTCGAGACCCTGGGCAACGCCTGGGGCGGGCTTGATTTCGTCGTCCACGCCATCGGCTTTTCCGACAAGAACGAACTGAAGGGCCTCTACGCCGAGACCAGCCGGGACAATTTCGTCCGCACCATGGTGATCTCCTGTTACTCCTTCACCGAGATCGCCCGCCATGCCGCCGCTTTGATGCAGGACGGCGGATCGATGATCACGCTCACCTATGCGGGTTCGGTCCGTGTCATGCCGAACTACAATGTCATGGGTGTCGCCAAGGCCGGACTGGAGGCCAGTGTGCGCTACCTCGCCAACGACTACGGTCCGCGCGGCATCCGGGTGAACGGCATATCGGCTGGACCGGTGCGTACGCTCGCCGGTGCCGGGATTTCCGATGCGCGCCACATGTTCTCCTACCAGCAGCGCAACTCGCCGCTGCGCCGCACCGTGACCATCGACGAGGTCGGCGGTTCCGCGCTCTATCTGTTGTCCGACCTGTCTTCCGGCGTCACCGGCGAAATCCATTATGTCGATTCCGGCTATCACATTGTTTCCATGCCGACGCTCGATGAATTGAAGCAGACCGATGGCGGGCGAGACTAATGCACGTCGCCCAAAAGTGCGCAGCGGTTTTGGGACCACGACACGCATAAAACAAAAGCTTAAATTGCGTCGACCGAATCCGTTTCAACGCGACGCGCTTTAGTCCGCTCAAGAAATACTTCAGGTCCAATAAAATTGGACGCTTTCGCGGAAACTCATTTTAAGGACATATCCGCTAGAAAGGCCTGTACTCTGGGGACCTTTCAATGCCCGCCGTCAGCAACCCAAAGCGAACACCGGTGTTCCGGCTGCTCACCATAGCAAGCTCGGGTATTGGCAGTTTCGTCCTCGGACTCTGGGGCCTGAAGCACGGTCTCGGCGATGGTTTCGCCGGCATACCGGCCGACATGATGGTCGCGATGATGGCCGCCCTTTGCGCCCTGGCGGCGTCGGTAGCCGCGATGTCCTTCTTCGCCGGCGTCGATGAATCGGCGGATTTCGTCTTCGAGGAAACCCATTTCGACAAGCTGACCGGCCTGCTGGCGCGTCCGGCGATGGTCGGCAAGATTGCCGAGGCGGCCTGCGCGACAAGCCGGACCGGCGAGCCGATGTTCCTCATCGACATCGACATCGATCGTTTCAAGCAGATCAACGATGCCATCGGCTACAGCCAGGGCGACGAATTGATCCGCGCCTTCACCAAGCGATTGAAGACCTGCGTGCCGCAACGCGCGATAATCGGACGCATCGGCGCCGGTGAATTCGCAGTTCTGCTCCCCGACAATCAGGTGCAAGGGTCGCTGGAAAGCGCCGTCGAGAGGCTCATCGACGAGATGATGGAGCCCTATGAGCTCAGCACGCACCTGCAATCGGTCAGCCTGTCGGTGGGCATCGTGGCGATGCCAAAGGACGGCGTCGATCCGGTCCTCATCCTGCGCCGGTCCAATCTGGCGCTGCAGAATGCGCGCGCCAGCGGCGTCGGCAACTGGTCGGTCTTCCATGCCGAAATGGGCAAGGTCGCCGACCACCGCCACTGGGTCGAGTCCGAGCTGCACATTGCCTTCGAGCGCGGCGACTTCGATCTTCACTACCAGCCGCAGCTCGATCTCCCCACCGGCCGCATCATCGGTTATGAAGCGCTGATCCGCTGGCGGCATCCCGAACGCGGCATGATCCCGCCGATGGAGTTCATTCCGATCGCCGAGGAAACCGGCATGATCGGTCCGATCGGCGAATGGGTGCTGCGCAAGGCCTGCAGCGACGCCCGTCACCTGCCCGACGACTGCTTCGTCGCCGTCAACATCTCGCCCGTGCAGTTCATGACCAAGGACTTCGTCGGTATCGTGCGCGACACCATGACGAGCACCGGCATCAAGCCGTCGCGGCTGGAACTGGAAGTCACCGAGACGGCGATGATGCAGGACCGCGACCGCGCCGCCACCATCCTGAAGCAGCTGGCGGACATGGGTATCTCGGTTGCCGTCGATGATTTCGGCACCGGCTATTCCAATCTGAGCTACCTGATCGACTTCTCGTTCGGTAAATTGAAGATCGACCGCTCCTTCGTCAGTCGCCTCGATACCGATTCCAGCTCCGGCGCGGTTGTTTCGACCATCGTCGGGCTTTCGCGCGCGCTCGGGGTCAGCATCATCGCCGAAGGCGTCGAGACCGAAAGCCAGGCGACGCTGCTCAGGGCAGCCGGCTGCGAAGTGGTGCAGGGCTACCTGTTCGGCAGGCCGGCGCCACTCAGGTTCCGGGTTGGCGACGCGTATGCCACCGACGAGGTCCGACGCGTCGCCAATCTGCATTGAACGCGGCGCCGAGTGGTTTAGCGGCGCGCGACAAGCACCTTGAACATGCCGTCGCGGGCCAGTTCGGCATGGCTCGAAAAAGCAGCCGACAGCACCGCCTCGTAGGGAAGCTGACGGTTGGCGACCATGAACAGCCGCCCGCCGGGCTTCAGGGCCTTGGCTGCCGCGCGGATCATGCCGGCGCCGATCTCCGGTTCGGCGGCACGGCTGCGATGAAAGGGCGGGTTCATGGCGATCGCGTCGTAGCGCTTCTCGACCGGTTCCTTCAGCAGATCGATCCAGAAGAAATCCCTGACGATCGACTGGCTAGCCCCTGCCAGATTGAGCTTCGCCGCTTCCAGTGCGTCGAATTCGGCCTCGTAGAGATCGAGCGCCGACAGGCCCGGTGAGCGGGCGGCTATCTCGGCAGCCACATAACCCCAGCCGGCGCAGAGATCGGCAACGCTGCCACGCAGGTCGCCAGGCAAGTTCTCGACCAGCAATTTCGAGCCGGTATCGACCCGGTCGAAGGAAAACATGCCGGGCGCGGTGCGGAACCGGCCCTCGACCAGCAGAGCGGGATTGGCGGCGCGCAGGTCTTGCGCAGCGGCCAGATCGGCAGGCCGGCGAAACCAGAAGGCGATGCCGTGATATTTCGGCAGGTGGCCCTCAAGCGACACAAGTTCGTCAACGCGCTTGCGCAGGCTGGCGATGCCATCGTCCTTGCCGCCGGCAACGACGACCAATCCGCCCGGTGCCACGCGCCCGAGCGTCTCTGCGAGGCGCAATTCGTTCAGGCCGCGATGCCGGCCGGCAAGCACAAGTGCCATGTCGAAGCCACCGCCTTCCGCTTGCGCGGTGACAAGGAAGCCAGACGCCTGCAGCGCTCGAAAATGCGGCCGGAAGCCTTGTACGAGGTGCAGCGCGGCGTCGAAGCCTTCGGGTAGGCGAAAGCCCGGCTCGGCGCCGAGAAACAGGGCGCGATCACCCTTTCCCGGCAAAGCAACAGCCTCAGCCTCAAAGGGATGGAAAAGCGTCTTCAGCGGCTCGGCGGACATTGTTCGATCTCGAAACGAGGCCTGTCTTGGCAATCTGAAAATGAAAATCGGGCCGAAAATAAAAACGGGCGCGACCTAAGCCGCGCCCGCTTCGATTTATGATCCCGGACCGATCAGGCAGCGTTTTCTTCTTCGGTCTTCTTGTCGCGGGCGAGTTCCTTGCCGGTGGCCTGGTCGACGACCTTCATCGACAGGCGGACCTTGCCGCGCTCGTCGAAGCCCATCAGCTTGACCCAGACCTTGTCGCCTTCCTTGACGACGTCCGAGGTCTTGGCGACCCTGTCGTTGGCAAGCTGCGAGATGTGGACGAGGCCGTCACGCGGACCGAAGAAGTTGACGAAAGCGCCGAAGTCGGCGGTCTTGACGACCGTGCCTTCGTAGATCTCGCCGACTTCCGGCTCGGCGACGATGGTGTGAATCCACTTCTTCGCCGCCTCGATCTCCTTGGCGTTGGACGAAGCGATCTTGACCGTGCCGTCGTCCTCGATGTTGATCTTGGCGCCGGTCTTTTCGACGATCTCGCGGATGACCTTGCCGCCCGAGCCGATGACGTCACGGATCTTGTCGGTCGGGATGTGCATGACCTCGATGCGCGGCGCGAACTCACCGAGCTCCGAACGCGCGCCGGAGAGCGCGTGACCCATTTCGCCGAGGATATGCAGACGGCCGTCCTTGGCCTGGCCAAGCGCGATCTGCATGATCTCCTCGGTGATGCCATCGATCTTGATGTCCATCTGCAGCGAGGTGATGCCGTTGGCGGTGCCGGCGACCTTGAAGTCCATGTCGCCGAGGTGATCCTCGTCGCCAAGGATGTCGGAGAGAACGGCGAAGCGCTCGCCTTCCTTGATCAGGCCCATGGCGATACCGGCGACGGGCTTGGCCAGCGGCACGCCGGCATCCATCAGCGCCAGCGAGGTGCCGCAGACGGTCGCCATCGACGACGAGCCGTTGGACTCGGTGATCTCCGAGACGACGCGCAGCGTGTAGGGGAACTGATCAGCGCTCGGCAGCATCGGGCGGATAGCGCGCCAGGCGAGCTTGCCATGGCCGATTTCGCGGCGACCCGGCGAACCCATGCGGCCGGTTTCACCGACGGAGTAGGGAGGGAAGTTGTAGTGAAGAAGGAACTTCTCCTTGTACATGCCGGTCAGCGAATCGACATACTGTTCGTCCTCGCCGGTGCCGAGCGTGGCAACGACCAGCGCCTGGGTCTCGCCACGGGTGAACAGCGCCGAACCGTGCGTGCGCGGCAGGACGCCGACTTCGGAGACGATCTTGCGGACCGTCTTGAGGTCGCGGCCATCGATGCGCGAGCCGGTGTCGAGGATGTTCCAGCGCACGACCTTGGCCTGGAGTTCCTTGAACACTGTGCTGATCTGCTCGGACGTGTACTTGGCCTCTTCACCCTCAGCCGGAGCAAACGCGGCCTTGACCTTCGCCTTGACGGCGTCGACGGCGGCGTAGCGCTTCTGCTTGTCGATGTTCTTGTAGGCATCGCGAAGTTCGCCCTCGACGATCTTCAGCATGTCGGCTTCAAGTGCGGAATAGTCCGGCGCGGTGAAGTCGCGCGGTTCCTTGGCGGCAACTTCGGCCAGCTTGATGATGGCGTCGATGACCGGCTGGAAACCCTTGTGGCCGAACATGACGGCGCCGAGCATCAGCTCTTCGCCAAGTTCCTTGGCTTCGGACTCGACCATCAGAACGGCGTCGGTGGTGCCGGCGACGACGAGGTCAAGCTTGGATTCCTGCATCTCGTCGACATGCGGGTTGAGCACGTATTCGCCGTTGATGTAGCCGACGCGGGCGCCGCCGATCGGGCCCATGAAGGGCACGCCCGACAGGGTCAAAGCGGCCGAGGTGGCGACGATCGACAGGATGTCGGGATCGTTCTCGAGGTCATGCTGGACGACGGTGACGACGATCTGGGTGTCGTTCTTGTAGCCTGCGGCGAACAGCGGGCGGATCGGGCGGTCGATGAGGCGGGAAACCAGCGTTTCCTTTTCGCTCGGACGGCCTTCGCGCTTGAAATAGCCGCCCGGGATCTTGCCGGCGGCGTAGGTCTTTTCCTGGTAGTTGACGGTCAGCGGGAAGAAATCGAGGCCCGGCTTGGGCTCCTTCATCGAAACAACAGTGGCGAGAACCTTGGTCTCGCCGTAGGTCGCGAGCACCGCGCCGTCAGCCTGGCGCGCGATCTTGCCGGTTTCGAGGATGAGCGGACGACCGCCCCATTCGATTTCCACTTTGTGGTGATTGAACATATCTTGTCCTTAATAAGCGGAAAGGGCCGCGCCGTTTCACGGTGCGCGAATGCCCTTTCCCTGGCTTCCTTTCTCGGGCAGCCACGGGCAAGACAACGGGAAGCTCGGGTGGTTTCAGCGCGGTGAGCGCACGAGCGTCCTGCAATCCTGCCCCATGACCGTCCATGGGCGGTTTCGAGTGGCCCTCTGCATGCTCGAAACCGGGTCTAGCCAATCGATGCGACTGGCAGAATGCGCGACCGGCGGGCTCTCCGAAGAAAGCCCGCCGGTCAATTCGTCAACGGCGCAGACCGAGCTTCTCGATCAGCGTCTGGTAGCGCGCGTCGTCCTTGCGCTTGAGATAATCAAGCAGGCTGCGGCGCTGGGAGACGAGAGCGAGCAGACCACGGCGGGAATGGTTATCCTTCTTGTGGTCCTTGAAATGGTCGGTCAGGTTCTTGATGCGCTCGGAAAGGATGGCCACCTGGACTTCCGGAGACCCGGTATCGCCCTTGGCGGTTGCGAATTCACCCATCAATTCCTGTTTGCGCTCGGCAGTAATCGACATCGTGTTTTTCCTTATCTGTTTGAGGAAACGGGTCGCCCTCAGCCGGGATGTCGTCCAGCAGGGGCCGGTGCAAGCAAAGCGTCTCAGCGCTATGCTGCGGCGCGTATAGTGCAATTCCCCGGAAAACACCAGCCCAATTCACAAGCCGGCTTTTCAGGTCCAAATGGCAGGTTTTATCCTTGTTAGAGCCATTTCTTCCATTTGAAGAAGGCGATCAGCCCAAATGCGACAAGTGCCATGAACAGCAGCGATGCCGGATAGCCGTAATAGGCTTTCAGCTCCGGCATGTTCCAGGGTGAAGAGTCTGGATCGAAATTCATGCCCCATATGCCGACCAGGAAGGTGAGCGGCATGAAGATCACCGAGACGATCGTGAGATAGCTAATGACGTCGTTGGTGCGCGCCTGGCTCAGCGACAGATGCATCTCGATCAGGCCGGTCAGCATGTCGCGCTGGGTTTCGACCAATTCGATCAGCCTGAGCGCATGGTCGAGCGTGTCGTTGAGGAATATCTTGGTCTCGGCCTTCACATAGGGCACGTCGTTGCGGATGAGCGTTGCGAGCGCATCGCGCATCGGCCACAGCACCCCTTTCAGCACATTGGCGTCGCGACGCAATTCATGCAGCTGCCGCATCTGATGCTTGTGCGGCGAATGAAGCATTTCGTCCTCGATGCCGTCGACCGTGTCGGCGGCAGCCTCGATCGGCGGGAAATAGCTGTCGACGATGGCGTCGATCAGCGCGTAAGCGAGGTAGTCGGCGCCGCGCGCGCGCAGCCGGTTGGGCGCCGAGCTTTCGATGCGCTTGCGCACGGGATTGAACGGATCGCCTTCACGCTCCTGGAAGGTGACGACGAAGTTCTTGCCGAAGAAGACGGCGATCTGCTCATAGCGGTGCGACGTGACGTCGTCGATCATCCTGACGACGACGAAGGCGTGATCCTCGAAGAAGTCTACCTTCGGCCGTTGGCCGGTGTTGACGACATCCTCCAGCGCCAGCGGATGCAGGCTGAAAATGCGACCGATCTCCTCGATCAGCGGAATGTTGGCGAGGCCGGTGCAATCGAGCCAGATGACCGGCCATTTGTCGCAATGGGTGTTGAGATCGTCGATGCTGGCGTTTTCGATGGTCTTGAACTTTTGCGGCGAGATCAGGGTCAGCCGCAGTTCCGAGCGCCGTGCCGCCGGATCGGCGATCAGCGTGCCGGGCGAGGCGCCGACCGGCGGCCGGCGCGTCTTCACCGGCGCCCGTCTTTTCACCGCCTCGGCCTTTGCCATGTGCCCCTCGAGCGTAAAGTCGACCTGAAGTTAGAAGAGAGCCGTCACCCGGCAAAGACCCGCTTTGGCTTGAACATGCCTTGCTCGATGGCACCGATGGCGACCAGCTTCCCGCGCGCCGTGGCACAGGCTTCTTCGGCTTCCACCGGTGCGTCGCGACCACGAATGATGACTGGATTGCCGAGGCGGATCTTCGTCGCCGCATCGTCGCTGATGGCGATCTGAGGCAGGCAGTCGAGGGCCGCCGACGTATCCACCAAAAGCGCATCGATGGCACCGAAGTCGATTGGCACTTCCACTGCGTCGACGGCGTCCGTCGCGTCAGCTACGTCCGTCGAGTCTGGCTTGTCTTCACCCGGCGTGCCGAAGCGGGCGGCTTCCAATTCGGCGATGGTGACGAAATCCTCCGGCGTGAACGGCTCGACCTCGACCCGGCGCAGTTCGGAAATATGGCCGAAACAGCCGAGGTCGCGGCCCATGTCGCGGGCCAGCGAGCGCACATAGGTGCCCTTGCCGCATTCGACCTCGAAAACAGTATGGTCGGCATTGTGCTCGACAATATCGAGCCGGCCGATCTCGACCTCGCGTGCGGGTATGTCGACCGTCGCGCCGTCGCGGGCCAGATCATAGGCGCGCTCGCCTGCGATCTTGATGGCCGAGAATTGCGGCGGCGTCTGCATGATGACGCCGGTGTATTTCGGCAGCAGCGCAAGCACCTCGGCTTCCGACGGACGCAGGTCAGAGCTGTTCGTCACCGGACCTTCGAGGTCATCGGTCGAACGCTCCTGCCCCCAGGCAACGGTGAAGCGATAGATCTTGGCGCCGTCCTGTACGTAAGGCACGGTCTTGGTGGCTTCGCCAAGCGCGATCGGCAGCATGCCGGAGGCGAGTGGATCGAGCGTGCCGGCATGGCCGGCCTTTTCCGCCTGGAACAGCCATTTGATCTTGGAGACGGCTTCGGTCGAACCCATGCCGACCGGCTTGTCCAGGACCAGCCAGCCCGAGATCGGCCGGCCCTTCTTCTTGCCGCGACGCGCCACTATTCGGTGTCCTTGTTGTCATCTTTTTCCTGGTCCTCGGGACCCAGATCGCGTGCCACTTCGGGCGACTTCAAGAGATCGTTGATCCTGGCGTAATTGTCGAAGGAGGTGTCGAGCTTGAAGCGGAACTCCGGCATGAACTTCATCTGCCGCAGCGCGCCGGAGACCCGGCCGCGCACGAATTTCGCATGCTTGTTCAACGCCTCGACCACCGCATCGGTATCCTTGGCGCCGAGTGGCGAGACGAAAGCGGTGGCGACCTTCAGGTCGGGCGACATGCGCACTTCCGAGACCGAAACCACGGTGTTCTCGATCAGCGGATCGATGATCTCACCACGCTGCAGGGTTTCGGACAGCGCATGGCGGACCTGTTCGGCGACGCGCAGCATGCGCTGGGATGGGCTGGATGTGGTTGGACGGGGCATTTTTCTCAATCCTGAAAGCGTGAGGCACGGGATGGGACCGTGCCGCATGTCTCATATGGGTCACTCTCAATAGACCCGCTCAATAGACTTTGGGGCGGCGGTCTTTCGACCGCCGCCCGGAACGGACAAGTCACTCGAACTCAGAGCGTCCGGGTCACCATCTCGACGCGGAAGCACTCGATGATGTCGCCGACGCGCATGTCCTCGTAGTTCTGGAAGGCCATGCCGCACTCCTGGCCGCCGGGAACTTCCGCAACTTCGTCCTTGAAGCGCTTCAGGGTCTTCAGCGTGCCTTCGTGGATGACGACATTGTCGCGGATCAGGCGCACGCCCGCACCACGCTCGACCTTGCCTTCGGTGACACGGCAGCCGGCGATCTTGCCGACCTTGGTGATGTCGAAGATCTCGAGGATCTGCGCATTGCCGATGAAGGTCTCGCGACGCTCCGGCGACAGCAGGCCCGACAGAGCCGCTTTCACATCATCCACGAGGTTGTAGATGATCGAGTAGTAGCGGATCTCGATGCCCGCGGCAGCGGCGGCGGCACGCGCCTGGACGTTGGCGCGGACGTTGAAGCCGATGATCGCCGCACCCGAAGTCTCCGCCAGCGACACGTCGCTTTCGGTGATGGCGCCGGCGCCGGCATGGACGATGCGCGCCCGCACTTCGTCGGTGCCGAGCTTGTCCAGCGCCGCGTTGATCGCCTCGATCGAGCCCTGCACGTCGCCCTTGATGACCAGCGGGAATTCCTTCAACCCGCTCGTCTGCAACTGCGACATCATCTGCTCGAGCGAACCGCGCTGGCCGGCATGCTTGGCAACCGCCTTCTCGCGCGCCAGACGCTGGCGATATTCGGTGATCTCGCGAGCACGGGCTTCGTTGTTGACCACGGCGAAACGGTCGCCGGCCTGCGGGGTACCCTGCAGGCCAAGCACTTCGACCGGCATCGCCGGTGGCGCTTCCTTGACCTGCCCGCCACGATCGTTGACCAGCGCGCGCACCCGGCCCCATTCGTTGCCGGCAACAAGGATGTCGCCCGGCATCAGCGTGCCGGTCTGCACCAGCACGGTGGCAACGGGGCCACGGCCCTTGTCGAGTTGGGCTTCGATGACGACACCTTCGGCGGTACGATCCGGATTGGCCTTCAGGTCGAGGATTTCGGCCTGCAGCAGGATCGCCTCGAGCAGCTTGTCGAGATTGGTGCCCTTGGTCGCCGACACTTCGACGTCCAGAACTTCACCGCCCATAGATTCGACGAAGACCTCATGGCGCAGCAGTTCGGAGCGTACTTTCTGGGGATCGGCATCATGCTTGTCGATCTTGTTGATCGCCACGATGATCGGAACGCCGGCCGCCTTGGCGTGGCTGATCGATTCGATCGTCTGCGGCATGACGCTGTCGTCGGCCGCAACCACCAGGATGGCAATGTCGGTCGCCTGGGCGCCACGAGCACGCATCGCCGTGAAGGCAGCGTGGCCGGGCGTGTCGATGAAGGTGATCTTGTGACCGTTCTTCTCGACCTGGTAGGCACCGATATGCTGGGTGATGCCACCAGCTTCGCCGGAAACGACATTGGCGTTGCGGATGGCATCGAGCAGCGAGGTCTTGCCGTGATCGACGTGGCCCATGATCGTCACGACTGGCGGACGCGTCACCAGGTCCTCGGCATTGTCGGCGATGTTGAACAGGCCTTCCTCGATGTCGGACTCGGCGACGCGGCGGACCGTGTGGCCGAATTCGGTGGCGACCAGTTCGGCGGTGTCGGCGTCGATGACGTCGCCCGGCTTCAGGATCTGACCCTGCTTCATGAAGAACTTGACGACGTCGACCGCACGCTCGGACATGCGCTGCGCCAGTTCCTGGATGGTGATGGTCTCGGGCAGGATCACTTCGCGCATGACTTTCTCGCGCGGCTCATTATGCATCGCGCGCTTGAATTTTTCCTGGCGGCGACGCATCGACGACAGCGAACGGGCCCGCGCATCCTCGTCGGAAAGCGCGGAATTCAGCGTCAGCTTGCCACGGCGGCGGTCTTCCTCGCCCTTGGTCGGCTTGGCCGGACGCGCCACTTCGGGCGTGACTGGGCGGCGCACCGGCGCACCGGCGCCAGTCCGCTTCGGCTTGACCTCTTCCTCGTCGTCGACCGTCGCCAGTTCGGCAGCCAAAGGCGCACGGCGCCGTGCCTCTTCCTCGGCGCGACGGCGGGACTCGGCCTCGGTCTGCAACCGCGCCTCTTCCTCGGCCTGGCGGCGCGCGGATTCCTCGCGTTCGCGGCGACGGCGCTCTTCGTCCTCGGCGCGGCGCTTGGCGTCCTCGGCGGCGCGCTGACGGTCCTCGACCTCGCGTACCTTCGAGCCTTCGAGCGCCCTGCGGCGCGCTTCCATTTCACTGCGCGACAGTTCGTTCAGCACCATGCCGCTGCGCTCGACCGGAGCCGGCGGTGGTGGCGGCGCCTTCGGCGCTTCCTGCACGACGGGTGCGGCCACGACCGCCGGCTTCGGTGTGAAGACGGGTGCGGCAACCGGCTCCGGCTTGTCGCCGGGCATCGAGAACTTGCGCTTCTTGGTTTCGACGACGACCTGCTTGGTGCGGCCGTGCGAGAAGTTCTGGCGCACAGTGCCCTGTTCCATACCGGGGCGCTTCAGCGTCAAGGTCTTCTTCGGCGTCACACTCAGCGTATTGTCGTCACCCGATTTCGTATCGCTCATTCCATATCCTCTGCGGCATCATCTTCGTCAGCAACAGCCGCAAGCATTGCCAGATCGTCCGGGGAACCGCCCCGATACCGGTCGAGCGCAACCATGCGCTTCTGGACCGCCCTGCCCGCGTCTCCCGCGAGAACGGCAGCATGTATCACATTTGTACCCCCCAATGCCAAGCTCAACTCGGCCTCGGAGAAAAGTTTGTAGGCAAGGATAGCAGGCCCGCCGAGATGGACTGTCGCCCGTCGCGCCTGGCTGATCTTGCGCACGCCGTCGTCGGACGCCTCGGTCGCGTGAAGCACGAAAAGCGCCAATCCGCCGCGCACCGCGCTCTCGACCTTGGTGGCTCCAAGAGAAATCGAGCCTGCCTTGCGAGCAAGCCCAAGCATGCCGAGAGCGGATCTGGTAAGCAGCCCATCGACCATGCCGCCAAGATCGGGCGGCACGACCACCTGTGCCTTGAAGGCGCGGGCAAAAAGGTTCTTCGCCGCAGCCTTGTCGATATGTAGGCGGTCGGCGCTCACCCAGCAACCACGGCCGGGCAGATTTCTCTTGATGTCGGGTACGACGGCCGAATCCGGGCCGACGACGAACCGGATCAATTCATCCGGTTCGGCCTGCCTGCGGGTGACGATGCAGGTGCGATCGTTCATCTCGTCCAAGGGCGGGTTCGGTGCGATGCGGTTTCACCTCACGCACCAACGGCTTCGTCAGCCGGTTCTTCTTCGGCTGCAAGCTCGTCTTCGGTGATCCAGCCAGCCTTGAGGCGGGCGGCCAGAACCATCTGCTCGGCATCGGCGCGTGTCACGCCGTGATTGGCCAGCACGCCGGGGAATACCTTGGTTTCGCCGTCCTTGCGTTCCTTCCAGCCGGTCAGGTCGTCGGCGGCATAGCCGGCGAAGTCCTCGATCGTCTTCACGCCGTCCTCGCCGAGCGTCACCATCATGGCGGTGGTGACGCCGGGGATTTCGCGCAGTTCGTCCGACACGCCGAGCGCCTTGCGCTTGTCGTCGTGCTCGGCCTCGATCTTTTCCAGGTACTCGCGGGCGCGGGTCTGGATTTCCGAGGCGGTATCCTCGTCGAAGCCGTCGATCGATGCGATTTCGCCGGAGTCGACATAGGCGACTTCCTCGACGCTGGTGAAGCCTTCGGAAGCCAGCACCTGGCCGACCATCTCGTCGACGTCGAGGGCTTCCATGAACAGCGACGAACGCTCAACGAATTCCTTCTGGCGGCGCTCGGATTCCTCGGCCTCGGTCAGGATGTCGATATCCCAGCCGGTCAGCTGCGAAGCGAGCCGCACGTTCTGGCCGCGGCGGCCGATGGCCAGCGACAGCTGGTCGTCGGGAACCACGACTTCGATGCGTTCGGCATCCTCGTCGAGCACGACCTTGGCGACTTCCGCCGGCTGCAGCGCGTTGACGATGAAGGACGCGGCCGAAGGCGACCACGGAATGATGTCGATCTTCTCGCCCTGCAATTCGCCGACGACCGCCTGGACGCGGCTGCCGCGCATACCGACGCAGGCGCCGACCGGATCGATCGAACTGTCACGCGAGATGACGGCGATCTTGGCGCGCGAGCCGGGGTCGCGGGCAACCGACTTGATCTCGATGATGCCGTCATAGATTTCCGGCACTTCCATGGTGAAGAGCTTGGCCATGAACTGCGGATGGGTGCGCGACAGGAAGATCTGCGGGCCGCGCTGCTCGCGGCGCACGTCGTAGACGTAAGCGCGGACGCGGTCGCCATATTTGTAGTTTTCGCGCGGGATCAGTTCGTCGCGACGGATGATCGCCTCGCCGCGGCCGAGATCGACGATGACGTTGCCGTATTCGACACGCTTGACGGTGCCGTTGACGATTTCGCCGATGCGGTCCTTGTACTCGTCATACTGGCGGTCGCGTTCGGCCTCTCGCACCTTCTGCACGATGACCTGCTTGGCCGACTGGGCGGCGATGCGGCCGAAATCCATCGGCGGCAGCTGTTCGGCGATGAAGTCGCCAAGCTGGGCGTCGGGATTGCGCTCGCGCGCCGAGGAAATGGCGATCTGCGTGGCGTAGTCATCGACCTTCTCGACCACTTCCATCAGCCGCTGCAGCTTCATCTCGCCGGTGTTCGGGTTGATGTCGGCGCGGATGTTGGTCTCCTGGCCGTAACGCGAGCGCGCCGCCTTCTGGATCGCATCGGCCATGGCGGCGATGACGATCGACTTGTCGATCGACTTTTCACGCGCGACCGCATCGGCGATCTGCAGCAGTTCAAGCCTGTTGGCGCTTACAACCATCGTTTTTCTCCCGAGCCTGTTTGCCGGACCTTTGCGCCCGGCAGCTCAATCATAGTTCCTGTTCGGTTTCGTTTTCCGCGCCGGCTTCCGCACCCTCGGGCGCATCGTCGTCCGGTTCGCCGCGGCGTTTCTTGGCTTCCTTGCGCGCCCTGTTGTCCTTCGACAGGGCATCACGAATAAGATCGTCGGTCAGGATCAGGCGCGTTTCGGAAATCGCGTCATAGGGGACCCGCACCGTGGGTTCCTCGCCATAAGCCGCCTTTTCGCGCTCGATCAGCACGTCGCTATCACCGGCCTCGACGATCTTGCCCTTGAACCGCTTGCGGTCGGCGACGATGATCGATGTCTCCATCTTGACCAGGTGGCCGGTCCAGGTCGCGAAATCCGATTTGCGGACCAGCGGCCGGTCGATGCCGGGCGAAGAGACTTCGAGATGATAGGCCTTTTCGATCGGATCATCGACGTCGAGCGCCGGCGACACCGCGCGGCTGACCTCTTCGCAATCCTCGACGGTCATGGTGCCGTCCTCGCGCTCGGCCATGATCTGCAGCGTCAGCCCGTTCTGGCCCGACAGATGCACCCGCACGAGACGGAAGCCGATGCCGCGCAGAACCGGCTGGACGATCAGCGCGATGCGCGCATCAATGCCGCTTTCGCGGATGATGCGGTCGTCGCCCTCGCTTGCCGTTGCAGTCATTCGATCCCTGTCGTCGCTTCGAAGCTATCGGCAGGTAATAAAAAAGAGCGGGACCGGGTGGACCCACTCTTCGTCATACCGACCAAGAATTTGAGCATGATATAAACGATCATGGCCGGTGTTTCAAGCCCGCCGTACCCGCGCGGACAAAAGCCGTGGCAACGCCAGCGTTGCGCCAGGCGCATGGCCTCCATGCGGTAGCGCCCCTGTGAGCCTCGACGTTGCATCACCATTTATGTTGCGTTGCACAAAGATGACGACACGTCACAGCAGCGAAAGGACATAACCATGACCAACCGCAAGATCTTATCCGCCATAGGCGATCTCTTCACGACATTTGGCAGTGCAGTCGCCGCTTCGCGTGCCGTGGAAGCCGGCCGCAAGCCGCGCGCGGACGACCTGCGCAAGCTCGGCATGGACCCGGCGGTCTTCAACAGGATCGGCCGTTTCTAAAGATTTGGCGGGCGGAAGGCGCTCGCCTTTGCCGAGAGCGAACGCCGGAGGCGGTGTGCGACAGGCTTACGTCCTGACGAAGGTCAGATAAGCCGGCCGCCGGCCCTCGCGAATGGCTTTCGCCTCGTAACGCGTGCCCGGCCAGCCTTCGTAAGGCCGATGCCAGTCCGCCGCCTCCGAAGCCTGCCATGCGAATGCGCGATGCGCCCGGCAATGCAGCAAGGTCCAGTTCACATAGGTGTCGATGTCGGAGGCGAAGCGGAATTTTGAACCCGGCTTCAGCACACGCGCGAAACGGTCGAGATTGACCGGGCTGACGAAACGCCGTTTCCAGTGCTTCTTCTTTGGCCAGGGATCCGGATAGAGAAGATCGATGCCGTCGAGCGAGGCTTGCGGCAGCCAGTCGAGCAGCCGCGTGGCGTCGTCGTCATACACCCTGAGATTTGCGAGCGGCTTCTCTCTCACCGCCATCATCATCTTGGCCATGCCATTGACGAAGGGCTCGACGCCGACAAAGCCGATCGAGGGCGCCTCGGTGGCGCGATGCAGGAGGTGTTCGCCGCCGCCGAAACCAATCTCCAGACGAACCGCCGAAACATCCGCTTCAAACAGAATGCTCAGATCCGCCGGCGGTTCAGCCGTCAGATCGAGCCTGTATCTGCCGAAACCGCTTTCCAGCGCGGCCGCCTGCTGCGGACGCATGGTCTTGCCGCGCCGGCGACCGAAGAAGGCTTCGGTCGCGCGGCTTGGTCTGTCCTTCGGGTCCATGAGCCGGACTTTGCGGCGCCGCTGTCAGGCGGCGACCGCGTCCTTGAGCGCCTTGGCGAGATCGGTCTTTTCCCAGGAGAAAGACCCGTCGCGGCCGGCCTTGCGGCCAAAATGGCCGTAGGACGACGTCTTGGCGTAGATCGGCTTGTTGAGATCGAGATGGCGGCGGATGCCGGATGGCGACAGGTCCATCACGGAACGCAGCGCCTCCTCGAGCTTGGCCTCGTCGACCTTGCCGGTGCCATGCAGGTCGACATAGACCGACAGCGGCTGGGCAACGCCGATGGCGTAGGAGAGCTGGATGGTGCAGCGGTCGGCAAGCTTCGCCGCCACGACGTTCTTGGCCAGATAGCGCGCCGCGTAGGCCGCCGAGCGATCGACCTTGGTGGTGTCCTTGCCCGAGAAGGCGCCGCCGCCATGGGGAGCAGCACCACCATAGGTGTCGACGATGATCTTGCGGCCCGTCAGCCCGGCATCACCGTCCGGCCCGCCGATGACGAACTTGCCGGTCGGGTTGATGTACCACATGCAGTTGTCGGCGATCTTGAGGTCGCCCAGTGCCTCGCGGATATAGGGTTCGACAACCTTGCGGACCTTCTTCGAATCCCAGCTCGCATCGAGATGCTGCGTCGACAACACGATCTGCGTCGCCTCGGCAGCCTTGCCGTCGATGTAGCGGACCGTGACCTGGCTCTTGGCGTCCGGACCGAGTCTGCCGGCGTCACCGCTGCCTTCGTGGCGGGCGGCGGCCAGCAGTTCGAGGATCTTGTGGCTGTAGTAAATCGGCGCCGGCATCAGATCCGGTGTCTCGCGGCAGGCATAACCGAACATGATGCCCTGGTCGCCAGCACCTTCCTCGCCCTGACGGTCGGAGGCGTTGTCGACACCCTGGCCGATATCCGGCGACTGGCCGTGCAGCAGGACCTCGATCTTCGCCGTCTTCCAGTGGAAGCCGGCCTGCTCATAGCCGATTTCACGGATCGCCTTGCGGGCGACCGACTTGAACTTCGCCGGATTGACGACCGGATGGCCAGCGGCATCCTTGAGGATGTTGCCTTCCTTGTCCTTCTTCAGCAAGGTGTCGGGAACACGCACTTCGCCAGCGATGACGACGCGGTTGGTGGTGGCCAGCGTCTCGCAAGCGACACGGACTTTCCACGGGTCCATGCCGGTCTTCTTGGCTTCGCGATAGACCAGATCGACAACCTCGTCGGAGATCCGGTCACAGACTTTGTCGGGATGGCCCTCGGCAACGGATTCCGAGGTAAAGAAGTAATTCTGCCGCGTCACGGGTGTCCCCTCTTGAAAAAACGATCGGCAGGCTGCCGATTTTGGCGCGCCACGTGTTAGCGGGGCGGAGCGCCGCTCGTCAAGCGGTGCTGCCGTTCTGGCATGAATATCGATGCAGTTATCTTGTGCCACCGGCGGCAGGCCGCCGCCGGTGCAAACGGGATCGCGGATCAGTCGGGATCGTCAGTGGTGAGGGACTTGACCAGGTCTATGATCCTGCGGCGCACCTTGGCGTCGGCAATCTTGACAAAGGCCCGGTTGAGCTGAAGACCTTCGGGACTGCCACAGAATTCGACGGCGAAAGCCATCGACGCATCTTCGGCAAAGCCACGGCCGGGTACGGCCTCCTGGCCGGGCGCATCCTCGAAAAAGAAAGCGACAGGCACGCCGAGAATGGACGCGATCGCTTGCAGACGGCTGGCGCCGACGCGGTTGGTGCCCTTTTCATATTTCTGGATCTGTTGAAATGTGATGCCGAGGTTTTCGCCCAGCTTCTCCTGGCTCATTCCCAGCATGTTGCGGCGAAGCCGGATGCGACTGCCGACATGGATATCGATCGGATTCGGTTTCTTCTTGTTGTCTTCTGTCATTTTTTCCTCGCCGAATTTTTTCGGCTTTCTCTATTTTTTTCTTGCCCAAACGAAGCCGGAGGCAACTGCCCCAACAGAACGATCCACCGACTTCGAAGAATTTTCAGGCGCTTACAGTATGAGTTTCTAATGTGTGGGCTGTCAATTCACCCGTAGCCTTTGCCTTACGTTCAACAATGCAGCGGCGATGGCAAACAGCAACATGATCAGCATTCCGTTAATCCGCCGTTGGCCGGAAGATATGACCGCCTGACCGGAAATCGGCACGCGCGCATCAATGGCGCCGCGCGCGTCGATCGCGAGAGCATCGACGATGCGCCCGCGCGGATCAACGACGGCCGAGATGCCGTTGTTGGCAGCACGCAACAATGGCAATCCATTCTCCACCGCACGGATCTGGGCCTGCCTGAAATGCTGATACGGACCCGGCGTGTCGCCAAACCACGCATCATTGGTAACGTTCACAATAAGCTGCGCTGACGTTGCGTCAACTGCCACCAGATCGGGAAAGATCACCTCATAACAGATAAATGGCAGCGCACGGATGCCGTCAGCAAGCGTGATGGCGTGCCGCTCGTTGCCGGCCGCAAACGTCATCGGCCCGGCAACCAGTTGCCCGATGCCGAAACGCTCGAGCAGATCGGCGAAAGGCAGATATTCGCCAAATGGCACCAGATGAACCTTGTCGACAGCGTCAGCGATTTCACCCTTGTCGTCGATCGCCACCACGGAGTTGTAGTAGCGGCTGTCGGCATTCGCGGCCGAGCCGCCTTCCTCGCGGACGACGCCGGCGATCAGCATCTGCCCGGGTCCGAGCATGTCGCCCAGCGCCGTTAACGCGTCCGGACGCTCGGTGAAGAGGAACGGCACCGAGGTTTCGGGCCAGAGGATCAATTGCGGCTTTTCATGACCTGGGTCCGGCGCCTTGGCCGACAGCCCCATCAGGGTCGCGAAGATGCGGTCACGCACCGAGGCGTCCCACTTTTCCGACAGATCCACGGCTGGCTGGACGATGCGGACATCCAGGCTGTGCGTGGCCGTCTTTTCGGGAGCGGCAAGCCTGACATAGCCGAAACCGATATGGGCGGCGGCGAGGACGACAAACAGCGCCGCGCCGAGGCGCAGATGCCGGCGCGCAGCCAGCAGCGCCGGCAATGCGAAGACGAACACCGCGAGCGCGTTCATGCCGATCATGCCGGTCACCGAGACGCTCTGCATCAGCAAGGGCACGGGCATGGCCGCATAGCCGATCGCATTCCAGGGAAAACCGGTGAACAGGAAGCCGCGCAGCCACTCCGCCAGGCCGAAGCCGAAGGCAAGGGCGGTGATGCGGCCGATATCGCTGCTCCACAGCAGACGGGCAACCACTGCCGCAAAGCCGTAGAAAAAGGCGAGCGCGAAGGGAATGCCGACCACCGCGAAGGGGAGCGCCCAGGCGAAGCTGTCGGCCTCGACCAGCAGAGCCGAGCCGATCCACCAGAGGCCGGCAAGGAAATAGCCGAAGCCGAACCACCAGCCGACGGCGAAGGCCGGCCGCAGGCGCCGGAACAGGCTGCCGGAGGCTTCACCGGTGGCGCCGTCGAGCAGCCAGACCAGCAGGGGAAACGAGATGAAACAGGCGGCGAAGAAATCGTAAGGCGCCTGCCCAAGCACCGCCAATGCGCCGGCGAGAAACGCCACGAGCGCGCGCCGCCAACCCCAAAGCAGAATTATCCGGCCGGCCAGGCGCTCCATGCATACTTCCGAGTCGCGCGAATCAGGACGCAAGATTTAACAGGCTGTGGTTCCGCCTCCAAACGCCGGATGGCTGGCTGCAATGCAAGCTCCAGCCAACGCTCTACCTGTGCCAGCCCTCGATCCGCAAGCCGCCCAGCCGTTCAGCCTCTTCACGGGAGACGGAGCGGATGGTCTGCGTGAAAGTCCAGACATGGCCTTCGGGATCGCGTGCCCGATACTGCCGCTCGCCATAGAACTGGTCCGTAGGTTCCTGGACTATTTTCGCTCCGGCCGCCCGCGCTTGCTCGCAATGTGCGTCCAGACCGTCCTTCAGCCTGATATAGACGGACTGCGTGTTCTTGCCCGAGACGGAAGCCGGGCTGGCGACGTAATCGGTCCATTCAGAATCGACGATGATATAGCTGTCGCCGAACCGCATCTCGGAATGGACGAGCTTTCCCTCGGCATCGCTGACCACCATGCTGCGCTCGAAGCCGAAAGCCGCCTCAAGCCAGTCCAGCGCGGCACGAGGGTCCCTGTAGAATACACCGGAGCCCAGGCTTGAGTGCTTGAACGGGTCGTCGAGCGTCATCAGGCGGGCGAAAAGCTCACGCCTGTTCGGCGCGGACCGTGGCGCGCCGGCGGCGCTCGCCCTTCTGGCTCTGCACGATGCGCACGCGCTTGACGCGGCGCGGATCGGCATCGAGGACGTGGAATTCGAAGCCGGGGATGGCCTGCACCACCTCGCCGCGCGCCGGAACGCGGCCAAGTGTGTTGAAGATCATGCCACCGATGGTGTCGACGTACTCGCCATGTTCGCCTGCGGCGAAATCCTCGCCGATCATCTTGGCGACGTCGTCGATCTCGGCCTTGCCGTCGACGATGAACACGCCGTCGCCGCTCTGGGTGATCATCGGCTCATCGTCGTCATGCTCGTCCTCGATGTCGCCGACCACCATCTCGACGATGTCTTCCAGCGAGGCAAGGCCATCGGTGCCGCCATATTCATCGATGACCAGCGCCATCTGCGTGCGCGTCGTCTGCATGCGGCCCATCAAGTCGGAGGCTAGCATCGATGGCGGCACGAACAGCACCGGACGGATCAGGCTGAGGTCGCCAATGGTCCGCGCGAGGTCGACCTGAGTGAGATCGAGAACCGTGGCGGCAGGGGTTTTCCTGGTCGTGCGGCCCTTCTTGACCCGCGCGATCTTGGTGATGTGGGCCAGCACGTCACGGATATGGACCATGCCGCGCGGATCATCGAGCGTCTCGGAATAGACCGGCATGCGCGAATGGCCGGATTGTTCGAAGGTGCCCAGAAGATCGCCGAGCGTCGTCGTGATCTCGACCGCCTGGATGTCGGCGCGCGGCACCATGACGTCCTCGACGCGCACCTCGCGCAAGCGCAGGATGTTGTTGAGCATGGCGCGTTCGCCGGGCGAGAAGGATTCGGCATCGCTCGTCGCCTCGGCGAGCGCGCCGGCGATTTCCTCGCGCAGGCTGGTTCCGTTGCGTTGCCGGAACAGGCCCAGCACGCGGTCGAACAGGGAGGGTCCGGCAGGCGAGGACTCGCTGGCAGCGCTGCCGGTAACGGTACTCGGACTTGATCCCTCTTCCGATGTATCGGAAGCCTTGGTCGCACTGCCGGCGTCGGGGCGGGCGGCAGTCTCTGGTTTGTCGTTCATCGTCGTCCGGTCAATTGATCTTTTGTAGTTACGCGTAGGGATCGGGAATGGCAAGCCTTGCGAGCGCTGCGCGTTCGATGGCCTCCATCGCCTCGGCCTCGGCGTCGGTCTCGTGATCATGGCCCAGCAAATGCAGCAGGCCGTGGATCACGAGATGGGTGATATGGTTCTCGACAGGCTTGTCTTCCAGTGCCGCTTCACGCGCGACCGTCTCGGCGGCAAGCACGATGTCGCCCAGCATCGGCGGCAACGGAGCGCCTTGCACAACCGGAAAAGCCGGGAAAGACAAGACGTTGGTCGGTTTGTCCTTGCCGCGCCAGCCGGCGTTGAGGGTCCGGATATGGGCGTCGTCGGAAAAAACCAGGCTGAGTTCGGAACGGCCCGCCACGCCGGTTTCGGCGAAAGCAGCCGCGACGGCGCGATCAACCAGCCGCGTCAGGCTTGCCTCATCGGGCCAGTTGCCGGCTTCGACTGATATATCGATGTCGACGGGAAGTGCCCCGTCGCCGGCTATTTTGTCCTCAGGCATGAAGCCGCATCGTCACGATCAATTCTCAGCGCCGAGGCCGCGTGCCAGCTTGGCGTCCCGGTCATAGGCCCTGACGATTTCCGCCACCAGCGGATGGCGGACCACGTCGCCATCGTTGAAGCGCACGGTGACCGCGCCTGCCACGCCGTCCAGCACACGCAAGGCTTCGACCAGGCCGGATTTGGTGTTCGAGGGAAGATCGATCTGGGTCGGATCTCCGGTGACGATCATGCGCGAATTCTCGCCGAGACGCGTCAGGAACATCTTCATCTGCATCGGCGTGGTGTTCTGAGCTTCGTCGAGGATGACGGCGGCATGCGCCAGCGTGCGGCCACGCATGAAGGCGAGCGGCGCGATCTCGATCACTTCGGCGGCAATGGCGCGCTCGACCTTGTCGGCGGGCATCATGTCATAGAGCGCATCGTAGAGCGGCCGAAGATAGGGATCGACCTTCTCTTTCATGTCGCCCGGCAGGAAGCCCAGACGCTCGCCGGCCTCGACCGCCGGCCGGGAGAGAATGATGCGCTCAACCATGCCGCGCTCGAGCAGCATCGCCGCATGCGCCACCGCCAGATAGGTCTTGCCGGTGCCGGCCGGGCCGATGCCGAACACCAGTTCCGACCGCTCCAGCGCCCGCATATAGGCGTCCTGGTTGAGCGATCGGGCATAGATCGTCTTCTTGCGGGTGGCGATCTGGGCGGCGGAAACCTTGCCCTTGCGTTCCAGCGTCGGCAAGGTCAGTTGATCGTCGGCGGCTATCGCCATGCGCACGGCGCCGTCGACGTCGGACTGGCCGATATCGACGCCCTTTTGCAGAATGCCGTAGAGATTGTCCAATGCCCGGCGGGCCTGCTCGGCGGCCGACGCCGAACCCTTGATGGTCAACTGGTTACCGCGCGAGCGGATGTCGACGCCGAGCTTCTGCTCGAGCCTGGCCAGGTTCTCGTCGAACTGACCATAAAGGGCGCTGGCAAGCCTATTGTTGTCGAAAGTCAGAACGATGTGCGCCATGTCAGAAGCCCCAGATGCCGGTACCGGGGGCAGGTTCTTCAGCTCTGCTGCGCTCAACCGTCTCTCCTCATCTGCCGAGACCCCTAGGCCAATTCGGCGAACAGGCTGTTGTAGCCCGTCTTCGTGATTCGCACCCGGATAATGTCGCCGATTTCGCCAGCCTTTTCATCAACAATAACCGGCTGCAGCCAAGGCGAGCGTCCGACCTTCTGGCCGGCCTGTCGGCCGGGCTTCTCGATTAGCGTGTCGATGGTGCTGCCGACCAGGCTTGTGCCGAAATCCTGCTGCTGCTTCAGAAGCAAGGCCTGCAGGCGCTGCAGGCGCTCGTCCTTGACCGTTTCCGGCACATGGTCGGCCATCTCGGCGCCCGGGGTGCCGGGACGCGGCGAGTATTTGAACGAGAAGGCCGAGGCGTAGTTGACCTGGCGCACCAGTTGCATGGTCGCCTCGAAATCCGCCTCGGTCTCGCCGGGGAAGCCGACGATGAAGTCGCCGGAAATCGCGATATCCGGCCGGACGGCGCGAATGCGGTCGAGCAGCGCCAGATAGTCCTTGGCTGTATGCCGGCGGTTCATCGCCTTGAGGATGCGGTCGGAGCCTGATTGCACCGGTAGATGCAGGTAAGGCATCAACGCCGGCAGATCACGGTGGGCGGCGATGAGTTCGTCATCCATGTCGCGCGGGTGGCTGGTGGTGTAGCGCAGCCGCGCAAGTCCTGGGATTTCGGCCAGCCTGAACAGCAGCCGGCCAAGGCCCCACTCCTCGCCGTTCTCGCCCTGGCCGTGCCAGGCATTGACGTTTTGGCCAAGCAGCGTCACCTCGCGCACGCCGGCTTCGGCCAGACGCTGCGCCTCGGCAACGATCTGCGCCACCGGCCGCGACACTTCGGAGCCCCTGGTGTAAGGCACGACGCAGAAGGTGCAGAACTTGTCGCAACCTTCCTGCACGGTGAGGAAGGCGGTGACGCCGCGCTTGATGACCTCGGCGCGCTTCGGCTGCGGCAGATGCTCGAACTTGTCCTCGATGGCGTAGTCGGTCTCGACGATCTTCTCGCCGCGGCGCACCCGCGCCAACACGTCGGGCAGGCGGTGATAGGTCTGCGGGCCGATGACCAGATCGACGGCCGGCGAACGACGGATGATCTCGGCCCCTTCGGCCTGCGCCACGCAGCCTGCAACGCCGACCAGCATCTCACGTCCGGCCAAAGCACGTTCGGCTTTCATATCGCGGATACGGCCGAGCTCCGAATAGACCTTTTCGGCCGCTTTCTCCCTGATATGGCAGGTGTTGAGCAGCACCAGATCGGCCTCGCCGATGGCGTCGGTCGCGGTGTAGCCTTCGGCGGCCAGCGCATCGGTCATGCGCTGTGAATCATAGACGTTCATCTGGCAACCATAGGTCTTGATGAAGACCTTCCTGGTTGCAGCAACCGACGCGCCCATTGCTTCGGCCGCAGCGGCGATGTCGTCACGCTCTGTCGTATTCAAGTCCATCGGGCGGCTTCTAACGCCTTTCCGTGACAAAAAACAGACGATTCTCCGCTGCCGCCGTCATGCGAGCCGGCGGACGCGCAGTGCGGCTACCGGCTCGGGCGCGGATCGGCGAGTGCCGCCTGCATCATCGCGCGCACCTGGCCTTCCATCAGCTTCGACGTTTCCTTGCGGTTCGAGCCCTTGGAAAAGGCGATCGGCTCGCCGAAATGCACCTCGACGTCGAGCGCCCCTTCTGCCAGCAGCACCTTGAGATGCGGCATCAGGTCCTCATCGCCGATCCAGGCGGCAAGCGGCCGGTGCCGGCGGCCGAGCGGCACGCCGTGCAGGCGGGTATAGGCGATCGCCACCGGCTGGATGAAGACCTGCTCCGCCGCGCCTTCCGAAATCGCCATCGAGGCCGCGCCGAACAGCGTGCTCTTGAACGGCAGGACGACGTTGCCGTCGCCGGTCGAGCCTTCGGCGAACAGCACCATGGCGTCGCCCTTGGCCATGCGGCTGGCGATCTCGCTGGCCTGGTCGCCCGAGGAACGCTTGCGCTCGCGCTCGATGAAGACGGTGCGCTGCAGCTTCGACAGCATGCCGATCAGCGGCCAACCTTCCATATCGGCTCTGGCGATGAACTTCACATCGACCATCGAGCCGAGCACCATGATGTCGGTCCAGGAGATGTGGTTGGACGCAACCAGCAGCGGACGCTTGTCGGACAGCGCACCCTTGACATGGATGCGCATGCCCAACGCCCGGATGATCAGCCTGTGCCAGATCTTGAGGATGAAGGTTTCCGGCCACCAGCCGGTCTTCATCGACAGGATCTGCAACGGCACGAGGATCAGTGAGCCGGCGACGACGAGGCCCAGCGCCAGGAAAATCCTGATTTTCTTGATCATCGCCTTACCCCGGCCTCTGGCTAGCGAAGATCGCGGCGCATGACAAGCGCACCGGTCGGTCCGTGCTCGGACGACCTGTAGTAGTTGGGGCGTTTGCCAACCTCGCGGAAGCCCAGCCGCCGGTAGAGGGCGATCGCCGCAACATTGGTCTCATCGACCTCGAGGAACAGCGCCTCGGCGCGCTGCGCATGCAGTTCGCGCAACACCGCGTCCATCAACTGCCAGCCCAATCCCTGCCGGCGGTGGGAGCGCGCCACCGCGACGGTCAGGATCTCGCCCTCGCCGGCCGCCAGCCTGGCCAGCACAAAGCCGACCGGCGGCTTGGAGCCCTGCCCGGTTTCGCGAGCGGCATAGCCGAACACGGTGTCCTGTTCGAGCAAGGCGGCGAATTCGCCATCGGTCCACGGGCGGACAAAATCCTCGCGATGCAGCAGTGAGACGGCCGGGCTGTCGGCGATCTTCAGCGGCTCGAGCGCATAGTCCCGGCGGCGTGGTTGGAGAAAAGGTATGCGCATTAGTTTTCGTTTTCTTGTTTGACCATGATCTTTTCCGAAAACCGGCCTCCACTTTTCGGGATCATGGTGTGAGCCTTGATAGTATGAAACCAGCCTGCGGCTTGGCGTCGGCACCACGCAGATAAAGCGGTTTCGGCCTCTCGCTCCCGCCCTTGGCGGCAGCCAGCCGGGCGTAGGTGGCAATGTCGGCGGTGGCAGTCCGGGGGCCGATATCGAAGGTGCGTCCGGCCGATGCGGCGATTTGCGCTGCCGCGGTGCCAGCGAGTACCGAAGCGCTTTCCGTCGCCATGGTCACTGCATTCGCCAGTGTGGTCACAGCCGGACCGTAAGTCAAAACTGACAGTTCATCGTAAGACGCTGCATGGATTTCCTCGCGCCCGGCATCGAGCGCCGCAAGCACGGGGCGGCCGAGAAATGCCGCTGCTGCCTCACTGGCCAGTGCCTCGAGCGTCGTCACTCCGATCGCCGGGACTTTCAGCGCCAGGGCCAGGCCCCGCGCGGTCGAGACGCCGACGCGCAGACCGGTGAAGGAGCCTGGACCAACAGAGACGGCGATGGCGTCAAGACCGGCATAGTCGGTTGCGGTCGTTTTGAGTGCTTCGGCGATGACCGCCATCAGGTGTTCGGCATGGCCCTTGCCGAGATCGAGCACCGAGCGGCCAAGCTCCTGCCTCGCCGCCGCGTCATAGACGCAGGCAGCGCAGAGGTTGGCGGCACAGTCGATGGCAAGCAATTTCATGAAACGACCGGGTTCGAAAACAATTCCCTGTGCCCGCCACAGCCCGCCGCCGCAAGGGGATAGTGCATAATTTGTTAAGCGGCTTCGCTTCGGCCCGGCTGGAAAAGTATCTATGCGGCCTGTTCGATGCGCAGCATGTGGTTGTCCCAGACATAGTCCGGTTCGGTGCGTGTCGCACCGCTGCCCTCGATGATTTCGCCGGCGCCTGTGGTCGCCATGAAGCTCGTGCCATCGGGCGCAAGGCCGCAGACCTCGACCAGCGCGCTGTTCGAGACAATCCGGCCGTTCGCCGCGTCGATCACGACAAGCGAATTGCCTTCCGGTGAAGAGACGGCGACGGTGCCGGCAAGCGGATTGGCGGCGACCGAACCGATATAGTTGCGGAAGCCGGACAGCACGTCCTGCGGCATGTCGAGCAGCTGCAGTTCCTTGCCACGCGCCGCGCGGCCGACCAGCAAAGGACGATCGGCGCCCGGCCCCCTGTACTGACAGCCGAACCAGACCGTGCCGGATCGATCGGTGTCCATGTGGCGGATCGACAGCTGGTGCAGTGCCGCCGGCAGTTCGTGCTTCTCGATGAGGTTGCCGGTGACGCGGTCGATCAGCACATAGGACGGCTTCATCGTGGCGATGTTGAGCTCGGCGCGGCCATAGTCCGGATGGGTCTCGATGCCGCCATTGGCAACCGCAATCGTGCTGCCGTCGCCCAGAAGCAGAAGCTCGTGCGGACCTATGCCATAGGTCGGGAATTCGCCAACGCGGCTGAATTTCGCCCGCGCATCGTAGATACCGACCACCCCGGCGGCATTGTCGAAGTCGTTTTCGGTGGCGTAGAGCAGTGCCCCGTCGGGCGAGAACACGCCGTGGCCGAAGAAATGCCGGCCGGTGATGCTGGCTATGGTCAGCGGGACGTCGCGGCCCGAATGATCGAAAACCACGGCAAAGGTGCCGGGCTGGCGAGCGAAGACCACAGAGCGCTTCGACACCGGATCGAAGGTGACGTCATGGCCGCGGTCGGGCAGGTCGATCGCATGCAGGAGCTTGCCGGCCTCGGACAGGACGGCAGCGCCGTAGCTGCCGTCGCGCTTGACGAAAGCGGTGGCGAAGACGGCGTCGGCCGCAAGCGTCTTGGCCCAGGCCGAAGGCGCCATCGCGGCAGCAAAGCCGATGCCTGCTGCCCTGAGGAAATCGCGACGGTCGATCAGAGGGGTTTTCAAAGGATCAGTCTCTCTTTTTGAGCATGATCGTTCCGAAACCGGCTTGGACTTTTCGGGATCATGTTCAGTCCCCATCCAGCGATGAGAAGCCGGCGGTCAGGCCGAATTCGGCGGTCAGCCTGGTGCCGATCAGGGTCGACAGGCTGGAGGAGATCAATGCGAAATGGTCGAGTTTTTCACGCAGCGCGGGATCGGCAAGCGCCTTGTCGATCGGACCGCTGACTGCCTTGGCGGTGGCAACGCCGTTGACCAGCTGGATATGGATCGATTCCGCCATCCAGCGCGCGTCAGGCGGCAGTGCGTCGCCGAGTTTCGAGGCCTGGAACAAATCGTCTATTCCCGACAGATTGGCGGCCAGCGAGTTGGTGGTGTTCTGCGACCGCCAGTAGATTGCCTGTCTTGGCTTGTCGGCCTCCGGCTTGCCGCCGAAAAAGCCCTTCAGGCGTACGTCGCGCACCATCTCCAGCTCATTGATGAAGACGCCGACCAGTTCGGTCACCGCCTCGTTGCCATCACGGTAAAGCGCGTTCTGCGGCCCCGGATTGGCCCAAAGCGCCGCAAAACCGTCCGGCTTGTTCCAGGCTGCGCTGACCTCGCCGGCCATGGTTTCGATGTTGCTGGCAACCGCCGTGCCATAGGCGCATCGGTAGGGATCGGCTTTGCCCGTCAGCGTCTCGGCGCCATCGCCGTAAAGCACGAATTCCAGTGCGCCCAGCCCCTGCATGGCTACACTCTTGCCGGCCAGCTGTGCCGCATCGGTGGCTGTCGGGTCCTTGTCCGACAGAGCGGCCTGCACCTGTTTCAGGCCGATGCTCTTGCGGTCCGGCCAGAACAGCATGCGTTCCAGCCGGTTGTTCTCCTTGATCGGCCCGAAGCCGATGATCTCGGCTGACGACCAGGCATCGACCGTCGCCGAAAACTGGGCACGCGCCGCATCGAGATCTTCTTGCGAGGGCGCGGTGCAAAGCGTGTGCATCGCCTTGGTCAAACGGCCGGCATGGTCGTGCAAGCTGGCATAGGCCGGGCGGACAAAACCGTCGATCGCCCGCTGGATGATTTCGGAAGCTTTCACAGCCGCCGACGCCGGGAAGACGCCCAGCAGGGCCAGCGGCAGAACGAGAACCAGTGCAGAGCGCTTGAGCATCACAGTGACTCCAGGAATTTGAGCAGCGCATCACGATCAGCCGCGTTGGCGGCGGCAAAACGGTTGCGCGCCTTCTGCGCCTCGCCACCATGCCACAGGATCGCCTCGGTCAGGCTGCGCGCGCGGCCATCATGCAGGAAGAAAGAATTGCCATTGACCGTTTCGGTGAGGCCGATGCCCCACAGTGGCGGGGTGCGCCACTCATTGCCGGTTGCTTCGCCCACGGACTGGCCATCAGCCAGATCAGGTCCCATGTCGTGCAGCAGGAAGTCGGAATACGGCCAGATCAACTGGAAGGCCTGCGCCGTGTTGGGCGTGCCGCGACGGGTGACGAATTTCGGCGTGTGACAGGCAATGCAGCCGATCTCGTAGAAGATCTTCTTGCCGGCAAGTACATCCGGCCGGTCGAGGCCGCGGCGTGCCGGCACCGCCAGGTTCTGCGAATAGAAGGTGACGAGATCCATCACCGGCGGCGGCGCCTCGACCGGGCCGAGGCGCCGCTGCACGCCGTTCGGCATGGCCAGGCATTTTGCCTGCGCGGCGGTGCAGTCGCCCCAATGTTTCGGCTCTTCCGGCGTCGAGATGCCGATGTCGCCGGCAAAGGCATCTGCCGCCTGCTGCCGGATCGACGCGGTCTGTGCCTTCCAGCCAAAGCGGCCAAGCGTCGGCTCTCCGCTCTGGCCGTCGCGGGCGATGTTGGGCTTGCCGGAAATGCCGTCACCATTCCGGTCATCCGGGTCGGCATGGGCAAGGATGTCGGCCGAGGCGATCTGCTCGATCAGGCCAAGGCCGATCATCGGCGGCGTCAGACGCGGCGACAGCGTGGTGCGCGGATCAAGCGGCCCATAGCCGGGATCGACGACCGAATAGCTGGGTTTGCGCAGGGAAATCACGGTACCGTCCGCCAACGTCACCTGCCGTTCCTGATAGTCGACATGCATCCTGCCTTCGCCGCGCAGGCCGGGCACGGCCAGCTCCTGCAATTGGGTGCCGTAGACGGGGTCGGGAAAGTTCAGCACCCGATGGTCGGCGAGCGCTGCTTTCTCTTCCGCGCTGCTGGCGTCGCGGGCCAGCCGCAGGAACATCGACTTGGTGCCGGCATCGCCTTGCGGCGGACGGCCGCGGCCATCCTTCAGATGGCAGTTCTGGCAGGCGCGTTCGTTGAACAGCGGACCGAGCCCGTCCGACGCCTGCGTCGAGGATGGCGACGACACCCAGTTCTTGCGGAACAGCGCGTTGCCGAGCTTGAAGTCGCCCTCTTCCTCGAAGGTGATGTTGGCCGAGGATTGCGAGAAGGAATCGCGGCTGACGTCCTTCCTGGACGTGCCGGCGCCGCCTTGCATCAGTTCGAACTGCTCGGGTTTGAAAAAATCCGTCGTCGGCCTGGTGATGGCCGTAACGCGCGCCTGATCCTTCGGATTGAGGTCGGTGCGCGTGGTGGCGAGGCCGGCGGGCTGAAGGTCGCCGGCAAGCGCCGAAGAAGTGAATGCCACCACGAGGATGACACAGCGCCCGCGCGCCGATCCGACTGGCGTTTTGTGACGAGGCGGCGAGCCACTGGCCCGCCGCAAGCGGCGCACGAATTCTAGCAGGCGCCGCATTCCCGCATGTCCTTAGTCCGCCTCGTCCGCCGATGCGGCGTTGAGCTGGCCGTATTTTTCCTCGCCGATCGAAGCAAGCAGGTCGAGCTGGGTCTCGAGGAAGTCAATGTGACCTTCCTCGTCCGCCAGCAACTCCTCGAACAGCTTCATCGTCACGTAGTCGCCCGCTTCCTCGCAGATCTCGCGCGAACGCTTGTAGTCGGTACGCGCGTCATATTCGCCGGCAAGGTCGGATTCGAGCACTTCCTTGACATTCTGCCCGATGCGCAGAGGCGCCACGGACTGCAGGTTCGGATGGCCTTCAAGGAAGATGATGCGGGCCACGAGCCGGTCGGCATGGTGCATCTCCTCGATCGATTCCGCCCGCTCCTTCTTTGCCAGCTTGGCGTATCCCCAGTCCTCAAGCAGACGGAAATGCACCCAATACTGGTTGACGGCGCCGAGCTCCAGAAAAAGAGCCTCGTTAAGCCGCTCGATGATCTGCTTTTCGCCTTTCATGGGTTCTGCTCCCGTATTGGACGCGCAGGCCTCTGACGCGATCCAGATGTGAAACGATATCCACGCCGCTCGCCTCCGAGCGGGCGTGGTAATTTTCGGTGACCCGAATGATCGTTTCGACCACATTTGGGAAGCAGCCGCAACAACGACCACGCTTTTGCATGGCGTGATAAACCTTTGCCGGCACGATCAGTTGCCAAGGGTCCTGGTCCAGCAGCCCGATGATCGTCTGCTCGATTTCCCGCTCGGTGATGATGTTGCAATGGCAGATCAGCATTACATGGCTCGGATGGCTGACGGCGCCTCCCGCGCCGTGTGGCTTGATTTCTTGCCGGAGCCAATCCGAAGCCGATGTCCGGCTTCGGTCAGGCCCCAGTCTGTCGACGCCTACTTGAACACCTTGTCCGGTGCGTCGAGACTGTCGGACCCCTCGAAGGCGATGGCGTTGAGCTTCAGGGAGCCAACGGCGCGTTCGACCGACTTGGTCTGGTCGATCAGAGCGTCGATTGCCGCCTGCACGGTGGCGTTGCCTTCCGTGTTGCCCTCGGCGATCTGCTGGTCATAGGCCTCGCCGGCCAGTGCCCGCGCCTTGATCGCTTCCATCTTGGCGACCGTGACATCGAGTTTATCAGACAGTTCCTTGTCGATCGCGGGATCGGCCGCCTTGACCATGTCATGCGCCGAAGGGCCAGAAACCACGGTGCCGTCGAGGCGTGTGTAGCTGGCAAGGTAGGCGGCGCGGATGCCGATGGCGTCATAGAGATGCGAATTGTAGGTGTTGTCGGAAAAGCAGTCATGCTCCTCTTCCGGATCATGCAGCAGCAGGCCGAGCTTCATCCGTTCGCCGGCGAGTTCACCGTAGGACAGCGAGCCCATGCCGGTGAAGATCGTCGAGATGGCGGTGTTCGGCTCGCCATCGACGAGGTTTTTGCGCGCCGCGCCGTCTTCCTTCCAGTTGCCGACCATCTCCTGAAGGTCGGAAACCAGTAGGTCGCTGGCCGATTTCAGATATTGGGCGCGGCGGTCGCAATTGCCGCCGGTGCAATTCTTGAGGTCGTAGTCGGTATAGGGGCGCTCGCCGGCGCCCGGACCGGTACCGTGCAGGTCCTGGCCCCAGAGCAGGAACTCGATGGCGTGATAGCCGGTGGCGACATTGGCCTCGACGCCGCCGGCTTCCTGCAGCGTGCCGGAGAGGAATTCCGGCGTCAGGTTGGTGGCATCGACCTTCTTGCCGTTGATCTCGATTTCCTTGTTGGCGATCACATTGGCCGCATAGAGCGAATTCGCATCCGATTCGGTGCCATAGCTCTTGGCGACATAGTCGATCAGCCCTTCGTCGAGCGGCCAGGAGTTCACCTTGCCTTCCCAGTCGTCGACGATCTTGTTGCCGAAACGATAGACTTCGGTTTGCTGGTAGGGGACGCGCGATGCCTTCCAGGCGTCGCGGGCGGCGTTGAGGGTTTCCACCGACGGCTTGGCGAGCAGGGCGTCGACCGCCTTGTCTAGCGCCTGCGCGGTGGTCAGCGAATCCTCGTATTTGGCCAGCGCGATGTCGGCATAGGTCTTGATGACCGCCTTCGCATCGGTTCCCGCCTTGGCCGGCAGCACGAACACCGCCGCCGTCAGCAGGGCCGTGGCGCCGATCGCGGCGAGCCTGCCGCCATACCGTGCCGTTATCATCGCTCTCATGACTGTCGTCTCCTCAGGAATTCACTGAAATAGGGGCGCGGCAACGAGCGGCCTGCACCAAGTCAGGCAGGCAACGCCATCCGGCAAAAAAATGGCCACGACAAGACGTGGTCTGCGGAAGAAAGACACCGAAATGCCTCCAATCGAAAGGGTTCAAGGCCCAGACATCAAAGGGATGCGCTAATGCGCGAGCCTCCATAAAGCTTCGACTCCGCCGGAAGTCAATGGAGATCGGCAAGAAAAAGCAATTGAAACAACAGTTTAGAATTATTCTAAACTACGACTGTCAACTTTATGCATCGGCCTGCACCGGACCTGCCGCTGAACTGTGCGATTGACAGCCGCCATTCCGGGTGCGACCCGCAAAAGCTCTCTTGCGGCGGCGACAGACAATTGCCACTTGGCGAGACGTCCTAGAATCGAGTCGGGATTGGAATGCCATGAAGAACGGTGTGGTCATTGTCGGCGCGGGTCATGCAGGCGTGCAAGCGGCCGCAAGTCTGCGCGAGGAGGGCTATGACGGACCGGTGATCCTCATCAGTGACGAGAACGAGCTGCCCTACCACAAGCCGCCGCTGTCGAAGACGTTCATCAAGGATGCCGCGGCCAAACCGCAACCGCTGCGCGGCGAAGCCTTCTACACGGGCAGCGCCATCGATTACCGGCCAGGCATCAGGATCGAGCGTATCGATGCCCCGCGCCGCAGCCTGGACATCGCCGGCGGCGGTGCGCTTGGCTTCGATCACCTGATCCTGGCGACCGGCTCGCGCCCGCGCACCCTGCCGTTGCCCGGCTCTGAAATGTCCGGCGTGGTGTCGCTGCGCTCGCTGGCCGATGCGCGGCTGATCCGCGAGTTGAGCGCACAGAGCGACGATGTCGTCATCCTCGGCGGCGGCTTCATCGGACTGGAGATCGCCGCCACATTGCGGGCGGGCGGCCGCACGGTGACGGTGGTCGAAGCGCTCGACCGGCTGCTCGGCCGCGCCGTGGCGCCGGTCGTGGCGAGCCATGTCCGCCAAAGGCTGGAAGCGACCGGGGTGCGCATCCTCACCGGCACTTCGATTGCAAGGCTCGAAGGCGAAAACGGCCATGTCGTGGCCACAGTCACATCGTCAGGCGAAATTCTGCCGGCGCGCATGGTCATCGTCGGTATCGGCGCCGTGCCGAATGTCGAACTGGCGCAGGACGCCGGCCTCGCTGTCGCCAACGGCATCCGCGTCGATCACCAGATGCGCAGCTCGGCGCTGGAAATTCTCGCCATTGGCGACGCGGCCTCTTACCGGCACTGGTTCACCGGCGGCGATGTGCGGCTGGAATCGGTGCAGAACGCCACCGACCAGGCCCGGCTTGCCGCACGCACCATTGTCGGCCATGCCGACGCCTATTCGGCGGTGCCATGGTTCTGGTCCGACATCGGCGACATGAAGCTGCAGATGGTCGGCCTGACCGCCGGCGGCGACAGTCATGTCGTGCTGGGCGACCTGCCCGACAACAAGTTCTCCATCTACCACTATGCCGGCGACCGGCTGCTCGGCATCGAATCCGTCAACCGTCCCGGCGACCATATGCTTGGCCGCAAAATGCTCGGCGCCGGTTTTTCGCCGACGCCGCAGACGATCGCGACGGGACCCGACGGCCTGAAAGCGGCGCTGGCCGCTTACCTCGAGAACGTGCCCGCCAGAGCGGCTGGGTAACGTCGCCGATCAGGCGGCGCAGACTTCGCGGATCGAGCTTTCCAGAATGTCGAGCGCCTCGTTCATGACGCCGTCCTGGATGGTGATCGGGGCGAGGAAGCGGATGACGTTGCCGTAGACGCCACAAGTCAAGAGGATCAGGCCCTTGTCGAGCGCCTTCAGCCTGATCGCATTGGCGATCTCAGCCGACGGCAGGCCTTTCTTGACGTCGTTGAACTCGACGGCGTTCATGAAGCCGAGGCCTCTGATATCGACGATCTCAGGCACGTCGTCACGGATCGACTGCAGCCGCTGCTTGAGCCTCGCACCCAGCGTGTTGGCGCGGTCGCAGAGCTTCTCCTCTTCGATCACGTCGAGCACGGCATGGGCGGCGGCAACGCCGATCGGGCTGCCGCCATAGGTGCCGCCGAGCCCGCCGGGGCCGGGCGCATCCATGATTTCGGCACGGCCGGTGACCGCGGCCAGCGGGAAACCGCCGGCCAGGCTCTTGGCCATGGTGGTGATGTCGGCCGCCACCTCATGGTGATCCATGGCAAACATCTTGCCGGTGCGGGCAAAGCCGGTCTGCACTTCGTCGGCAATCAAGAGCATGCCGTGCTGGTCGCAAAGCTTGCGCAGCGCAATCAGGAACTCACGCGGCGCGTCGTAGAAGCCGCCCTCGCCCTGGACCGGCTCGATAATGATGGCGGCAACCCGGGCCGGGTCGACATCGGCCTTGAACAACCGGTCGAGTGCGGCCAGTGAATCGGCTACCGATACGCCGTGCAGTGGCACCGGGAACGGCGCATGGTAGACGTCACCCGGCATGGCGCCGAAGCCGACCTTGTAGGGCACGACCTTGCCGGTCAGCGCCATGCCCATGAAGGTGCGGCCGTGGAAGCCGCCGGCGAAGGCGATGACCGCCGGACGGCCGGTGGCGTTGCGGGCGATCTTGATGGCGTTCTCGACTGCCTCGGCGCCGGTGGTGACGAAGATCGTCTTCTTCTCGAACTTGCCGGGCAGCATGCCGTTCAGCCGTTCGGCCAGCCGCACGTAGCTCTCATAGGGCACCACCTGGTGGCAGGTGTGGGTGAAGCGGTCGAGCTGCGCCTTGACCGCCTCGATCACCTTCGGATGGCGGTGGCCGGTATTGACGACGGCGATGCCCGACGAGAAGTCGATGTAGCGGCGGCCCTCGACATCCCAGATCTCCGAGTTTTCAGCCCGGTCCGCATAGATCTGCGTGGTCATGCCGACGCCACGTGAGATCGACTGGTTCTTGCGCTCGGAAATGGCTGAATTCTTCATGGTATCCCTCATCGGGCCGGCGCCCGTTCTTGTTTGATGTCGCTGACACGTCTTCTGACCTTATTTCACGTTTTCCTCAAGTCGGCACCGTCAACAGGCGATTGGGCCTGCCACCGAGCGCCGCCTTGGCCAGTCGACCGATCCGCGTACGAGAGAGGTTCCCTTTTCCCCGGGATCGACTATCTTTGGACGGCCCACGAGGCTCCGCAGGGGGAGCGTTCCAAGCAGGCAGGGGAAGCCATGAGCAGGAACGCGACATCGTCCGCCTTGCAACCATCGCCCCCCAGCCTTTTGCCGTTTCGAAACACCCCGATCCTTGCCTGTGCGATGGCGAGCCTGCTGCTTGCCGGTTGCCAGAAGCAGGCGGCCGAACACAAGCTGCCGGTGATGGTGCGCACCGAGACAGTAGCGATCGCAGACTATTCGCCAAGGACCTCTCTGACCGGCGCGATCGCGGCGCGCACGCTGAACAATCTGTCGTTCCGGGTCGGTGGCCGCGTCGCCGAGCGGCTGGTCGATGTCGGCCAGCATGTCGATCAAGGTGCCGTGCTCGCCCGCATCGATCCGCAGGAGCAGGAATCCGATTTGCGCTCGGGACAGGCCGATCTTGACGCCGCGCAGGCACAGCTGACCCAGTCAGCCGCCGCCTTCGAGCGGCAGAAGACGCTGCTTGCCCAGGGTTTTACCACCAGGCGCGACTATGACGCCGCCGACCAGGCGCTGAAGGTTGCGCAAGGTAGTGTCGATGCCGCGCAGAGCGCACTAACCAACGCCCAGCAGAACCTGTCCTTCACCGAGCTCAAGGCGGGTGCCGCCGGCGTCATCACCGCCCGCCAGGTCGAGGCCGGACAGGTGGTGCAGGCGGCGCAGACCGTCTTCACCGTCGCCGAGGACGGCGACCGCGACGCGGTGTTCAATGTCCAGGAAACATTGGTCGCCAAAACGGCGCCATCGCCGGCGGTGACGATCACGCTGTTGTCGGACCCGCAGGTGAAGGCCGTGGGCAAGGTGCGCGAAGTCTCGCCAGCGGTGGATCCGGCTTCGGGCTCGATCCGGGTCAAGGTCGCCATTCCCGACACGCCCGCCGGCATGCCACTGGGAGCGGCTGTCATCGGCTCGGTCAGCGCCAGGCCGGCGAAGGCTATCCTGTTGCCCTGGCAGGCGCTGACCTCCACTGCCGGCAAACCGGCTGTCTGGATCGTCGACCCCTCAACCAAAGCGGTTGCGACGGCGCCGGTCGAGGTGCTGGCATTCGAATCGGGCACGGTCGTCATCGCCAGCGGTCTGAACGAAGGCCAAAGCGTCGTTACGGCAGGCGGGCAGTTGCTCAGTCCCGGGCAAACGGTCGAGATATCGGGAGCGGGCCAATGAGAAGGCTGCCGCACCTTATGCTTGGCCTGTTTGCACTTGGCACGCTCGTGTCCTGCTCCAAGTCCGAGGAAAAGCCGCCCGCGATCATCCGGCCGGTGCTGTCGGTGGTCATCGAGCCACGCACCACCCAGACCTTCGGCTTTGCCGGCTCGGTCGAGCCCCAGGTCAGTGCCGACCTCGCCTTCCGCCTGCTTGGCCGGGTTGTGTCGCGCGACGTCAATGTCGGCGACATCGTCAGCAAGGGCACGACGATCGCCGCGCTCGACCCGACCGCACTGGAGCTGGCCGTCCAGGCCGCCAAGGCGGAACTCTCCAATGCCGAGGCGCAATTCGCCAACGCCGCAGCCAGCGAAGAACGCCAGCGCCAGCTGCTTGCCGCCGCCAACACCACGCAGGCGGTCTTCGATGCCGCTCAGCAGGCGAGGAAAGCGGCGGAGGCCGGCGTCGAACGGGCCAAGGCCTCGCTTGCCAAATCGCAGGAGCAGCTTGGCTACGCCCGGCTGTTCTCGGATTTCGACGGCGTCGTCACCGCCACCGGCGCCGAGGTTGGCCAGACGGTCTCGCCTGGCCAGACGGTCGTCACGGTGGCGCGCTCGGACCTGCGCGAGGCGGTGGTCGACATTCCCGACCAGTTGATCGGTGACCTCACGGCCGGCACCCCATTCCAGGTCATCCTGCAATCGCTGCCGACGATCCAGACCGAGGCCAAGCTGCGCGAGATCGCGCCGCAGGCCGAAGGCTCGACCCGCACGCGGCGCGTGCGTCTGACGCTCACCGATCCGCCGCAAGCCTTCCGACTCGGCTCGACAGTGACGGCGACCCGCGTGACCAAGGTTGCGCCGACGATAGAATTGCCCATCTCAGCACTGCTTGAAAAGGACGGCGTCGACAAGGTGTGGATCGTCGATCCGCAGACATCGAGCGTTAACGCCAAAGACATCAAGGTCGCCGCCAAGGGCGCCGCTACCTTCACCGTCACCGGAGGGCTGGAAGCCGGTATGCGCGTCGTCACCGCCGGCGTCCACAGCCTGAGCGAAGGCCAAAAGGTCAAAGTGCCGGAGGGCGGCGTCTGATGAAGGGCTTCAATCTCTCCGACTGGGCGCTCAGCCACCGCTCCATGGTCTGGTACTTCATGCTGGTCTTCGTGGTGGCCGGCATCTTCTCCTACCTCAATCTCGGTCGTGAGGAAGATCCCAACTTCACCATCAAGACGATGATCATCCAGGCAAACTGGCCGGGCGCGTCGGTCAAGGAGACCGGGCAGCAGGTGACCGACCGCATAGAGAAGAAGCTCGAGGAGCTCGACAGCCTCGACTTCACCAGATCCGTCACCACCGCCGGCCAGACCGTCATCTTCGTCAACCTGAAGGACACCACCAAGGCGCGCGATGTCGTGCCGAACTGGATTCAGGTCCGCAACATGGTCAACGACATCCGGGCGCAGTTTCCGCAAGGCGTTCAGGGACCGTTCTTCAACGACCGCTTCGGCGATGTCTTCGGCAACATCTACGCCTTCACGTCGGACGGGCTGACGCCGCGCCAGCTGCGCGACTATGTCGAGGACGTCCGCACCAAGATCCTGACCGTGCCGAATGCCGGCAAGGTCGATCTCGTCGGCGCGCAGGACGAGGCGATCTATCTCGAATTCTCGACCCGCCAGATCGCCGCCCTTGGCCTCAACCAGCAAGCGATCGTTGCCAGCCTGCAAGCGCAGAACGCGATCACGCCGTCCGGTGTCATCGAGTCCGGACCGGAGCGCATCAGCGTGCGCGTCGGTGGCCAGTTCACTTCCGAAGAGAGTCTGCGTGCCATCAATCTGCGCGTCAACGGCCGCTTCTTCCGGCTGAGCGACGTGGCGACGATCACGCGCGGCTATGTCGATCCGCCGACGGCGCTGTTCCGCTTCAATGGCCAGGATGCCATCGCGCTCGCCATCGGCATGAAGCCCAACGCCAATCTGCTGCAGTTCGGCGAGGCGCTGCACACGGAGATGAACAAGGTGCTGGCCGACCTGCCGGTCGGCGTCGGTGTGCATCTGGTCGCGGACCAGCCCGTCATCGTCGAGGAGGCCGTCTCGGGCTTCACGCGCGCGCTGTTCGAGGCGGTCGCCATCGTGCTCGCGGTGTCCTTCATCAGCCTAGGCATGCGCGCCGGCTTCGTCGTGGCGCTGTCGATCCCGCTGGTGCTGGCCATCACCTTCACGGTCATGGCCTATCTCGGCATCTCGCTGCAGCGCATCTCGCTGGGGGCGCTGATCATTGCGCTCGGTCTCCTGGTCGACGACGCGATGATCGCGGTCGAGATGATGGTGGCGCGGCTTGAGGTCGGCGACAATCTGCGCAAAGCAGCGACTTACGTCTACACATCGACTGCCTTCCCAATGCTGACCGGTACGCTGGTGACGGTCGCCGGCTTTATCCCGATCGGCCTCAACAACAGCGCCGCCGGCGAATACACCTTCACACTGTTCGTCGTCATCGCAGTATCGCTTCTGGTATCATGGATCGTGGCAGTGCTGTTTGCGCCGCTACTCGGCGTCACAATTCTTCCGGCGACGATGAAGACAAAGCACCACGACCAGCCGGGCCGCTTCACGTCACTGTTCCGGCGCGCGCTACTCGGCTCTGTGCGGCATCACTGGCTGACCATCATCGCCACCGTGCTGTTGTTTGCCGGCTCGATAGCCGGCTTCGGCCTCGTCCAGCAGCAGTTCTTTCCGCCTTCCGACCGGCCGGAGCTGATCGTCGATTGGAACCTGCCGCAGAACTCGTCGATCACCGAGACGCGGGACCAGATCGAGCGTTTCGAAGGGCGCGCGCTGGCTGGCAATCCCGACATCGACCATTTCAGCTCCTATGTCGGCCAGGGCGCGGTGCGCTTCCTGCTCGCCTTCGACGTGCAACCGGCCAATCCGTATTTCGGCCAGACCGTCATCGTCACCAAGAGCATCGAGGCGCGCAACCGGCTGAAGCCGCAACTGGAGAAGCTGCTGCGCGAGGAGTTCGTCGGTACCGATGCCTTCGTCAAGCCGCTCGAGTTGGGGCCGCCGGTCGGCCGCCCGGTGCAGTACCGCGTCGGCGGTCCCGACATCCAGACGGTGCGCGGCCTGGCGCAGCAATTCGCCGGCCTCATCTCGACCAATCCGAAGCTTGCCGCGCCAACCTTCGATTGGAACGAGCCGCAGCGTGTGCTGAGGGTCGACGTGCTGCAGGACAAGGCGCGCCAGCTCGGCATCACCTCCTCCGATATCGCCAGCGCGCTGAACAGCACGGTCGGCGGCGCCACCATCACACAGGTGCGCGACGCCACCTATCTGATCAACGTCGTGGCGCGCTCACGCGATGCCGAACGCGGCTCGATCAGGACGCTGCAGAACATGCAACTGCCGACCAGCACCGGCGAGGCGATCCCGCTCGCGGCGGTGGCCAACTTCCGCTACGAGCTGGAGCAGCCGACGGTATGGCGGCGTAACCGCATTCCGACGATCACCGTGCGCGCCGGATTGGTCGGCGACACGCTGCCGGCGACCGTGGTCAACCAACTGAAGCCAGCCGTCGATGCCTTCATCGCCAAGCTGCCGCCGGGCTATTCGGTCGAGACCGCAGGCTCGGTCGAGGAAAGCGCTAAAAGCCAAGGACCGATCGCCGCCGTCGTGCCGCTGATGCTGTTCGTCATGGCGACCATCCTGATGGTGCAGTTGCAGAGCTTCCAGCGCCTGTTCCTGGTCGTTGCTGTGGCGCCGCTCGGCCTGATCGGCGTGGTGGCCGCACTGGTGCCGAGCGGCGCGCCGCTCGGCTTCGTCGCAATCCTCGGCGTGCTGGCGCTGATCGGCATCCTGATCCGCAACTCGGTCATCCTGATCGTGCAGATCGAGGATCTCGTCACCGAAGGCAAGGACCGCTGGGCGGCGGTGATCGAGGCGACCGAGCACCGCATGCGGCCGATTGCGCTGACAGCAGCGGCCGCGAGCCTCGCGCTGATCCCGATCGCACGTGAGGTGTTCTGGGGACCGATGGCCTATGCCATGATGGGCGGCATCATTGCCGGCACCGCGATCACACTGCTGTTCCTGCCGGCGCTCTATGTGGCATGGTTCCGCATCAAGGAGCCGAAGCGGGGGCAGGAAAGCGAAGGCGCGCACAGTGAAACGGTGCCGGAAGGTGGGGCAGCCTGAGACGGAAATTTCGGTCGCGCCGCGATAGAAACTACGCCCTCACGAACCCGTCGCTCGCCCTGAGGAGATTGCGCGTATAATCCTTCGTCACGCGGCGCTCGACAAGGTCGCTTGCCGCGAGATTCTCCACCGCCTCGCCGCTTTGCATCACCATCAACCGCTCGCACATGTGGGTGATGATGGCGAGGTCGTGGCTGACCATCAGGAAGGTCAGTTTGCGGCGCCGGCGGACCTCTTCCAGAAGGTTGAGCACTTCCGCCTGCACCGAGGCGTCGAGCGCCGAGGTCGGCTCGTCGAGCAGCAGGATCGACGGTTCGAGGATGAGCGCGCGTGCGATCGCCACGCGCTGGCGCTGGCCGCCCGACAATTGATGCGAGTAGCGGAAGCGAAATCCGGTGCCCAAACCGACCTCGTCGAGCGCCCGCTGGATGCGCTTTTCGCCGTCGGCAAAACCATGGATGGCAAGCGGCTCCTGCAGCAGGCGGTCGACGGTCTGGCGCGGATGCAGCGACCCGTACGGATCCTGGAAGACCATCTGCACTTCGCGGTAAAAGGCCTTGTCGCGGCGCGTGCCGAGCTTCTTGCCATTGACGGTGATGCTGCCCGAGGCGACCGGCGCGAGACCGGCGATGGCTCGCAGCAGCGTCGATTTGCCGGAGCCGGATTCGCCGACCAGGCCGAAGGATTCGCCCGGCTGCACGTCGAGGCTGACGCCCTTCAGCGCGCGAAAGCGATCGAAGATCACCTCCAACCTGTCGACGGAAATCGCTGCTGTCATGCCGCCCACTCCGGCTTGCGGTCGAGCACCGGCAGCGGGTGACGGTCGGCGCCGATCTTGGGCATGCAGTTGAGCAGGCCGCGCGTGTAGGGATGCTGGGCACGGCCGAGTTCGGACGCCTTGAGCTGCTCGACCACCTTGCCGGCATACATGACGATGACGCGGTCGCAGAAGGAGGAGACCAGGCGCAGATCGTGCGAGATGAAGATCAGCCCCATGCCGCGATCGCTGACCAGCCTGTCGAGAATGCCGAGCACGTCGAGCTGCACGGTCACATCGAGCGCCGAGGTCGGCTCGTCGGCAATCATCATCTCCGGCCCGGCGATCAGCATCATGGCGATCATGGCGCGCTGGCCCATGCCGCCGGACACTTCATGCGGGTGCAGGTCGAAGACCCGGGCCGGGTCGCGGATCTGCACCGCCTCCAGCATCGCCAAAGCGCGGTCGCGCGCCTCGGCCTTGCCGACCTTTTCATGCGTGCGCAGCGTCTCGACGATCTGGCGGCCGATGCTCATCACCGGATCGAGCGAATATTTCGGATCCTGCAGGATCATGGCGATACGTTTTCCGCGCAGCGCCCGGCGTTCGCGTGGCGAGACGCTGAGCAGGTCGATGCCGTCGAAGGCAAGCTTGTTGGCCGATATCCGGGCCTGCGGCGGCGTCAGCCCCATGATGGCGCGGCCGGTCTGCGATTTGCCGGAGCCGGACTCGCCGACGATGCCAAGCCGTTCGCGGCCAAGCGAAAAGGAAACCCCGCGAACCGCCTCGACAATACCGGTGCGGGTCGGGAAGGTGACGCTGAGATTCTCGACATCGAGAAGCGTGCTCATTGGTCACCACTGCGGGGATCGAGCGCGTCGCACAGGCCGTCGCCGAGCAGGTTGAAGCCAAGGCTGACGATGAGGATGGCGAAGCCCGGCGCACCGGCCACCCACCACTGGTCGAGCACGAAGCGGCGGCCCGACGCGATCATGGTGCCCCATTCTGGCAGCGGCGGCTGCGCGCCGAGGCCGAGGAAGCCGAGGCCAGCCGCGGTCAGGATGATGCCGGCCATGTCGAGCGTCACCCGGACGATCAGCGAGGAGATGCAGAGCGGCATGATGTGGCGCAGCACGATGCGGAAGGGCGAGGCGCCCATCAATTGCACCGCCTTGATGTAATCGGAATTGCGCACGGTCAGCGTTTCGGCGCGCGCAATGCGCGCATAGGGCGGCCATGAGGTGATGGCGATGGCAAGCACCGCATTCTCGATGCCGGGGCCAAGGGCGGCGACAAAGGCCAGCGCCAGGATCAGCTTGGGGAACGCGAGGAAGATGTCGGTGATGCGCATCAGGATGGCATCGGTCCAGCCGCCGGCATAGCCGGCGACGGTGCCGACGAGCAGGCCGATCGGCGCGGCGATGATGGCGACCAGGATGACCACGTAGAGCGTCCAGCGCGAGCCATAGAGGATGCGCGAAAGGATATCGCGGCCAAGGTCGTCGGTGCCGAACCAGTGCTCGGCGCTCGGCGCGAGCAGGCGCGACCCCTTGAGGTCGCCGAATGTCGGCGAGTAGGGCGCCAACACGCCGGCAAGGGCGGCTACGACCAGCAGGGCAATGATGATGAGCAGGCCGAGAAACGCCAGCCTGTTGGCGGAAAAGCGCCGCCACGCGACATAGGCGCGGCCGAGCCTTGCCTGCATGCGCGACGCCGGCCGCTCGCTGAGCAGCCAGTCGCGGCGGGTCTGGATGGCGCCGGCGCTCATGCGGACTTCGTCCTCGGATCGAGCACCCGGTAGAGCAGGTCGGAGAGAAGGTTGATGGCGATGAACACCGAGCCGATGACGATGGTGCCGCCGAGTACCGCGTTCATGTCGGCGTTCTGCAGCGAGTTGGTGATGTAGAGGCCGATGCCCGGCCAGGAAAACACCGTCTCGGTCAGCACCGAACCTTCGAGCAGCCCGGCATAGGACAGCGCGATCACCGTCACCATCGGCACGGCGGCGTTGCGCAGCGCATGGCCCCAGATGATACGGGTTTCCGACAGGCCCTTGGCGCGCGCCGCGACGATGTATTCCTGCGACAGTTCGTTGAGCATGAACGAGCGCGTCATGCGGCTGATATAGGCGAGCGAGAAATAGCCGAGGAGCGAGGCCGGCAGAATGATGTGCCGAAAGGCATCATAAAAGACGTCCCACTGCCCCTGCATAGCGGAGTCGAGGAGATAAAAACCAGTAATCGGCGTGAAGGTGTATTCATAGACGACGTCGAGCCGGGCCGGGAAAGCGACCCATTCACGCCCTACACAACTCTGGCGTTAGCAACATTCTGCTATAACTATGATTTCTACCTTAGACGCCCTCAGCACCACCGATAGCCCCCAAGCCAGAAGTATCGGTCGACCACACAACTGCCGAATAACACGCCATTACAACCACCAGCAATGAACTCCCTGCACACAACTCCCACACACACTGGCCGTCATAGAGCGTCGCCGCGCCTGAACCGCCGCGCCCCAGCACGCCATCAATGCGGCCACCGTAAGAAGCAGCCGGCACACCGATCACGCGATTACCCCCACAGCGTCGCCAAGTCCTCTCGTTGCGGTAAGCGCCGACGTGCGGAATATCGGTCAATTCGACCGGAATTGCGTTGGTCAGCACCGACACGGTGGCCGAAATTGCCCGTTCTAAGGGGCACAATATTACACATAGATGCTTAGAAACTGCTCGACCAGCACGGCAGCGATCACCAGAGACCCCACTTTACGCGCCGCGCACCGCCTTGCGCCACACACGAGAGAGACGGACATTGGCCGAGCGAACACAGATACATGCCCGCAGCACCGACATCACCACTATGTATAGGATCTCTCCTTAGTTCTTCCTTTTCTACTTTTCTCCCTCCTTCTCCCCTTCCTTTTCAGATTCTTCCACTCTCTTGTTCTTGTTTCTTCTTGTTCTATTTGTTTGTATTGTTGTTCTTTCACGTCCTTTATTCTACTCCTTACTGATTTTATTATTTTTTTTTTCTTCTAGTTTGTTGTTTTTTCTTCCCTTCCTTCTTTTTCTAATTCCACCCAATCTATGTCTCTTTTTTCATTGTTTTTTTCTCTTTATTTCACTATTTTCCTTTTTTTTTCTTTCTTTTTTTCTTTTTTCTTGTTTATTTCTTTTGTCTTCTTATTTTTTTTTTTTGTATTTTATTTTTTTCTCTTATTTTTCTTTTTATTTTTTTTTTTTATCTTTTTTATTTCTGATTTTCTTTTCTCCCCTCCTATCCCATTTTCATCCTTTTTTTTCTTT
>NZ_JBHUGZ010000031.1:0-117614 GCF_042682145.1 Mesorhizobium newzealandense | reverse complement strand
AAGCTCGTATCCCTGGATCGAAGCTCGTATCCCTTTGATCGAAGCTCGTATCCCTGGATCGAAGCTCGTATCCCGTGGATCGAAGCTCGTGTCCCGGGATCGAACCTCGTATCCCGGGGACCGAAGCTCGCCGCAGTCACCCGCTTCGCACCAGCCAGACGATGCCGACGCCGATCGCAATTGCCGCCAGCCCGGCAACCCGCAACGCGTTCTCGGGCAGCGACAGAACTTCAGTGGCGAGCTTCCTGGCAAGGCCGGGAAAGCCGCCATAGACCAGACCTTCTATCACAAGGACGAGGCCCATGGCAGCGAGAAAATCCTGCACCGGCCGCTACTGGCCGGTGCTCGGCTGTGCCGCCGGCGCGGCGGGTGCCGTCGCCGGAGCGGTTGGCGCGGGCGAAACCGGCTTCGCCGGTCCCTCCTTGCCGTCGGGATCGCGGAAGAAGCGGAAGAACTCAGAGCTCGGCGACAGCACCATGGTCGTCCCGGTGTTGTCCAGCGCCGTACCATAGGCATTCATCGACCGGTAGAAGTCGAAGAAAGCCGGATCGCGCTGATACGCTTCCGCGAAGGTGGCACTGCGCTGGGCTTCGCCCTCGCCGCGCAGGATTTCCGACTCTTTCTGCGCTTCGGCGACGATCTCGACCACTTCGCGATCGGCACGGGCCGTGATGCGCTGTGCCGCTTCGTTACCGCGTGCCCTCAGCCGCGCAGCCTCTGCCAGGCGTTCCGCCTTCATGCGGTCGAAGGTCTGCTGTGAGACCTCGGCCGTGAGATCGGTGCGGCGGATACGGACATCCTCGATCTGCAGGCCGAGCGACGTGGCGTCGGGCCTGAGCTGATCGCGGACTTCGCGCATCATCACGGCACGCTGTTCGGAGAGTGCGGCCTCGAAATCGCGCAGACCGTAGACGCGGCGCAAGGCAGCGTCGAGACGCGTCCTGAGCCGGGCTTCGGCCAGTTCGATCTGACCGGACACGGCGGAACGGAAGACGCGCGGATCCGAGATGCGATAGGCGATGAAGGCATCGACCTCATAGAACTTGCCGCCCGACACCTGGACGCGGATGTTGTCGAGGTCGAAGCGCAGCACCCGGTTCTCGATCAACTGCACCGTATCGGCGTCGAAAAACGAGAACGGCGCCTTGAAGTAGATGCCGGGTTCGCTCTTGACGTCGACGATCTCACCGAACCTGAGCACCAGCGCCTGCTGGCGCGCGTTGACCACGAAGACCGACGAATAGAGCAGGAACAGGATGACGGCCGCGACGACGGCGATGATGGGGAGACGATTGGCCATCACTGGTTACCTCCCGTAGTGCCAACAGGGGCGGCCGGTACCGGCGCTTTCGGCTGCAATGCCGGCAGCGGCAGATAGGGGACGACCCCCTGCCCGTTGCCTTGCTCGACGATCACCTTGTTCGAATCCTTCAGAACCCTCTCCATGGTTTCCAGATAGAGGCGCTTGCGTGTCACATCCGGCGCCTTGGCATATTCGTCATAGACGGAGATGAAGCGCTGCGCCTCGCCTTCGGCTTCCTGTACGACCCGGTTCTTGTAGGCGGCCGCGTCTTCGCGGACCTGTGCGGCCTCGCCGCGTGCCTGGCCGAGCTTCTGGTTGGAGTACTGGTTGGCCTGCTCGACGAACTTGTCCTCGTCCTGCTCGGCACGCTGCACCTCGTCGAACGCATCGGCCACCTCGCGTGGCGGTGCTGCATCCTCGATCGAGACGGCGTTGACGTTGAGGCCGGCCTTGTAGCCGTCCAGGGTCGTCTGGATGATCTCACGCACGGAAGCTGCGATGCCCTGGCGGTCATCGCGGAAGATGTCCTGTGCCGGCCGGCGGCCGACGGCTTCGCGCATCGCGCTTTCGGCAACCTGCCGCAGCATGCCGTCGGGATCGGAGACGTCGAACAGATAGGCCCGGGGGTCGGAGACCTGATAGGCCACCGAGAACTGGACATTGACGATGTTCTGGTCGCCCGAAAGCATCAGGCCATTGCCGCTGGTGTTGCCGCCGCCAATGTCGACGAGTTGTTCGGAAATCTTGGCCGTTTCGACGGTTTCGAGCGGCCACCAATGGAAATGCAGGCCGGGCTGCGACAGTTCGGCCTTCGGCTTGCCGAAGCGCAGTTCAACCGCGACCTCGTCGGGCTGCACTGTGTAAACCGCCTGGAACGCCCACAGCACCACAAGTGCTGCCGCGATCAGCCCGAAAATGGCCGGGCTTGCGCCACCGCCACCCGGCAGGGCGCGCCGCAGCCTGTCCTGGCCGCGGCGGATGATGTCTTCGAGATCGGGAGGCGAGCCCTGCGGGCCGCTCGGTCCCTTTGGTCCCTGCCCCCAGGGTCCCTGATTGTTGCCGCCGCCGCCCCATGGGCCGCCGCCACCGCCGCTTTTGTCGTTCCAGGGCATGAATGTCCTTTCGCTTGGAATTCCCTCAAGCGCCGATGTTACGGCGCGAAATCCAGTGTGGTACTTCTATAGGGACGCAGCGAGGCGCTTTCAACGCGATGCGTTGCCGACTTCGTCCGATTTGGTCCGGTCGCGACCCTTTGTCGTCTTTCAATGCACGTCGCGGCGTCGCTCGTAAACCGAATAGCGCGTTGCGTGGCTGTCCTTTTCCCCGGCCGGGACCTCCCGCGAGCTGACAACGCGCCAGGAATTCGCGTCGATCGGCGGGAAATGCGCATCGCCATCGACCGTTTCCAGCACATGGGTGACATGCAGCCGGTCGGCCAGCGGCAGCGCCTGGGCGTAGATTTCGCCGCCACCGATGACGCAGACCTCGTCCACACCTCCCATGCAGCGCCCGCGCACCGTGGCCAGCTGGATCGCGGCTTCGAGCGAATGCGCGACCTCGACACCCTCGGCGCGCCAGGCTTTGTCGCGGGTGACCACGATGTTCAACCTGCCCGGCAGCGGCCGGCCTATGCCTTCATAGGTCTTGCGGCCCATGATGATGGGCTTGCCCATCGTGTCCGCTTTGAAGCGCTTGAGATCGGTGGACAGCCGCCAGGGCAGCCCGCCATCCCGCCCGATCACGCCGTTTTCAGCGATGGCGACATAGATTGCGACGTGCATCAGTTGCCATCCCCGCTATCGCTGTCCAATGGATCGAGAAGCAGGATGTCGATGTCGTGCTCGGGATAGAAATCGTCCGCGGTCATCTCGAACGTGGTCGGTCCGACCTTTTTGACATTGTCGCCGCAGAACGAGACCAGCGCTTTCGGATTGACCTTGTCGACGGTCAGCTTGAACTTGCCGATGGTGCCCGCCGCCCAGTTGCCGCCAGTGGTCAGGATATAGGCGATGCGGCTTTCGTTGTACTGGGGATAGCCGTCTGGACCATCCTTCGCCGCCTTGCGCACCGCGTTCTCGAAGGTGTCGTCCATGCAGTAACGGGTCTTGTAGCTGGCGTATTGGCCCTGGAACTTGCCGTCGAAGAAAAAGCTGACCGAAGACGTGCCGCCGACGCTCGGCTTGTAACGGTGCGAGACATGAACGTCCTTGTTGGCCGGAAAGGTCGAGCGCCACCAATAGGTCGAACGCAATTGCCAGAACGGCGCATAGTTGGGTTTCGCGCCACCGCTGTCGTCGATGATGATGCCGCGGTTGACCCAGTCATCGGCCACCGCTTGCGGCAGCTTTGCCAATGCAGCCTTCGCCTCGTCGCCGAACGGGTTGAACGGCACATTCTGCGCCTTCAGATCGGCACCGATGTCGATGCCCAGCGCGAATACCTTCTGCTCGAGCTGTGGCTTGACGGCGACACCGTCGATCGTCACCTCGAAGCCGAGAAAATTGTCGCTCTGATTTTCAGGGATCGCCGGCATCTCCTCGGGATCGCCAGAAATATCGGGCATCGGGAAAGCGACGATCGCGTCGACATCCTTGTCGGTGTTGTTGTGGAAGACGTAGTCGACCGTCACCTTTTCCGGCGAGATGAAGAGGTCTTCGCTTTGCATCGACACTGCATCGCTGCGCGACAGGATCAGGCCGCCGGTGCCGAGTTCGGCAACCGAATCATTGGCGAATGCAGGCGCGGCTGAAAGCGCCAGCGCGGCGGTCAGGACAAATCTCAACATGGAAGCCCCCTCGGCTAGAATGCCGACACGACCCTAGCCGTTTCAATGTGGCGTTTCAAAGCCCTTCCGCATCCGCGGGCGCGCCATGATGGTCTGGACTAACAGGTTCCGATCGGGCAGGAGATCGTTCCATGCGCAAGCTCCTCGTCATCGGCATCGGCGCCGGCAATCCCGACCATATGACCGTTCAGGCCATAAACGGCCTCAACCGCGCCGACGTGCTGTTCATCCCCGACAAGGGCGCGAAAAAGAACGACCTTGCCGACTTGCGCCGCCAGATCTGCGATCGCTTCGTCACCAACCCGAAGTCGCGCCGCGTCGAATTCGACGTCCCGGTGCGCGCCGAGCCGGCGCCCTCTTACCGCTCGACCGTCGACGACTGGCACGAGGCCATCGCCGCCATCTACGAAGACCTTATCCGCGACGAGATTGGGCAGGACGGCTGCGGCGCCTTCCTGATCTGGGGCGATCCTTCGCTCTACGACAGCGCATTGCGCATCCTCGAGCGCGTGCGCCTGAGAGGCAATGTCGCGTTCGAGCTCGAAGTGATACCGGGCATCACCGCTGTCCAGGCGCTTGCCGCCAGCCACAAAATGGCGCTGAACCGCATTGGCGATTCCATCCTGATCACCACGGGCCGCCGTCTCACCCAGGAAGGGCTGGCCGACAATGCCGGCAGCACCGTCGTCATGCTCGACGGCAAATGCGCCTTCAACGTGCTGACCGACAAGGATGTCGTCATCCATTGGGGTGCCTATCTCGGCACGCCGGACGAGATCCTTCTCTCCGGCCTGATCGGTGATGTCGGCGCGGAGATCGAAAAGGTCCGCGAAGAAGCCCGCCGGCAAAAGGGCTGGATCATGGACACCTACCTGCTGCGCAAGCCTGGCGAGCCGCAGGACGATCGGTAATTTTCAGGAACCGAAGGTCCAAACCTAACGACCTACGCCTGCCGTCGTTTCAAAATTGCGCAGAATTCAAAGTTGTTGTGCGGCGTGGCATAGACTTTCTCGACATCCAGCCCGATGAGACCGAGATTGGAAAGTGCCTCTATGCCGTCGCGGAAGCTTTGCGGCGTAAATTGCCACGCGTGAACATCGACGTATGCCCCGCCGGAATTGTCATATTCGCTCATGGCCACGGAGACGGCAGCAATATTCTGCCGATAAACCGGCAGCCCATGATCTCCGGCCCAATGACGGGCAGCGTCATTGTGCGTGATCAGGGCTCTGTGTTCGATGACGCTCTTTACGCAGTGAACGCTGTTGCCCCGAGCGTTGATGAAATCTGCAATTGAGCTCTCTGGAATGAAGTGATCGAAGCAATAGCGCTTGTCCGGTACAATCAGGAGGTATCTGCCTGTCGGCACGAGAATCCTCTCGACCTGTCTCAGATGGTGGATCAGATCCGGTTGATGCTCGATGCAGTGACTGCTCAGGCAGAAGTCAAACGTCTCGGCGACGATACCCAAATCGCCGGTGCTGGAGACATAGTCGATATCCACAGGGGCGGTGGAGTATGGGTAGCCGACAGCATCTGCCCTCTTGATCAGGCCCTGCTTGTCCAAGACGTCGAGATATCTGATGTTTGGACCCCGAAGCGCTGGGTTGGTGAAAGGCCCGATCTCAAGGGCTGATTTGCGTCCGACAAGGGCAGTCAGGTCGTTTCGGTGAAACTCTATGGGGCCGGCGTCCATTCGAATTAGCCCGCGCCTGAGCAGCGGCAGCAGTCTTCTCAACAGGGGAAGCGAGGCAAGCCGCGCCCGCATTGCGCGAGGCAATAGCCGCCAGACATAGGTAAGCCGAAGCAGTACCCTCATCGCGCAGCGCCTCTTCGTGTTGAGATGTTGCTAGTGCCGCGCTGCTTCCAAGATCATGGCCTCAGTTTCCTCGATGTATCGAGTGCTCAGGGGGCCGATCTGCTGTGCATCAACGTGTCGTCTAATCAAGAGGCGCCAATTCTAACCAAGAATCCGGAGCCGGACAACTGGCCCGCGAGGGCACAAAGCAACCGTTGCGATGATGTTGTTGGCACCGCCCTGTCGGCCTCTGGTTCGCGCGGTGAACTGCGCCAGGGCGTCCCATCTTCCGCTCGGCACCTTTCACCCGGCGTCGATTTCAGCCTGCAACGCCTCCATATGCGTTGCGGCCGCGGCAGAAGCCGCGCGCTCGATGGCGCGGAAGCGGCTGACCACCGCAAGACCCACCGCCGTCAGTTGCGCACCGCCGCCCTTGCGGCCACCCGTCTGCGCCGCGACCAGCGGCTTGCCGAACACCCGGTTCATGTCCTCGACCAGGTCCCAGGCGTGCTTGTAGGACATTTCCATGCCGCGTGCGGCGGCCGAGATCGAGCCGAAGGCGGCGATCTGCTCCAGCAACTCGATCTTGCCCGGGCCGATGCGCCCGTCGGGATCGAGATTTATCCGCAAGCTCAGCGACGGCATTTTTGTCCTCCGCGGTCACGCCCGATCCCATCTTAGAAGCTCTCCAGCGATACCGCTATTCCAAAAAAACATAGCGACGATCATCCGTGCGCTTCGAGGGGCAGGCCGGCGCCGGTGTTTGCCCGGTCGAAGCTCACCGTCTTGACCACCGCGAAAACTTTGCCGCCGAGCTGAAGCTTCAGCGCCTGCCGCGACTGCTCGGTGATGCGGGCAAGCACGGCTGCGCCGTTGCAGTCGATGCCGACCTCGACGGTCGCGCCCTCGCCCGGCCTGATGGCGACAATGGTGCCCGGCAGAATGTTGAGCGCGCTGAGGCCTGTCGGTTTCTCCGTTGCGACCATCACGTCGCGGGCGCGGATGCGGACGCGCACACGCGCCCCTGTCGTCATCGCCAGCCGCGGCACCCGGATCTCGCCGGCGGCCGAGCCGAGCACGGTCATGCCAAAAGTCTCATCATGACGCAGCACCCTGGTGTCCAGCACAGCGCCACCCTCGCCGCGCTCCTCCGCCGGCAGCAGGTCGAGCCTCTGCATCACCGCCTCGGTCGGGCCGCTGGCGATGACATGACCTTGCGCCAGCATCACCACGTCGCTGGCCAACCGCGCCACCTCGGCCACGGAATGGCTGACATAGACGATCGGAATTTTCGTCTCGTCGCGCAGCCGCTCGACATAGGGCAGGATCTCGGCCTTGCGCGCCTCGTCCAGCGAGGCCAGCGGTTCGTCCATGAGCAGCAATCCGGGGCTGGCCAGCAACGCCCGGCCGATCGCCACGCGCTGCTTCTCGCCGCCCGAGAGCTTTGCCGGTCGCCTGTCCAGCAGCGGGCCGATGCCGAGCAGTTCGACGACGGCATCCATATCCGCGTAGCGCTCCGCTGGCGGCGTGAACCAGCGGCCATAGCGCAGATTGCCGGCCACGCTCATATGCGGAAACAGGCGCGCATCCTGGAACACCATGCCGATGCGGCGCTTGTGCTTCGGCACGAAAATGCCGGTACTGGTGTCGACCAGCACGCGGCCATCGACCTCGATGCGCCCTTTGTCGGGCCGGATCAGCCCGGCGATCATGTTGATCACCGTCGTCTTGCCGGAACCCGAGGGTCCGAACAGCGCCGTCAGCCGCCCGGCGCTCTCGAAGCGGACGTCGAGGCTGAAGTCGCCGAGGCGATGGCTGATGTCGACGAGAACCGTCATTCGATGTCCATCCGCCTGCCGACACGCCGCGCCAGCACTTCCGAAGCGACCAGTGCCGCCATCGAGATGACGATGGAGATCAGCGTCAGCCTGAGCGCACCTTCATCACCGCCCGGCACTTGCGTGAAGGTATAGATCGCCGATGGCAGCGTCTGCGTCTCGTTGGGGATGTTGGAGACGAAGGTGATGGTCGCCCCGAACTCGCCCATCGCCTTGGCGAAGGACAGGATCGCACCGGCAATCAGCCCGGGCAGGATCAGCGGCAGCGTGATGGTGGCGAACACCCACAGAGGGTTGGCGCCGAGCGTTCCCGCCGCCGCCTCCATCTTGCGGTCCACCGCCTCGATCGACAGCCGGATCGCCCGCACCATCAGGGGAAAACCCATGATGCCGCAAGCCAATGCGGCACCTGTCCAGCGAAACGAGAAGACGATGCCGAAATGCTCCGCCAGGAAGGCGCCGGCCGGGCCGCGCTTGCCGAACGTGAGCAGCAACAGATAGCCCGTCACCACTGGCGGCAGGATCAGCGGCAGGTGCACAAGGCCGTTGAGCAGCGTCTTGCCCCAGAATTGTCCTCGGGCAAGCACCAGCGCAATCAATATGCCCGGTGGCAGGCTGGCGACCATTGCCACCGTCGCAACCTTGATCGACAGCCGAACCGCATTCCATTCGTCGGGAGTGAGGTCCAGCAGCCAGTTCATATTGCGATATCAGGCCCTTTCGAACTCAGTTGCTCGGCGTCAGGACAGTAAAACCCTGATCCTTGAACAGCGCGCCAGCCTTGGCCGACTGCAGGCATTTCAGGAAAGCCGGCGTATCCTTGTCCTTCGAATCGGCGGTCTGGGCAACCGGGTAGATGATCGGCGGATGCGAATCCTCCGGGAAGGTGCCGACCACCTTGACGCCCTTTTCGGCATGCGCGTCGGTGGCGTAGACGATGCCGAGGGCCGCTTCGCCGGTCGAAACCAGCTTCAGCGCCGCACGCACATTCTCGGCCTGCGCCACCTTGCCGTCGACCGACGACCAGACACCGAGCGATTCAAGCGCCGCCTTGCCGTATTTGCCGGCCGGCACCGCCTTGACGTCACCCATGGCCAGCTTGCCGTCGCCGATCAGCTTGGCCAGGTCGAAGCCTTTCTCGATACTGGTTTCAAGCGTCGAGTCCTTCGGCACCACCAGCACGATCTCGTTGCCAAGCAGCTTCACTTCGGTGTCCGGCTTGGTCAGCTTCTTGTCGGACAGATATTTCATCCAGTCGAGGTCGGCTGAAATGAAGACATCCGCCGGTGCCCCGCCTTCGATCTGCTTGGCCAGTGCCGAACTCGCGGCGTAGGAGACGGTCGCGGCTTCGCCGACATCGGCCTCGCAGGCTTTGTTCACCGCATCGAGCGCGTCCTTCAGGCTGGCCGCGGCAAACACCACCACCTTGTCTTGCGCATGCGCGGCCGGCACTGCCGCCATCAGCGTCGCCGCCAAACCGCCAATAGCGATCGCCCTCAATCTGAAACCTCTGCGCGTCATGGAAAACTCTCCCTCGGTTTGAAATCCGATCAGCTCGAAGCCTGCCAATCGATATATCCGGATGAATATAACAAGGGAAGGCCTGGTGCCCCGCGAAAGCGTCTGTTCGACGTCGATTGTTCTGGTAAGACGGGCAAAGAAACCTTGGAAAGAAACTCCGATGAAGATCAGCGCCCGCAACATTCTCAAGGGAACGATCACCGAGATCGTCAAAGGAGCCACCACCTCGCATGTCAGAATCGACATTGGTGGCGGCGCCATCGTTACCGCCTCGATCACCAACGAGGCGGTCGCCGATCTCAAGCTCGAAAAAGGCAATCAGGCCTATGCCGTGGTCAAGGCCTCGGACGTGATGGTCGGCATCGACTGACCGGTGCCTGATTTTCGAAGGGTGTGCTAAATCGGCGGGCTCTAGACCGCTATCGGCGCCTTGATCGACGCATCGGCGACGTAGTTTTCCAGCCGAAAATCCTCGAAGCGGAAGGCGAACAGGTCCTTCACTTCGGGATTGATCCACATCGTCGGCAGCGCCCTCGGCGTGCGCCGCAGCTGCTCGCGTGCCTGTTCGAAATGGTTCGAGTAGAGATGGGCATCACCGAGCGTGTGGACGAAATCGCCCGGCTTCAGCCCGGTCACCTGCGCCACCATCAGCGTCAGCAGCGCGTAAGAAGCGATGTTGAACGGCACGCCGAGGAAGATATCGGCTGAGCGCTGGTAGAGCTGGCAGGAAAGCCGCCCTTCCGAAACGTAGAACTGGAACAGGCAGTGGCACGGCGGCAACGCCATGGCTTCCACTTCGGCCGGATTCCATGCTGAAACGATCAGCCGCCGCGATTGAGGATTCCGGCGTATCTCCTTCAGAAGATTCGTTATCTGGTCGATGGAACCGCCATGGCCATCCGGCCAGGAGCGCCACTGCTTGCCGTAGACCGGGCCGAGGTCGCCATTCTCGTCGGCCCATTCGTCCCAGATCGAAACGCCATGGTCGGTGAGGTACTTGATGTTGGTGTCGCCGGCCAGGAACCACAGCAGTTCATGGATGATCGACTTCAGGTGCAGCTTCTTTGTGGTGGTGACCGGGAAGCCGCGCGCCAGGTCGAAGCGCATCTGGTAGCCGAACACGGAGCGTGTGCCGGTGCCGGTGCGGTCGCCGCGATCGGCACCATTGTCCAGTACATGCTGCAAGAGGTCGAGATATTGGCGCATCGGCTCCGGCTCGATTCGATATTTCACCGATAATAACGCATGTCCGCGCCGACGCCACGCTTGTTTGAAGTCTTCCCCATCCTGGCAGTGGAGACCTTTGCAGAATTCGCTCTGGCGAGCCGAATGTGTGGTTTTCTAGAACCGAAGCTGGGCGTACTTTGAAGTACGCTAGCACGGGAAGGGCAGAAATCCGCGCCGGTCGGCCGCCAGAAGTGAGTTATCAGAGGTCTCAGAGGGAGCCGAGCTTGCCCAGATCCTTCGCAACCAGATAATAGAAAGTCACCCGGTTCTTGGTGTTGTCGGTGGCCATCGCCTTGCAGACCTTCTCGATCGACGCGTCGGCCTTCTTGTCGTCAGTGACGCCGAGCTTCTTCGACACCCATCCCGCCTTGACGCGGTCGAGTTCCTTCGGGTCGGTGCAGGAGACCAGCGAGGAATCGCGGTTCCTGAGCGCAATGCCCAGGTGCTTCACGATCTTGTCGACCACGTCGGCGCTTGCCGCGGCGTCGTATTTCTTCACGTCTGCAAGATAGTCGGCCATCAAAATTCCCCTCGTCGGCGCCACGGATCCGATCGATGAGGGCTGTGGCGCGCTGCTGCAACCCTGCGCTAGGTCGGTAACTCCTCACCGTTGCAAAGCTTCGGTTGAGACCGCCCCCAAGTCAACCCTTGGCGATGCGGTTTTGGCGTCGGGACAAAGTGCCATTGCGGCCTTTCATTTCGCGCGATGTCCCCCTATATTCGTTTTGTCGGCTTGACCGACTATGGCGATAAATGGGCGATGAAATAAGCCGTTCGGACCCGGGGGCGGTACCCGGCGCCTCCACCAAAAGCCGCTGCTGACGACAGAGCGGTTCTTGCTGGGGGCGAAATAGGATCGACGAAGGTGTAAAGATCGTACTTTTGCCCGGCATGGTACCACCGTCATCGGGCTAAACCTGTAGTTGCAAATGACAACTATGCGGAAGCACGTCTCGCCGCGTAAGCGGTGCGATAGCTTCAATTCAAGCCCTAGGGGTTCGCACTTCTAGGCGGGGTTCGGAGGTACCTGGCAACAGAAACCTCCACTTCTCCCCTTCACTACGCGTCACCCCGCAACGGCAGCTCCCGCTGGCCAGCCTTGGTGCGGCTTTCGGGCCGCGAAGGCGCCGCGCCGCGCGCGCCCCCCCTGGACAAAAGATGCAAAACGATTCCGATCGATTCTTCGTGCTGACCGGCGGTCCGGGTTCCGGCAAGACCACCTTGATTGAGGCCCTGCGCCAGTCAGGCTTTGCAACCTCGCTCGAAGCCGGCCGCGGCATCATCCGCGATCAGTCCGCCATAGGTGGGGCTGCCCTGCCCTGGCGCGATCGCGCGCTGTTCGCCGAGCTGATGCTGTCGTGGGAGATGCGCTCCTATCAGGCCGCGCGCGAAGAGACTGGCCCGGTCTTCTTCGATCGCGGCGTGCCGGACACGCTTGGTTATTTGCGCCTGACCGACCTGCCGGTTTCCGAGCACGTCATGCATGCCGCCGAACGCTTCCGCTATGCCAGACGCATCTTCATTGCCCCGCCCTGGCCTGACATCTTCACGCAGGATGCCGAAAGAAAGCAGACGCTCGACGAGGCCGAGCGCACATACCATGCGCTGGTCAATACCTACACCGAACTGGGCTATGAGCTGGTCCCGCTGCCTTTGGCGCCGGTCAAGACGCGGCTTCGATTCATCCTGACCGAAACCGGGTTGGCCCGGACATGAAAAAGGCCGGGTCAATCCCGGCCTTTTGCTTGATTTGATTGCTTATTCCGCCGGTGCCTCGACGGCTTCGCGGGCACGGCCGAGCGTGAACTTGGCCAGCGTGAAGGAAATCACCGCGCACAGCGTGATGCCGGCGACCATCGGCAGCGGCGTGCCGTCGAAGAACACGCCGGCGACGCCCATGGCGAGCGCGCCGATGCCGAAGTGCAGCGTGCCCATCAGCGCCGAAGCGGTGCCAGCGATCTCGCCATGCTCTTCCATGGCCAGCACCGAGGTGGTCGGAATGACCAGGCCGAGGAAGCCGTAGCCGACGAACAGCAAAGCCGCCATCACGTCGAGCCGGTCGACGCCGGTCGCCATCACCGCGAACAGCACCACCATGGTCGTCGCATAGCCGGTCACCGCGACACGAACCACGCGTCGCAGCCCGAAGCGCTCGGACAGCAGACCCGTCAGCTGCGACATGCCGATGAAGGCGACCGCGTTGATCGAGAAGAACACGCTGTAGACCGACGGCGACAGACCGTAATGGTCGATCAGGATGAACGACGAGCTCGACAGGTAGACGAAGAAGCTGGCAATGCCGAAGCCGGCGATCGCCGTCAGCCCGAGGAAGTTACGGTCGCCCATCAGCAAGCGGTAGGCGGACAACGCGGTGCCGAAGGAGGAGCCGGCGCGTTCTTCCACCGGCCGCGTCTCCTTGAGCGAGGTCGCCAGAAGGATGGTCGCCAGCAATGCAGCACCGGTCACCGTCCAGAACACGGCGCGCCAGCCGAAACTCTCGATGATCACGCTGCCGGTCAGCGGCGCCAGGATCGGCGATACCGAAAACACCAGCATCAGCAAGGACATCAGCTTGGCGGCTTCAGTGCCGGTGTGCAGGTCGCGCACGATGGCGCGCGGTACCGCCATGCCGGCGCTGGCGCCAAGGCCCTGCAGGAAGCGGAAAGCGATCAGCCATTCAATGGTCGGCGCCATTGCCGAACCGATGCCGCCAACCATGAACAGCGCAAGACCGCCATAGAGCGGCAGCTTGCGGCCGACCATGTCGGAGATCGGCCCGACGACGATCTGGCCAAAACCCATCGACAGGAAAAAGATCAACAGGCTCATCTGCACGGCAGCGGTGCCGGCGTGCAGATCCGCGCCGATCGACGGCAGCGCAGGCAGATACATGTCGATGGCGAACGGGCCGATAGCGGACAACAGGCCGAGCACGACCGCGATGCGGAGGAATTTGGGACTCATGATCAAGGCTTCTTTCGAATCTGGTTGCCGCCGCAGCCGACGGGTAACCCAAGGACGTTCCATCCCCTGAAATTCCGACTCTCCGAGAGCGAATTCTCTTCGTCCCCGAGCGAAATCTCCTCAAGTTATGTCCACAAATTTAGACACTCTTGTCTAATTCGTCAATCACCTCTATATAGATTTCCATGAAGTTGCCCGTTTCTCCTGACACTTTCCCGCCACGCGGCCACGAGGCCAAGCGCATATCGATCGTCGACTCCGCAGCTGCCGTGTTTTGCCGTGAAGGCTTCGCCGGCGCCAACATCGATCTGATCGCGGCCGAGGCCGGCGTCTCGCGCCAGACCGTCTACAACCATCATGGCGACAAGGAGAAATTGTTCATCGCCGTGGTTCGTGATCTGACCGAACGCTGCAATGCCGGTATCTTCGCCACAATTGCCACCTTCCCCGATCAGCCCAAGGACCTCGAAGCCGATCTGATCGGCTTTGCCGTGCGCCTGAACCAGAACTGCATCTGCAACCGCGATGGAAAATTCCTGCGCAAGCTGATCCAGACCGAAGGCGAGCGCTATCCCGAATTGTTTGCCGAGTGGCTCGAACAGGGCCCGGGGCGGACATGGCCGGCAATCGCCGCGCGCTTCGCACGGCTGGCCTATGGCGGTTATCTCGCCATCGAGGATCCCGACGTGGCGGCACGCCAGTTCCTCGGCCTCGTCAATGCCGAACTGCAGACGACCTTCATGCTCGGCGGCACGCCGCGCGAGGACGAAGTGCTGCAATCGGCGACAAATGGCGTGCGCACCTTCCTGCGTGCCTTCGGCAAGCGCCGGTCAGTCGCCTCAGTGGAAAAGCAAACCGCGCTGGCCAGCGCCTGAGCGATCAAATCGTTGGCAATAGTGCTCGCCTCGGTGCGGCGGTGGTCTATATCCGGTTTACGCCGCCCTCAAGCTTGATTACAGCTATGCGGACGATTCAACGGAACCCGACCGCCACATGGCCGACGACCACATCCGCTACGACATTCTGGCCCAGGAGGCGTTGCGCGGCGTCATGCGCAAGGTCTTGGCCGAAGTCGCACGCACCGGCCTCCCCGGCAACCACCATTTCTTCATCACATTCCTGACCGGCGCACCGGGCGTGCGGGTGTCGTCGCGGCTGCGCGAGCGCTATCCCGAGCAGATGACCATCGTCATCCAGTTCCAGTATTGGGACCTGAAGGTGACTGACACCGGCTTCGAGGTTGGTCTGTCCTTCTCCGACGTGCCTGAGAAACTCGAAATCCCGTTCTCGGCCGTGCGCGGCTTCTATGATCCCTCGGTCAATTTCGAGCTCGAATTCGACGTCAAGACGGACGGGGCAGCCGAGGAACCAGCCGCTCAAGCCTCGCCGGAGCCGCTGACCGTCGTCTCCGAGAAAAAGCCGAAGGCCGAGAAGAAGGCCGCCGCCGAGCCGGAGAAGAAGCCCGCTGCCGCCGACGCCGCCGCCACCAAGGGCGCCGAAGTGGTCTCGCTCGACGCCTTCCGCAAGAAATAATTCACGTTTCGCGCCATGGCCGCTATCGTCAATCTCCGCCAGGCCCGCAAGCAGAAGGCGCGGGACGAGAAGGTGCGCGTCGCCGAGCAGAACCGGGCCCTGCACGGCCGTTCCAAGGCCGAAAAGGAACGTGACCGCATGATCGCCGACAAGAGCGACAAATTCGTCGCCGGCCACCGCCGCGAACCCTTTGGCGACAAAGACAGCCAGAGCATCGCACCGAAAAGTGCGCAGCGGTTTTCGGATGAATCCGATGCTTAGAGCAAAATGAGCGTCCTGCGGTGAGCGCGGTCGAAAAGCGCTCGGTGACCATTCGCGGTCACCGCACCAGCTACTCCTTGGAAAAGCCCTTCTACGACGATCTCGTCTCGATCGCGGCGACCAGAAAGCTGACGCTCGCCGCTCTTGTCGCCGAAGTCGACGAGACGCGCCCGCGCGACACCAACCTGTCCTCGGCTCTCCGGCTCTTCGTCCTGGAGTGGGCAAAGCGCGGCGCCTAGAGCCCCTCGAGAGCATCTTCCTTTTTCCGGCGTCTGGCGCCGAAGCCAAGCAAGGTCGAGCGATCGCGTTCCTCGGCCTGTTTCCTCGACCGCACGCGCATCAGATCCTTCCAGCCGACATAGCCGACCAGTTGCAAGTCGTCACGGGTGACGACGGGCAGATGGGACACATTGGCCATCAGCAGCTTGTCGGAGAGGCCTTCAAGATATTCATCCGGATAGGCCAGCGTCACCTTGCTGCCTGCCAGCAGTTCACCAAGCGTCGTGGTGCGGTGCGTGCCGGCGCGTCTCCAGCGCAGGATCGCCGGCGGATCGATGAGACCGAGCACATGCCCGCTCTCATCGACCACGGGAAAACTCGGATGCCGCGTTTCAGGCGCGGTCAGGAATGCCGCCGCGCCATGCAGGGTCATCTTCGCCGGCACGCTCTCGACCTTTGAGGTCATCACCTCGCGCACCCTGGTCAAGGCGAAGGGATCGACGCGATATTCGCGAACCAGATGGTGTCCCCTTCTGGCGATCTTCTCGGTCAGGATCGACCGCTTCATCAGGAGCACAGTGACGGCGTGCGCCGCCGCGCAGGCCGCGATCAGTGGCACCAGCATGTGCGTGTTGCCGGTCAGCTCGACCGCAAAGAAGGTCGCCGTCAGCGGCGCACGCATCGTGCCGCCCATGGTGGCGGCCATCGCCAGCAGCGCCCAGAAGCCCGGATCCGCGGCAGGCATAACGCCGGCAAGCACTGCTCCCATTGCGCCGCCCATGATCAGCAGCGGCGCCAGCACGCCTCCGGACGTCCCCGAACCGAGTGCAACCGACCAGATGATGGCCTTCACCACCAGCAGGGTCAGTGCCGCCGCGGCGTCCGTGCGACCATCCAGCATGTCGGCGATGTTGTCATAGCCGACGCCGAGCGCCCGCGGTTCGATCAACCCGCCTATGCCGACCACCAGGCCGCCAAGCATCGGCCACCACATCCAGTGAATGGGCAGCTTCTGGAAGCCGTCCTCGCAGGCATAGACCATCTGCGTCAGCAGCCCCGACAACAGGCCGGCAGCAACACCGATCGAGACCCAGCCGGCAAGGCCGACAAAGGACACTTCCATGCCGCCCTGGAACGGAAAGATCGGCCCGGGCAGATGCAGCATCGTCCGCTCGACCTCGGCAATGATTGCCGCGACCGCCACGGGAATGAAGCTGCGCGGGGTCCATTCGAAAAGCAGCAGTTCGACCGCCAGCATGATGGCCGCGATCGGTGTTCCGAAGACCGTCGTCATGCCCGCTGCCGCACCCGCCACCAGCAGCGTCTTGCGTTCATTGTCGCTGACCGGCAGCATCTGCGCGATCAGCGAGCCGATCGCACCGCCCGTCATAATGATCGGACCCTCGGCACCGAATGGTCCGCCGGAACCGATCGAGATTGCCGACGACAGCGGCTTCAGGATCGCAACCTTGGCGTCGAGCCTCGAACGTCCGAGCAGGATCGCCTCGATGGCCTCGGGAATGCCGTGCCCGCGAATCTTCTCGCTGCCGAAGCGCGCCATCAGGCCGATGAGCAGCGCGCCGATCACCGGGACGACGACAGAGGCATAGCCCAGCGGCGTGTCCTGCAGTTTCAGATCGGCCAGCGTGAACTGGCCAAAATAGGCAATGTTGGTGGCGAGCCGGATCAATTTCAAAAGCGCGATGCCGGCAAACAGCCCCGCCGTCGCCACCACCACGGCGATGGCGGCGACGAGCAGCACCCTGGCGTCGGTGGTGAAATCCCTGAGATGGCCGGGATTGGAATGATGGGACTTCATGGCGGGTTTTGCTTTCTGGCGGCAGTCGGATCTCGGATAGGCGGCACGGTCGAAGCGGCCAGCCGGCTTTGTCGGATGGATATGTATCGTAATACGATATAAATATTCAAGCCGGTTTTGCTGGAAATCTGTTTGAGCTTTCGGGGGGAAACGAACAAATGTCTGGTATGACGCAACCGCAGAAACTACGCCCCGCCATCAGCCGTGCCGACTACCAGCGGCTGTCCGAGTTTCGCTACCTGATCCGCTGCTTCCTCGAATTCAGCCAGTTGCAGGCAGAAGACGCCGGCCTGACCCCGCGCCAGCACCAGGCGCTGCTTGCAATCAAGGGATTCCCGGGCGGCGGACCGGTAACGGTTGGCGATCTGGCGGAGCGCCTGCGCATCCGCCATCACAGCGCCGTCGAGCTGGTCAACCGTCTTTGCGAGGCGGGACTGGTCGCAAGGGATCAGGACAAGGATGACCACCGACGCGTGCTGCTGCGGCTGACCGAGCGCGCCGACGATTGTTTGGCCGAACTGTCGGCCGCGCATCTCGACGAGCTGTCACGCATCGAACCCATGCTGAAACGCCTGCTCGTCCGCGAGTGAACACTCCGGCGTCCCAGCGGGTGCCGAAATCATTTCCCGGCACCCCGAATCCTTTGGCTTCATGGGAACGTCTCGGACAAGAGCGCGCCTGCAAGGCGAAATACGATCACAGGAACAACCAAAATGAAACGCCATCTGATACGCTACAAGATCAAGCCAGAACAGGCCGACGAGAACGAGCGGCTGGTCAAGGCTGTTTTCCAGGAGCTCGCCGAAAAAGCTCCGGACGGCGTTCGCTACATGACATTGCGGGCCGGCGACGGAACCTTTGTCCATCTGGTCGAAACGGAAACAGATGCCCATGCGGACCTTATCACCGGGCTGGCGGCATTCGAGGCCTTTCAGAATGGCTTCAGGGATCGTTGCATCGAACGCCCACAACGCGAGGAAATGACCGTGGTGGGCAGCTATCGGATGCTGGACCGGTAGGAGCCGACGACATCACGGGAACGCACATGAACATTCCCATTCCCGGCGGGACCCGCGAGCCCTTCGATCGCCTGTTCGGCGAACTGCGCCCCAAGCTGCACCGCTATTGCGCCCGCATGACGGGCTCGGTCATCGACGGTGAGGACGTGCTGCAGGAAGCCCTGGCCAAGGCGTTCGAAGCCCTGCCCAACGCCGGCCCGATCGGAAATCCGCAGGGTTGGCTGTTCCGCATCGCCCACAATGCGGCGCTCGACTTTCTGCGCCGGCGCGCCCGCGAAAAGGCCTTTTCCGATGAGGATCCGGACATGATCGTCGACCCGGCCAACCCCACCGTCGACCGTCAGGCCGCGGCCGCCGGCCTGCATACCTTCATGCGCCTGCCCGTCGCACAACGAAGCAGCGTCATCATGATGGACGTTCTGGGCTATTCGCTGCAGGAGATCGGCGCCATGCTCGACACCAGCATCCCCGCCATCAAGGCGGCGCTGCACCGTGGCCGCGGCCGCCTGCGCCAGCTCGCCGATGAACCCGAGGATCGCCCTTCCCCCAGGCTGAGTGCGTCCGAACGCCTGCTCCTCGACGCCTACATCGATCGCTTCAACGCCCGCGATTTCGACGCGGTGCGCGACATGCTGGCAGACGAGGTGCGTCTGGAGCTGGTGGCCAGGGCGCGGCTGGATGGTCGCAAGCAAGTGGGCACCTACTTCCACAATTATTCGCGGGTCCAGGATTGGCGTTTCGTGCCGGGCTTCGTCGAAGGTCGGGCGGCAGTCCTCGTCTGCGATCCCGGCGACCCTACGGCGCGGCCGTCCTACTTTGTGCTGCTGGGATGGCAGGAGGGCAGGCTTGCCGCCATTCGCGATTTTCGTCACGCCCGCTACGTCGCCGACAGCGCCGAGATGTCCCTTCTTTGAACAATTACCCCGTCGGATTGAACGACGGGAAGGGTCTGCCCTACTGCAACGACTTCAACAGATTGTCGATGGTGAACGGGTTGGACTTCGGCTTGGCCGGCGGCAGATTGTAGTTGACCCCCGGCAGCGGCGCACGCTCCACCTTCGGAGCCTGTTGCGCGGCCTTGCGTTCGGCCTCGAGCCTGGCCTTTTCCTGCGAAGCGATGCGCATCGCTTCTTCCGCCTTCTGCCGCTCCTGCTCGTCGGCTTGCGCCTTGGCTGCCTCGTCGGCGGCCTGCTGCTCGGCCGCAGCCTCGGCGTCGGCATCCGCCTTTGCTTTGGCCTCGGCATCGGCCTTGGCCTTCGCTTCCGCGTCGGCCTGAGCTTTTGCTTCGGCATCGGCTCTCGCCTTTGCGTCGGCTTCAGCCTGGGCCTGCGCCTCCGCTTCGGCCTTGGCCTTGGCGTCGGCCTCGGCTTTCAGCCGCGCCGCTTCCTCCCGTTGGCGAAGTTCCTCGGCGGCTTTGTCACGCGCATCCTGCAGCGCCGCGTAGTAGCGCACCTCGCGCCGCAGCCGCTGCTTTTCGAGCAGCGCCGCCTGCATCGCCTCGACGCGCTGCTGTTCCCTTTCCAGCGCGCGCTGGGTCAGGAACTGCGCCAGCGGCTCGCTGTCGAACTGCCGCTTCACGGCGCCGAACGGCCCCTCGGCAGTGAAATTTACGACCGGCTCGGAGCCGACCAGCGCCTCGTCGCCAGGCCGATAGGTGATCGCGCCCTTGGCGGAAACCATGGCTGCGTTGAGGTCGGCCGTGATGTCGGCGGACAAGGTCGCTGCCGGATTCTCCAGGTTGATCGGCGGTGCCCTGAGTGTGCCGCCGGCAACCGTGAAGGCGATGTCGGTATCCTTGGCGGCAAAGCTGCCATCGGCGGCGATCTGCGGCGCGAAGCCGGCGGTCTTGGCCGCATCGATGTCGCGCCCGATCGCATCCGCCTTGGCGAGAAACGCGTTGAACGCATCGGGATTGACGCCGGCGACCTGCAAGCTCTTCAGCGTCGCCGTGCCGGAGCCGGACAGGGCGGCCACCATACCATCGACCGATTTGCCGCTGGTCGAGAGTGCCGTCGAGAAATCGCCATTGCCGCTGATGCCGGCATCCGGCAGCACGCTCGCCAGATCGGCGCCGGCCAGTTTCATCTGGCCGCTGAAAAGCCCGGTGCCGTCATTGTTCTTCAGTTCGAACAGGCCCGTCAGCGCACCATTGAGGAATTTCGCCTTGAGATCCGAAACCCGGATGCCTTCCTGGTCGAGCTTGAGCGAAAAGGCGGCGTCATAGGCGGTGGCGAACGGACCGGCGGCAAGTGCGGCCGTCGTCAGGTCGAGATCGGCAGTGAACGGCAGGCTGGATTTCTGGCTGAACGGAGCAGCCGGCCACCCGCGATTCTTGTCGCCGAGGAACGCGGAATCGCCGAATAGCGCCACCGCCGTCGGATCGAGGTCGAGTTCGTCGAGCGCCAGCGCGCCGGCCAGATGCGGCACGCCGTCCTTGACGTCGACATTGACGTCACCCGACACCGCCGCCTCGTTGAGGGCGCCATTGAGATCGCCCAGCACCAGCAGGCCGTTGCCATAGTCGCCCTGCGCCGAAAACGACGCCGACATGCCCGCCCCCATGCCCGGCAGGCCGATGCCGGTCGTCATCAGCCACGGTTCGATGTCGGCGGCATCGAGGCTGAGCTTGCCCTTGGCGGCGAAGCCTTGCGACGTATCGGCGAGCGTCCCCTCGAAACCGGCCTTGAAGTCGTCGCCGGCAAGGCTGAAACTTGTCGCCAGGCCGCCGCCAAGCGTCCCCTTGGCCTGGATGTCCGTGCTTGCCTCGCCCAGCATGCCGAGCGGCAGCGCCGGCAGGCCGTAGAGCGCCAGCAGCGCGGTGGCGTCGGGGTTCTTGGCGTTGAAGGTCAGCCTCACCGGCGCTTCGAGAAGCTTGTCCGCAGCCCCCTTCCCCGACAGCGACGCCGAAAAGGCAGAGCCGCCGGCCTTGCCTTGTCCGCTCACCGCCAGCCCGGTCGTGCCATCGCCATTGTCGGCAGCACTTGCCACGAGGTCGACGCGTGCATCCTGGAACAGCTCGGGATAGGCCGCGGCGCGGCTTGCCAGCCCGTTCAGCACCGCATTGTCGCGATAATGCTGGGCGGCGACGTCGATCAGCGGCTTGAGATCGACGGCAACCACCGAAGCATCGAGCTTGCCGGTCGGGCTCGCTGGAAAATCCTTGATCCGGCCGGTGGCGCTGATCGAGGCGCCGGCAAGCCCGCCGATCGACAACCGGTCGATTTCAAGCAGCCCGTCGCGCAGCCTGAGCGCCGTGTCGACCGTGTCGGCGGTCAGGCCGCCGGCGCTGACCGGCCCGGCCTTGATCTGGAAATCGAGGTCGCGGTCGGCAAAGCGGTTGGCGCCCTTGTCGCTGACGAAGATGGAGGCGAAGGCCGCCAGCCCGTCGACATCGAGCTCGCCGCCTTCGAGCCGCATCAGCACCGACGGCTTGGCGTCGTCGGGCTGGCTGGAATCGATGCGGCCGGAAAACTTCGCCTTGCCCAGGATCAGTTCGAGATCGCTGAATGCCTGGCGCTTTTCCGAGAGATCGACCTTGGCCTTGAAGCCGGCGGCGGGCAGACGGCGGATCGCCTCGTCGACATCCTTCGACAGCCAGGCGGCAAAGCCGGAAGGTTGCGCCACTGCCAGCAGCAGCGAGCCGGTGAAGCCGAAATGATCCTCGACGCTGAGCATGCCATCGGCTTCCAGCGTGGTGCGACCGGGTAAGGTCGCGGCGAGCGATTTCACCGACCAGCCGCCATCGGTCGGCTCGGCGGAAAGGTGAACGTCGCGCACCGTGGTGTCGCCGGCGACCACTGCCGGCAGCTTGACCTCGACGGTGCCCGGTATGGTCGGCTTCGGCAGCTCGTGCAACGCTTGCTCGAGCGCTGCGATGCGCTGGTCCAGCGTCGCCCCGGCGCCGGCCTCGGCCCCCACCGCCTCGTCGAACTGCACCTGCGCGCCACTCGCCTCGATGGCGAAGCTCGGCTTCAGCCCGAGATCGACAGAGGCCTTGCCATCGGCGGTATAGGGATTGTCGAGCGGTCCGGTCTCGAAGCGGAATTCGTCGACGCCGAGCTTCTGGTGGTCGAGCGAAAACTTGCCGTTCAGCCGAAAGCCCGGATCGGGCTTGCCGGCGCTGACCTTCACCGTTTCGCCATCGGTGCCGCGCAGCGCGGCGCTGTTCTTGTCGGCACCGGAAATCTTGAACTGGCCGGAATAGACGGCTGCACCGTTGACGAGGCCGGCATTGCCATCGGTCTCGATGACCAGCGGATAGGCATCGGGATCGGCCTTCAGCCGAAGCCGCATCTGCCCATTGCCTTCGGCCTTGCCGGTGGAGGCATCGACCGTGGTGCGAAGACCGTCCAGCCGCAGCGTGCCGTCCATGCGCCACGGGCCGGCCAGCGACTTGGCCGAGATGGTCGAGTTGATCTCGGAGATGAGATGGCTGCGCCCACCGGCGGCATGGCGCAGTTCGATCTGCCCTTCCGTCACCGTCAGCTTTTCGATCGAGATCTGGTTGAGGTCGAAGGGCGAGGACGGCCGCATCGCCCAGTCGACCGTGCCGTTGTTGGCAATATCGATGGTCGCCTTTGGCCGCACCAGCCGCATGTCGAAGATCAGCACTTCGCCGCGCAGGAAGGGCGCCAGCTCGGCATCCATCGAAAACGTCTCGACGGTCATGGCCGGCTGGCCATTCGGACCGCCGGCGACCGCGACATTGGAGAAGGTCACCGAGGGGAACGGCAGCAGCCGCGCCGTGGCGTCGCCCTGCACGGTCACCTTGCGGCCGAGAATGGCGCTGGCCTCGCGCTCGAACTCGGCACGGTAGCCGGTCCAGTCGACAAAATACGGCACCACCAGCGCCGCACACAGCACCAGCACAAAGAGGCCACCAAAGATCACGAACAGGCGTGCGAGCATCAGCTCCGAACGAGTTGATTGAAATTCTGCCGCACTCTACCCGCATCCGCGTGTCGATAAAGAGGCAATTCATCCAGTGTTGCGCGATGTCGGATGATCTGAAACAAATCCGGGAAAAGCGGAGTGTTTTCGGATGTCGGGCAAGAACTGGGACCGCGTGCCGATCGACGCGCAAAGCGTCGACGCTCCACTGTCATTGTCGGCGGTCTTTCTTGTTGTCACCGTCGCCAGCGAGCAGAGCGCGCTCGCCAAGGTCGGCTCGGTGCTCGGCGGACTGGACGATCTCGTCAAGACTGTCGGCTTCCGCGACCTTTCCGGGCGCCTGTCGTGCATTGCCGGCATCGGCTGCGATCTCTGGGATCGTCTCTGCCCAGACCGAAGGCCGCTCGAACTGAAACCGTTTGCGCCGATCAAGGGGGCGGTTCATTCGGCGCCGTCGACAGCGGGCGACCTCCTCTTCCATATCCGGTCCGAGCGCCCAGACATGTGCTTCGAGTTCGAGCGAATTCTGCTCGATAGTCTTGGTGGCACGGTGACTGTCGTCGACGAGGTGTCGGGCTTTCGCTATTTCGATGCGCGTGACCTGCTCGGCTTCGTCGATGGCACGGCCAACCCGACCGGCCTCGATCTGCCCGCCTCGGCGCTGGTCGGCGACGAGGATGCCGATTTCGCCGGCGGCAGCTATGTCGTCGTTCAGAAATATCTGCACGATCTTAATGCGTGGGCGCGAACGCCAACGCCCCTCCAGGAAGAGATCATCGGTCGTACCAAGATCGACAACATCGAAATCGATGATGACGATGCGCCGCGCAAGTCGCACAAGTCGCTGGCCACCATCGAGGATGCCGATGGCAATGAATACGATATCCTGCGCGACAACATGCCCTTCGGCCAGCCGGGGCGGCAGGAGTTCGGAACCTATTTTATCGGCTATAGCAGGTATCTCTGGGTGATCGAGAAGATGCTGCAGCGAATGTACATCGGTGACCCGCCAGGCGCCTACGACCGGCTGCTCGATTTCTCCACGCCGCACACCGGCACGACGTTCTTCGCGCCAACCCGCCCCATGCTGCAGACACTTGTTCAGGGCGCGCAGGAGAAGCCTGCATCAACTGCGCCTTAGAAGCCTGTCAAGGTAAGCGAACCGGTTTGACCTGGCGCATGGGCGCCTGGTGTCCGGCCGCCTCCATCAAAACGCTCAAGACTGCCCCCTCGTGTAGGCTGGCCGAAAAACGCCCGGCAATGAATTCCAGCGTCGAATCGTGGAACGTCAGGATGAAATGCCGGCGTTTGAAAACATTTCAGGCCTGTGGGACGAATGAACTCGATTTGCCCGCTCCAGGGAAGCGATCCACGAGGAGTTGAGAACTTCAAATGACCCGTAGGGCCGCAAGCCCAGCGCGTAAAGACGGTGGCCGCTGATGGCTTCGTCGTTCGGCGGGCCGAATTGAAATGCCAGATAAGGGTCTGCCGTCAGGATCGCGACGGACTGGTTGCCCGTTACAGGCGAAACCGAGCGCGGATTCGTGCCATCGAATGACGGATCTGGAATGTTGACGATATAAGCAACGAGCAGTCTGCGTTCATCCGCGAAGACGTGAGGCAGGGGAGCGCCGGCAGACGATTGCGGCACCTCGATCGGCAGAAGGGTCTCGGCCGCCGACATCTATCTACCGGCGCCCGGCAGGATCTTGCCGGGGTTCATGATATCAAGCGGATCGAGCGCCTGCTTGATGGTGCGCATGATGTCGACGCCATGACCGAGTTCATGGCGCAGGAAGCCAATCTTGCCCTGGCCGATGCCGTGCTCGCCGGTGCAGGTGCCGTCCATGGCGATCGCCCGCATGTTGAGCCGCGCGACGAACTTTTCCGACAGCGCGATCTCCTTGGGGTCGTCGACGTCCATCAGCACCAGCACGTGAAAATTGCCGTCGCCGGCATGGCCGACGATCGGCGCGATCAATCCCATTTCGGCGATATCGGCTTCGGTCTCGGTGACGCATTCGGCAAAGCGCGAGATCGGCACGCAGACATCGGTCGACAACCCCTTGGCGCCCGGCCGCAGCGTCAGCGACGACCAGTACGCGTCGTGCCTCGCCTTCCACAATTTCGTCCGTTCCTCGGCGACGCTGGTCCACAGGAATGGCCCGCCGCCATTCTCCTCGGCGATCATGCCGAAGGTCTCTGCCTGCTCGGCAACGCCGGCATCGCTGCCGTGGAATTCGACGAACAGGCACGGGCTCTCGGGATAGTCGAGCTTCGAATAGATCTTCATCGCGCGCATCTGCAGCGCGTTGACCAGTTCGATGCGCGCCACCGGAATGCCCATCTGGATGGTTGCGATGACCGCGTTGCAGGCCGCCTCGACGCTCGGAAACGGGCAGACGCCGCCGGAGATCGCCTGCGGGATGCCTTGCAGCTTCAGCGTCAGCGAGGTGATGATGCCGAGCGTACCTTCTGAGCCTATCAGCAGCCGTGTCAGATCGTAGCCGGCCGAACTCTTTTTCGCGCGCTTGCCGGTCGTCACCGTCTCGCCGTCGGCCATGACGGCTGTCAGCGACAGCACGTTCTCGCGCATCGTGCCGTAGCGCACCGCATTGGTGCCGGACGCCCGCGTTGCCGCCATGCCGCCGAGCGAGGCATTGGCGCCCGGATCGATCGGAAAGAACAGGCCGGTGTCGCGCAGATGCCGGTTCAAATCCTCGCGCGTCACGCCGGGTTCGACGGTGCAGTCGAGATCCTGCGGATTGACCGCCAGGATGCGGTTCATCCCCGACGTATCGACCGAGATGCCGCCGCCCGGTGCGTTGGTGTGGCCTTCCAGCGATGAGCCGACGCCGAAGGCGATCACCGGTACCCGATGCGCGGCGCACGCGCGCACGATCTCCTGTACCTCGGCCGTCGTCTCCGGAAAAGCGACGCCGTCCGGCGCCTGCGTCGGGATATAGGTGGTGGTGTGGGCGTGCTGCGCGCGGGTCGCCTGGCCGGTCTGGAAGTGCTCGCCCAGCCTTTGCTTGAGGATGCCGAGCACCGCCGCGATGCCTTCCTCGTTGCGTTCGACCGGGTTGAGGTCGCTCAGGGCCATGAATTCCTCCGCGAATGGACCAGCGTCCACCCTTGTTATGCATTTATGGATGCGTAGTCTCACCGGCCACGCTCTGTCCAGACCAGCCCGCTGTATCCGAGCACCAGAACAAGGAAGTTTCGATGCCCATCTCCGCCCCCTTCGTCTCCCAACCCATGGACATCGAGAAGGACTGGATCGATTACAACGGCCATCTCAACATGGCCTATTACAACGTGCTGTTCGACCGCTGTTCGGACGATGCCTTCGAGGCGATGGGCATGGGGCCGAACTACGCCAGGGACCGCCGCCTCACCATCTACACGGCGGAAGTCCATGTCTGCTACGTGCAGGAGCTGCATCTGGAGCACAAGGTCACGGTCACCTTCCAGCTGATCGACCATGACGACAAGCGGCTGCGTGTCTACCAGGAAATCCGCCACGTCGACGGCTGGCTCGCCGCCACCTCCGAATCGCTTTCGCTGCATGTCGACATGTCCGGGCCGAAGGTGGCGCCCTTCCCCGCCGATGTGCTGTCCAAGGTCGAAGCCATGCGCGCCGCCCATTCGGCATTGCCGATGCCGGAGCGCGCCGGCCGTTCGATAGGGATTCGTCGCAAGACCGCTTGAAGCGACTCGACGCCCACGTTAACCTTACCGAGGTTTTAACGGGAAGAAGCCAATTGAGCCATTGAACGACTCAGCGGAGCGGTCGAAAACGATCCTCATGGGTTGTGATACGGGCGGCGGGCGAAGCCGGTTCGAGGGACGTGCATGAAAACCGACATCAAGGTCGAGGTGGACAGGCTTGTCGCCGATCCGCGCATCACCGACTATGATTTCTGGCGCTCGCTCAAGAACGTCAACAACGAGATCTTCCACATCGCCAACAACAACGAGCCGATCCCGTTCGACATGATCCGCTGGCGCGCCATCCTGAAACAGGCGCGCATGAAGCGCGGCCACGCCTAAAATCTTTGAACCGACGATTCCTCGCCCTCAAGTCGGGCGCTTCACCGCCGCCAGCGGCGATCGCGCCATCACCGGTGATGACTGGATGATCGCCGTGTTGGTCATCGCGTAGGGAATGATCCGGTCGATCACCCGTTCGAGTTCGGCCACCGAGCCGACATGCGCCAGCGCGATGAAACAATCCTCGCCGGTCACCCGGTCGCATTGCGCGATCTCCGGCAGCTCGCGGATGATCTCGGCCACGACAGCCAGTTGTCCCGGTACCGGTCGGATGCGCAGCCATGCCGACAGCGGCAGGCCAAGTGCGGCGGGGTTGATCCTGACCGAATAGGCCTCGATCACGCCGCTCTCCTGCAGCCGCTTGATGCGCTCGGCGACACTCGGCGCAGACAGGCCGACCGAGCGTGCCAGCTCGGCCGTGCTGATGCGTGCGTCCTTTTCCAGCACGCGCAGGATCTTCATATCCGCCGCATCGAGGTCGGCACCTTCAGTTCGAAGGCGTTTCATGGAAATCTCCTTGCTTCTGGGCGAAAGATAGCCAGAAGAGCCAACCACCATCCATGTAAATCAGCATATCTGCCTGCGATACTGATCCGATGGATGATCAAACGCAAGCTCTTGCGGCAAACCCTGCCCCTGCTGGCCATGTCCTTGGCGGACTTGCGGCAAGGCTGCCGCCGCATGTCTGGTTCGGTGTCAGCGCCGTTTTCCACTATCTCGGGCCGGCATTCGCCGTGCTGCTGTTCCCACATGTCGGCGTGCTTGGCATGGCATGGCTGCGCATCGCCACCGCCGCGCTGATCTTCGCGCCCCTGACCCGCCCATGGCGAACCTTCGCCCGCGCCGATCGCCCGACGCGGCTGCTGTTGCTGGCCTTCGGTGCCTGCCTGGCGGTGATGAACTGTTCTTTCTATCTGGCGCTCGACCGCTTGCCGATCTCGCTCGTGGCGGCGATCGAATTCGTCGGCACCATCGGGATTGCGTTGATCGGCCTCAGGAGCCCGCGCAATCTCGCCGCCCTTGCCGTTGCCGTCACCGGCACTTTGGTGCTCATCGATGTCAAGTGGTCAAGCGATCCCGTCGGGCTGTTCTGGGCCTTCATCAACGGCGCACTGTTCGTCGGCTACATCGTGCTCGGCCACCGCGTCGCCCGCGCAGGCGCAGGCGACGGCATCGCCGGCCTCGGCGCCGCCATGGCGATCGCCTTAATTGTCGTGCTGCCGATCGGCTTCACCGATGCGCTGCCGGCCTTTTTCTCACCGCTGCTGCTTCTCGCCGCCATCGGCGTCGGCATCTGCTCGTCGGTCATTCCTTACATCTGCGACCAACTCGCCATGTCGCGTTTGCCGCGCGCCAGCTTTGCACTGATGCTGTCGCTGCTGCCTGTCACCGCAACGCTGATCGGCGTCATCGTGCTGCGCCAGATTCCAAGCCTCAGCGATTGCCTCGGCATTGCGCTGGTGGTCGCCGGCGTTGCCTTTCACAAGCCGGCGCGCTGAAACAACTACGCCAGCTTCTCCTTCAGGAAAGCGATCGTGCGGCCCCAGGCGAGGTCCGCCGCTTTCTTGTCGTAGCGAGCCGCCGAGGTGTCATTGTTGAAGGCGTGGTTGGCGTCTTCATAGACAAAGACCGTGTATTCGACATGCGCCGCATCGAGTTCCTTCTTGAAGGCGTCGATGCCGGCATTGATGCGCTCGTCCAACCCGGCATAGTGCAGCAGCAATGCCGCCTTGATCTTCGACACATCGGCGGCCTTCGGCTGCATGCCGTAGTAGGCAACGCCGGCGCTGAGATCGGGTGCGTTGACGGCCATCGTGTTGACAGTGCCGCCGCCCCAGCAGAAACCGACGGCGCCGACCTTGCCGTTGCCGTCCTTGTCGCCCTTGAGGAAAGCGACTGTTGCCACGCCATTGGCCGCCATCTGCGCCGGATTGAGCTTGCCGAACATGTCCCGCGCCTTGTCCTCATCATCAGGCGTGCCGCCGAGCGGCGACAGAAAATCCGGCGCCAGTGCCACGAACCCTTCCAACGCCACGCGGCGCGCCACGTCGCGGATATGCGGGTTGAGGCCCCTGTTCTCATGCACCACGATGACGGTGCCGACCTTGCCGGTCTGGTCGGCCGGCCTGACCAGATAGCCCTTCATGTCGCCGCCGCTGCCGGGATAGCTGATGTCCTCGCCCTTCACGCGCGGATCGTTGTCGGCGACGATTGCCGCTTGCGCCGAATTCGCCGCCAAAAGCGGCACGATCGCGGCCGCCGCCGCGCCCGACCCGGCAAGCCTGGTCAGCTGTTCCATGAAGCGCCGGCGGTCGAGTGTCAGATGCGTGTATTCGTCATAGGCGTCGATCATCGCCTGGGTGATGGCAGGCTTGGTGTTGACGTCGGTCATGGGGCGCTCCTTCGATCTCGGATCTCGACTTCGGTGTCCTCGTCCGTCGCGAGATAGGGGCGAGCTTCGCATCGTCCAGTCACGGCTCGGTGACGCCCTGTATCGCGATGGCCTGAGGCGGTGGATCATCATATTTTGGTCATCGGCGCCAATCTTGATGGCGTTGCCACAATAGTGGGGGAGAGTGCTGGACCTCGGCCGCGCCATGGCGCGGTTACGATCTGAAAGGCCCGATCTGAAAGGAACAACGCCGATGACCATGCCTTCCCCGATCCTGGCAACCGCCTTCCTGGTTGCCGCGGCTGCCATTCTGGCGCTGCGCACGACGATCGTTGCCGCAAGCCGGAGGTCCATGGTCAAGGTTCGCAGCCGCCCGCGCCATCCGGCAAACACAAAAAAGGTTGAGGTCTGACCATGAACGTCCAGGATATCGTCAACACCGTCTCGCAGAAGGCGGGCCTCGACCAGGCGACGACGGAGAAGGTCGTCGGCACAATTTTCTCGGTGCTTGAACACGAGGCGGAAGGCACGAGCGCCTCATCGTTTTTCGCCAAGATCCCCGGCGCCGACGACCTTGCCCATCAATATGACGTCATGGCCGCCGCCCCGGCCGGCGGCGGCGGTGGCTTCCTGTCGTCGCTGCAGGGTGCGCTTGGCGGCGTTCTCGGCGAAAAAGCCGGCGCGCTGGTCGACGGGCTCGCCGCGCTCAAGGCATCGGGCCTCGACATGGCACAGATCCAGAAGGCCGGCACGACGCTGATCCAGCAGGCCGAGGCAGCCGCCGGCCCCGACCTGACCAATGAGGTGCTCGGCTCGGTGCCCGGCCTGAAGAGCCATTTTGGGCTCGGCTGAGGCGACGATCCATCAAGCCAATCTGGTCCTGAAGTAGCCCTCCCTATTTCGGCAGCGCGTAGGCCATTACATAATCCCCCGGCTTGGTGCCGACCGAGCCGTGGCCGCCGGCGACGATGACCACGAACTGGCGTCCGTCGCCGACCGTGTAGGTCATAGGCGTCGATTGCCCGCCGGCCGGCAGCCTAGCCTGCCAGAGCTGCTTGCCGGATGTCAGGTCATAGGCACGCAGATAATCGTCGACGGCTGCACCCAGGAACGCGACACCGCCGGCGGTGATCATCGGTCCGCCAATGCCCGGCACGCCGACCTTCAGCGGCAACGGCAGCGGCGTCATGTCGTAGACGGTGCCGTTGCGATGCTTGTAGGCGATGGTGCCGGTGCGCAGATCCACGCCCGCGACATAGCCCCAGGGCGGCGCCTGGCAAGGGATGCCGAGCGGCGACAGGAACGGTCCCATCACCACCGCATAGGGCGCGCCTTCGTTGCGGTTCAACCCTTGCTCACTGCCGCGCCCTTCGTCCGGGGGCGGCACCTGATCACGCGGAATGAGCTGCGACTTGAACGCCAGATAGGTCGGCATGCCGAACATCACCTGCCGCACCGGATCGACCGCGACGCCGCCCCAGTTGAAGGTACCGAAATTCCCGGGATAGATCAGCGAGCCCTCTACGGACGGCGGCGTGTAGCGACCCTCATAACGCAGGCCCTGGAATTCGATCCGGCACGCCAGCTGGTCGAACATGGTGATGCCCCACATGTCGGCACCGGTAAGCGGCTTCGGATTGAACGAGAGATCCGATGCTGGCTGTGTTGGCGACGTGTGGTCGCCCTCGATGGCACCGCCGGGCGCCGGCACTTCCTTGATCGCAACCACCGGCTCGCCGGTGCGCCTGTCAAGGACATAGAGGTCGCCCTGCTTGGTCGGCCCGACCAGCGCCGGCACGACCGTGCCATCGGCCTTGGTGATGTCGATCAGGCTCGGCTGCGCCGGCACGTCCATGTCCCAGAGGTCGTGGTGCACGGTCTGCCGCACCCAGCGCAACTGCCCGGTGTTGAGGTCGAGCGCGGTGATCGACGACGAGAATTTCTCGACATTGTCGCTACGCCCGGCGCCGAGCTGATCCGGCGTCTGGTTGCCGAGCGGCACGTAGAGCAGGCCAAGCTTCCCGTCGGCGCTTGGCGTCGACCACATGTTGGGCGAGTTGGCGGTATAGGTCTGGCCCGCGGCCAGCGGCGTCGTCTGGTCCGGATTGCCGGAATCCCAGTTCCACACCAGGGCGCCGGTGCTAACATCGTAGGCGCGGATGACGCCTGACGGCTCCTGCGTCGAATAATTGTCATTGACCGCACCGCCGACGATGATCTTGCCGCCTGATATCAGCGGCGCCGAGGTCGAGTAGTAATAGCCCGACTTCGGATAGGGCATGTTGGTCAAGAGGTTGAGCGTGCCGCCTTCGGCGAAGGCCGGGCAGACCTGCCCATTGGCGGCGTCGAGCGCGATCAGCCGCGCGTCCGAGGTCGGCAGGTAGACGCGGGTCGCGCAGGGCTGGCCGGCGGCGATGGCGGCATCGGCATAGTAGGACACGCCGCGGCAGGTCTGGTGCTGGCGATCCTTGTCGAGCTTGACCTTGGGATCGTAGCGCCATTTCTCCTTGCCGGTCGCCGCATCGACCGCGATGGCGAAATTGTGCGGCGTGCAGATATAGAGGGTGTCGCCGATCTTCAGCGGCGTCACCTGATAGGTGGTCTCGCCGATGTCATCCGGCCCCTTCACGTCGCCGGTGCGGTAGGTCCAGGCAGGCTGCAGCTTGGCCACATTGTCCGGCGTGATCTGGTCGAGCGGCGAATAGCGCTGGCCAAACTGCGTGCGTCCGTAATAGTGCCACTCGCCGGCCGGCACATCGTTGCCGAGGTTGGCATTGGCGACCACCTTGTCGGTGCCGAGTTCGCCGGCAATGTCCTTCGGATCAGCGGTCATCGAATAACCGGCGACGGCCAGCGATGCCAGCACGGCAAGGATGAGTGGCGCGCGCGCGTCGGGGCCGGCAAGACCCTGCCTCGCCCACGGCGTCAGCAGCCACAGCGCCACCAGCACGATGATGCCGCCGCGCGGCCCGAGTTCCCACCAGTCGAAGCCGGTTTCCCAGACAGCCCAGGCCAACGTGGCGAGCACGATCGCCGCGTAGAGCCACAGCGCGGTGGACCGGCGCCGATAGAGCAGCCAGGCGGCGACCAGGAAGGCGAGACCGGCAATAATATAGTACCAGCTGCCGCCCAGCGAAGCTAAGCGAATGCCACCGCCGCCAAGCGCCAGACCGATCAGGAAAAGGATGAGGGAGGTGATGGTGACAGCCAAGATGATACTCCTTCGACTGTTGCGCTTGCGACGCCCAAGGACAGCCAGATGCGCCGTTCCTGCCCTGGGCACAACTTTCTCCTGCCCGCCCCGCCTGTCAAGCTGACCCACACGCCAAGGTGGCAATCCAGCTTGCCTGCAGTCGACTTTTCCAGCAGTCTCAGTTGGATCATCTCTGCTCTGGAGCAAGCAAATGACGTCATTCGTTCCGCCGCTGACGCGCCTGGCGTTTGCGTTCTGCTGCCTTGTCTCCCTCACCGTGGCCGCGCCGGCGCAGACGCTGCATGAGATCAACAAGGCGAACGGCTTCCACGAGATGCTGACGGCTATCGGCCCGGGTTTCGTCGCGGCCGTGAAATCGGCGCCGGAAACGCCGCCGCAGAAAGTCCAGGACGCCCTGGCGGCGGCCATGGAAGGCGCCTTTGACGCGAACAAGATGGAAGCAGCCATCGAATCGCGAATGGCGGACAAACTGCCCGCCAAGGACCTGGCCGACCTGGCCTCATTCTATGCGTCACCCCTCGGCAAACAGGTCACGGCGCTGGAAATCCAGGCCTCCACTCCGCAAGAAAGGGAACGCAAGACGATCGAAGGCCCCAAAATCCTGGGCGAGCTTCCGTCCAGGGATCCGGCCCGGCTCGCACAGTACAGACAAATCGTCGATGACCTCAGCGCTGTCGACACCGGAGAAGCCGTGGCCTTGAATATGGGCTATGCGATGCTTTCCGAGATGTTGGGAGCGGCCGGGAAGCCCCTGCCCGACGATCAGATCATGGCCCTGCTGCGTCAGCGGTCCGAGGGTCTTCGTCATGACATCGAAACGGACGTCATGGTGTCGGTGGCCTACATCTACCGGGACCTGCCGCTTGACGATCTCAAACTTTACGGGGCTTTCCTCGCGTCACCGGCCGGCCGCCACTATTACGACCAGATGCAGGTCGCTCTCGGCGCCGTGATGACGGACGAGGCGCGCTCGTTCGGACATCGATTTTTCGTCGCCCTCGGTTACCGCAAGGCTTGAACGGCGGTATCGCGACCAGCACGAGGGACCTAAATGGCCAGCGAAAATCGATACTCTCCCATCTTAGTGGGCATCTTCCTGGTGCAGATGCTTATCGGCGCGCTGGTCGTGGCTGTTTTCCTATGGATGGGCAAAGCCATCATCCCAAAGCATGGTGGTGGTGTACACGTCTTCGATCGGGTCCAAGACCCGTATTTCTATTGGAGCCTGCTGGCCGGAATTTTGTTCGCTCTCGTCGTGTTGCCCATCTGGTATCTCTATCAAGGTCCACCGAAGCGCTAGGCGCTTTCCAGCCATAGGGGCCGCCCCATTCCCGTCCTGTTCTGTCTAATGGAAGCTCCATCCTTGCCGTATCGGGCACTTTAGCGGAACAAAACGTAGACACTTCTGGCCTTTCGCCGCCGAATCACTACATTCGGGGAGATGTCCGGCTTTTCCGAAGACATGCCCTTTTTCGACGAACCCAATGCGCGGCCCACGGCCCCGTCGGGCATTGCCGCGCGCGCCATGGCTGCCCGCAGCGGCCACAACAATGCACCCGACTATCTGAAGGGGCTGAACCCCGAGCAACGGCTGGCGGTGGAAACCACCGAGGGCCCGGTTCTGGTGCTGGCCGGCGCCGGCACTGGCAAGACCCGTGTGCTGACCACCCGCATCGCCCACATCCTCGCCACCGGCAAGGCCTTCCCGTCGCAGATCCTCGCCGTCACCTTCACCAACAAGGCGGCGCGCGAAATGAAGCAGCGCATCGGCATCCTGATCGGCGAAGGCAACGTCGAAGGCATGCCCTGGCTCGGCACGTTCCACTCGATCGGCGTCAAGCTCTTACGCCGCCATGCCGAGCTGGCCGGCTTGAGATCCGACTTCACCATCCTCGACACCGACGATGTCGTGCGGCTGATCAAGCAGTTGATCCAGGCCGAGGGGCTGGACGACAAGCGCTGGCCGGCCAAGCAGTTCGCCCAGATGATCGACGGCTGGAAGAACAAGGGGCAAGGCCCGGCCGACATTGCCGAGGGCGACGCCCGCGCCTTCGCCAACGGCAAGGGCCGCGAGCTCTACAAGGCCTATCAGGCGCGGCTGCAGACGCTGAACGCCTGCGACTTCGGCGACCTTCTGTGCCATCCGATCCGCATCTTCCGCGCCAATCCGGATGTGCTGAAGGAATACCACAAGCGGTTCAAATACATCCTCGTCGACGAATATCAGGACACCAACACCGCCCAGTACATGTGGCTGCGCCTCCTGGCGCAGCGGCCCCAACCGTCGCGCCAATCTTCGTCGACCGGCCTCCAACCGGCCGAAGGCCGCAAGGACGACCGTCCGTCCGAGCCGTTGCGAGGCCCTCGCGGAGGGCCCGCGCCAGCTGGCGCGGAACAGCCAGTGAGCGACAACAAAGTCAACATCTGCTGCGTCGGCGACGACGATCAATCCATCTATGGCTGGCGCGGCGCAGAGATCGACAACATCCTGCGCTTCGACAAGGATTTTCCCGGCGCCACCATCATAAGGCTGGAGCGCAACTATCGCTCCACCGCGCACATCCTCGGGGCGGCCTCCCACCTCATCGCTCACAATGAGGGCCGCTTCGGCAAGACGCTGTTCACCGACCGCGACGAGCCGGAGGACGGCAAGGTGCATGTCCACGCCGCCTGGGATTCCGAGGAGGAAGCCCGCGCCATCGGCGAGACCATCGAGGCCTATCAGCGCCAGAAGCACAATCTCAACGACATGGCGATTCTGGTGCGCGCCTCGTTCCAGATGCGCGAGTTCGAGGACCGCTTCGTCACGCTCGGCCTCAACTACCGCGTCATCGGCGGCCCGCGCTTCTACGAGCGCATGGAAATCCGCGATGCGCTGGCCTTCTTCCGCGTCGTCGCGCAAGGCGCCGACGACCTCGCCTTCGAGCGCATCGTCAACGTGCCGAAGCGTGGGCTGGGCGAAACCACCATCCGCCAGATCCACGACACGGCGCGGGCGCTCCGCGTACCGATGCTGGAAGCCGCCGCCAAGCTGGCCGAAAGCGACGAGTTGAAGCCGAAGCCACGCGCCGCCTTGCGCGAAGTGGCCGCCAATTTCGAGCGCTGGCAGAAGGCGCTGGAGACCACGCCGCATACCGAACTCGCCGAGACCATCCTCGAAGAGAGCGGCTACACCGACATGTGGAAGAACGACCGCTCGGTCGAGGCGCCCGGCCGGCTGGAAAACCTGAAAGAACTGATCCGCTCCATGGAGGAGTACGAGTCGCTGCGCTCCTTCCTCGAGCATGTCGCCCTGGTCATGGACGCCGAGCAGAATGCCGAACTCGACGCCGTCAACATCATGACACTGCATTCGGCGAAAGGCCTAGAATTCGAGACCGTCTTCCTGCCCGGCTGGGAGGAAGGCCTGTTCCCGCATCAGCGCGCGCTCGATGAAGGCGGCCGCTCCGGGCTGGAGGAAGAGCGCCGTCTCGCCTATGTCGGCCTGACCCGCGCCAAGAAGAACCTGCATCTGTGGTTCGTCTCCAACCGCCGCATCCACGGCCTGTGGCAGTCGACCATCCCGTCGCGCTTTCTCGACGAACTGCCGGAAGCCCATGTCGAGGTCGCCGAAAGCGGCAACTCCTACGGCGGCTACGGCAATTCTTATGGCGGTGGTTCCTTTGCCTCCGGAAGAGGCGGCCGGCAGACTCCGTATGGCGCCTCGCGCTTCGACAATGTTGGCGCCGACACCGAAAAATCCGGCGCCTTCTCAAACACCTACGCGACGCCGGGCTGGCAGCGGGCGCAAGCCAATCGCACTGAAGCGACCGACCGCAACTGGGGCTCGCGCTCCGGCCATCAGGTCGAGCGCATCGGCTATGGCGAGACCGATTCTGGCTACGGCGCCGGACGCACTTCCGTCAAAGGCCGCACCATCGACGGCGAACTGGTCGCCAAATCCGTCTCCGACACGCCGTCCGCCTTCAGCGTCGGCGACCGCGTCTTCCACCAGAAGTTCGGCAACGGCAACATTTCGGCCATCGAAGGCAACAAGCTGACCATCGACTTCGACAAGGCCGGCCAGAAACGCGTGCTGGACGGGTTCGTCGCGGCGGTGTGAGCACCCACCTGCCCGGTTGTCCTACAAGCGACCCGCCCGGCTAAAATCTCCCACCCTTCACCTATACCGCGCCTGGTTCCATTTGTGGCCGAGCAGCGACAGGATGATGATCAGCCCGTTGAAGAACTGGACGTAGAAGCCGCTCAGGCCCGCCGCGACGACGCCTGTCTGGATGAACGACACGGTGACGGCGCCGATGGCGCCGCCGACCACGGTGCCGATGCCGCCCCAGGTCGGCGTGCCGCCGACGAACACCGATGCCAGCACCGGCAAGAGATAGCCATCGCCGGCAGTCGGCCACCAGGTGAAGTTGATCATCACCGAGAAGGTGCCGGCGATCGCAGCACCAATGCCGACGAAGACGAACACCTTCACCCGCACGCGCTTGACGTCGATGCCCATCTGCTGGGCGCTGTCGGGATTGTCGCCGACCACCCTCACCTGCGCGCCGAAGCGGTGGCGGTTGTAGAGCATCGCCGACAGCACGACGAAGGCTATGGCCCAGAAGATCTGCACCGGGATGCCATAAACCTGGCTGGAGAAGATTTTGTAGGCCCAGCTGTCGGCAAGGCCGGTCAGCGACATCGACTTGCCCTCGTTGATGATCTGGATCAGGCCGCGGAGCAGGAAGTTCATGCCGAGCGTGGCGATCAGCGACGACAGCCCGCCATAGACCACCAGCGAGCCGACCAGGAAGCCGAGCAGCATGCCGGTGACGAGTGCCGCGGCTATGCCGAGGAACGGATCGTAGCCGGCCTGCACGACCAGCGCGAAGACCCAGGAAGCAAAACCCATCGTCGCCGGGAACGACAGGTCGATCTCGCCGCAGGTGACGACAAAGACCAGCGGCACCACCACGAACAGCGCCACCGGCAGCGTGGTCAGCACCGAGCTGTAGAGATACCAGGTGGTGAAGACGGTCGGGTTGGCGACCATGAACACCGCCATCATGACGATGAACACGCCGAGCGTGCCGAGCGACGCGCGGTTGTCGAGGATGAACCCGCGCAGCCATTGATCGGATGGGTGCTTCCACTCTTTCTGTGGGCGAGGAATGGCGGCGGACGGTTCGTGCAGATCGGGTTCCATGGTCTTGCTCATCGCACTGCCCCCTCGGCGTCGCCGGTGTCGTGCAACCCGGCCAACCCGCCGGGGTGTGCGACATCCTCCATGAAGTTGATGAGGTCTTCCGCCGACTTGATCTCGCCGCGGTCGGCCGTCAGCGCCACCTTGCCGCGATCGAGCACCACGAAGCGATCGGCGATGTCGAATACATGATGGATGTTGTGGCCGATGAACAGGATCGAGCGGCCGCTCGCCCGCACCTGGCGCACGAAATGGAAGACCTTGGCGGTTTCGGTCAGCGACAGCGCCGTCGTCGGCTCGTCGAGGATGATCAGTTCCGCCTGCTTGTAGATGGCGCGTGCGATCGCCACGCCCTGGCGCTCGCCGCCCGACAACTGGCCGACGATCGACTGCGGCGTGAACACTTTCGAGGTGAAGCCGATCTCGCGCATCAGCCGGCTCGCCTCCTCGATTTCCTTGTTCACCTTCAGCCAGCCGAGGAAGCCGGTGAGCTCGCGGCCCATGAAGATGTTGCGCACGATGGTCTGCTGCACGGCCAGCGCCCGGTCCTGGAACACCGTCTCGATGCCGGCGTCGCGTGAGCGTGCGGCACTCCATCCGGTCACCGGCTTGCCGCGCACGAGGATCTCGCCGCTGGTCGGCTTGACCACGCCGGAGAGGATCTTGATCAACGTCGACTTGCCGGCGCCATTGTCGCCGATCAGGCCGACCACCTCGCCGCGGTCGACGCTGAGATTGACTCCCCCCAGCGCATAGACCTGACCATAGGACTTGCTGATACCGCGCAGTTCGATGAGGCGTTCGGCCATGGCGATCCTCGCTTGGTTTGCCGATGATGTTGCCGGTCGGGATCGAGCCCGACCGGCATGCCGAGATTACAGGTCAGCGCAGCGCCTGCTTGGCGAGTTCGGCAACAATCTCATAGTTCTCAGGCGTGACGAAGCCGGCGCCGGTGTCGACATTCATCGGCGCGAGACCCAGCACGACCTGCTGGCAGAGGCTGAGGATCGGCAGATAGCCCTGCAGGAACGGCTGCTGGTCGGCCGTCAGCTGCACCCAGCCGCCCTTGAAGGCCTCGAAGATCTGCGGGCTGGTGTCGAAACCGAAGTTGAAGATGTCGCCGGCCTTGCGTCCCGCCGCCTGCATGTAGGTCGGCACATTGCCGAGCATCTGCCCGCCGGGATAACCGACCGCCTTGACGGTGGGATTGTTGAGCAGTGCTGCGGTGATCACCGGGATCGCGAGATTCGGATCGGCAGCCCACTCGGGCACCGAATTGATTTGAATGACGTCGATGCCGGCCTCTTTCAGCGCCGCGACTGTGCCACGCTCGCGCGCGCCGCGACTTTCGTTATCGAACGGACCGATCATGATCGCCTTGTCGCCGGCCTTCAGCTTGGCCAGCTTGAACGCCTCGGCGCCGAGCGCGCGGCCCTGCTGCTCCTGCTGGGCGCCGACATAGCCCCCACCGAACGCCGCCGTCACCGTCGGCACCGGCACGTTCTGGTACATCATCTTGATGCCGTCCTTGTGCGCCTGTTCGGCCAGCGGCATGATTGCCGCGTCGCCCGGGTGGCCCATCATGGCGATGCCGCCTGGCTTGACCGCGACCGCCTCGCGCAATTGCTGCACCATCTTTTCGACGTCCCAGCCGGAGAAGATATAATCGACCTTCGGCCCGAGATCGGCTGCCGCCTGCTTGGCGCCATTGTAGACGATGGTGCCGAAGGCGTCGCCCTCGGCGCCGCCGACGAAGAAGCGGATGTGGACGTCCTTGCACCATTGGGCGTCGAGCGCCTGCGCCGGCAAGGTGGAGATCGCAGCGGCGAGCATCGTGGCGGCGGCCACGATGGTCGAGCGCGGAAGTGTCCTTCTCATCGTCATGCTCATGCACTTATCCTCCCTTTTTTCCCTGGCCAGGCCGAGGGGTTTTCGATGATCGCTTCGGCAGTGCGCCGCAATCTTGGCCAGCCGGCACCTCCCGCCGGCTCGCTTCTCACACCGGGTTAGGCAGGTAGCTGGCACCTCCCCGGCATTGCTTCAGATAGTCCAGCGCGCGTGCCTGGCCGGTGATTTCCAGATCGCCGCGATAGACCGGATCGTGCCAGCCCTCGATGTCGATGGCGCCCTTGTAGCCGGCCAGCCGCAATTCGCTGATCACCCGCGTCCAGTCGCTGTCGCCGAAGCCCGGCGTGCGCATCTGCACGAACGGCAGCCGGCCGAACACGCCGTGTTCGCGGATCACGTCCCAGCGCACCGTCGCGTCCTTGCCGTGGACATGGAAGATGCGCGGCGCCCATTTGCGGATCTGCGGCAGGGGATCGATCAGGTAGACGAGCTGGTGGCAGGGCTCCCATTCCAGGCCGAGATTGTCGTCCGGCAATTCGTTGAACATCAGCTCCCAGGCGTCCGGATTGTGGGCGATGTTCCAGTCTCCACCAGCCCAGTTGCCGTCCATCGCGCAGTTCTCGAAGGCGATGCGCACGCCCTTGTCGGCGGCGCGTTTGGCCAGCGGCCCCCAGACTTCTTTGAAGCGCGGCAGGCTTTCTGGCAACGGCTTGCCGCGGAGGCGGCCGGTGAAGCCGCTGACGATCGAGGTGCCGAACAGATGCGCGTTGTCGATCACCGTTTCCCAGGCCTGGAGCACGCCGCGATCGACATCGCCGCTTTCCAGCGGATTGCCGAACACACCGATCGAGGAGACCGTGACGTCGGCATCGCCGATCGCCTCGCGGATCTGGCCGGCAAGCCGCGGCAGATCCTTGCCGCCCAGAGTCTGCCAGAAGAAGGGCTGGATGCACTCGAAGCCAAGTGGCAGGATCGCTTTGATATAGGCGGCCGGGTCGTCGAGATTGGCCCGCACCATGGTGCCGATCCTGATGTCGAGAAGCGGGTTTGGCATTATTGTCCATCCTGTGTGGAGATCACCACCCGGCGCCCGGTCTCGGCGCTCTCGATGGCGCCGAAGACCATGGCCAGGCTCTTTATGTTGTCGGCGCCGCATGTCTCCGGCTCGGTGCCGGTCTCTATGGCACGCATGAAATCCTGGATGATGCCGAGATGGCCGCCGACACGGTCGACGGGATCGAGCGGCGGCACGGCAATCGGCTCGGTACGGTCGAACAGGCCTTCGCGGCCTGGCAGGACGACCTCGGCCTTCAGCTCGTCATTGCCGTCCCAGACCAGGCTGCCGCGCTCGGCGACGATGCGCCATGTGCTCTCCCAGCTGGTGCGGAAGCCGGCGGCGCACCAGGAGCCGGCATAGGTGAAGACCTTGCCGCCGCCGAGATCGAAGACCGCGCTGGCCGATGATCCCTGCCGGTACCAGGAACTCGCCGGCTCCCATTCCTGGCAATAGACGCCGGCCGGTTCGCCATTCACCATGTAGCGGGCGGCGTCGAATGTGTGGATCGCCATGTCGAGCAGCAGGACGTGGGCCATCTCCTCTCGAAAACCGCCGAAATGCGGCGCGACGAAGAAGTCGGCATGGATGCTGGTCGCGGCACCGATGGCGCCGGAAGAGAGAAAGCGCCTGATGCGCCGGACGTTGGCGACATAGCGGCGGTTCTGGACGACCGCATGAATACGCCCGGCCCGGCGGGCGGCCTCGACAATGGCGCGCGCATTCTCCGGACTGTCGGCGAGCGGCTTTTCCGTCAGGAGATGGCAATGATGGGCAAAGGCGGAAAGCGCAACCTCGCGGCGGGCAGCGGGAACCACCACGTCGAAGACCACGTCAGGCCTGGTCTGGTCGAGCACGGCGTCGAGGCTGGTGCCGATGACCACATCGGTGAGGTCGTATTCGCGCGCCCTCGCCCGCGCCCTGTCGGCGTCGAGATCGACAAGGCCGACAATGGCAAGCCCGTCGATCTGCCTCACGGCGTCGAGCCAGTGCTTGCTCATCGCTCCGCAGCCGACAAGGACGGCATTGATCATCCAGCACTCCTCCTCCGCTCGGTCCCTCCAGACCGATCGCTACGGCATGACCGTAAACGTTTACGAGAACACACCCGAAGGTGTAGAATGTCAACTGGCCGCTCGCGAAAAATCATCCTTGTCGCTTGGCCTGAGCGGCTACCGGTGCTAGCCAAGCAAGGGGGAGAACAGTCACTTGGCGTCCAGCATTCACGATCTTGCCCGTCACCTGAACATTTCGATCGGCACGGTGTCGCGCGCTCTCAATGGCCGCGCCGACGTCAATGCCGACACGCGTCAGCGCGTGCTCGATGCGGCCAGGACGCTCAATTATTCGCCCAACCAGTCCGGCCGCAGCTTGCGGCAAGGCGCCACCCATTCGATCGCCTTCATGCTGCAGCCGCATCCGGGCGACCAGCAATATGGCGAGCCGTTCTTCATTCCATTCCTGATCGGGCTGCAGGCGAAACTTGCCGAAAGCGGGCTCGACCTGATCGTGGTCATGGGCGCGCCGGGCGACTACCAGCAGGAGCGCCTGCGCCGTGTCGTCGAGACGCGCCGCGCCGACGCGGTGCTGCTGGCCTGGACGCGTCGCGAGGACGAGCGCATCGACTATCTCACCCAGGCCGGCTTCCCATTCGCCACGCTCGGCCGCAGCCGCTCCGGGGCCAAGTCCTACCCCTCACTCGATCTCGATTTCGAACAGGCAGGCACTGACGCGGTCGACCGCCTGGTGGCGCGCGGCCACCGCCGCATTGCCGCCATCCGCCCGTCGCTCGATCTCAACTTCGGCTACCTGTTCCTCGACGGCTATCGCAAGGCCTTGCGGCGGCACGGCATCGAAGTCGATCCCGAGCTGATCGTATCCGGCTTCATCAACGAGGCCGGCGGCTACGAAGTGACACCTCAGGTGATGCGTTCCAAGAAACCGCCGACCGCCATCATCTTCAACAATGACGCGATGGCACTTGGCGGCTGCAAGGCGCTGGCCGAGATGGGCATCAGACCGGGCCATGACATGGCGGTGACCGTCATCGTCGACACGCCGCTCTGCCGCTACTTCTCGCCAGCGCTGACCGCCTTCCGCCCAGCGCTGGAGCCAATGGGACAGCGGCTCGCCGAAATGCTGCTGGCCTCGATCCCGGCCTTCGCCGGCCCGGAGGGTCCGCGGATCATGCGCGAGGTCTGGCCGCTGGAACTGGTCGCGCGCGACAGCGACTCGATTGTGGTGGAGCCTGGTCCGCAGCGAAACTTGCCCGGGTAGACCTTAATCCACCTTCTTCTCGCCCGCCTCGCCGCGTTTGACGATATCGCCGGTGGTGAACAGTATTTCCTTCAGCTCCGCCCGCCAGTCCTTCTTCTGGCGCAGCAGGAATTCGAGATTCATGCCGAAATGCTTGAACTCCTCGCCTTGCGCGTTCTTCATGATGGCGCGGGCCTGCGGGTCCTTCTCCACCGACATGCGCTGTTCGTACCAGCCTATCGCTTCCGCCTCCTCGATCAGCGAGGTGATCATGCGGGCAAAGGTCCGCACCTTGTGCGACAGTTCTTCAGGCGGTTCATGATACTGGTCGAAACCCATGTCGTCCTCCTTCGAGCCATCTCCATGAATGCCCGGGAACGACGCCGGTTCCGCATCATTGCTGCAATTCCGCCAGTGCCCTCTGCAGCGGCGCCGGCGAAATCTGGATCGGACCGGAGAACGGCACGTCCATGTCCAGGATCAGGTAGATCGCCCCGGCGATCAGCACGGCCGAGACCATGAAGGTCGAAACCGTGATGGCGTTGCGGGGTGCCCTGAAGCCGAAACTGGCGAAGATCAACGCCAGCCAAGCAACCAGCATGGCGATCAGCGGCCAGGGGATCGCGCCCTCCGACTGCTCGATCAGAATCCATCGCAATTCCACCACTTTCTGCAGACGCTGACCGGCATCCTGCAACAGGGCGCCATGCGCCGCATCGGCCGGAGCCAGCGCGCTCAGCCGGGTTCCGATCTCCGTCAGCAGATGTTCGGACAGCCGGTTGGCGACCACTGGCGTCTCACCGGTCGGCGAGGCATCGCCCGCCACCCTCTGCGCATAGACGACCAGCGGCTGGCGAACCGCGTCTGTTTCCGGGCCATACTGGCGCAAGATCCGGTCGAGCAGGATCATCTCCGTCGCATAGGCGTGCACATTGTGGTCGATCGATTCGAAGGTGTTCTTGGCCGAGTTGATCATCAGGCCGAGCACCAGTGAGGTCATGACCCCGAAAAGGTTGGCGGTGAGCCTCACCACATTGTTCGTATCGTCGTCGCGATGTCTGGCCGGCATCCTGGGCCATACCGCCATGCTGACCAGCGGCGCCGCTGCCAGGCACAGGAAGATCACCACTGCGATCGAAGCTTCGCGCATGCCGCCCATTTCTGCACGGGATGCGCCGATTGCCAATGACCCCGGCACCGATCAGGCCGCGAAAGTTGCGTCAGGCGTCTTGTGCGATTGCCCGTGCCTCACGACACCGGTGCTGCTCCACCCTCTTGCGTGCGCCGGGCGATGAATTCGTCGAGCACGCCGGCGGTGGCGACGGCCGAAGCGGGAGGCACGAAATCGGCAAGCGCCCGTCTCCAGACACCGGTGGCGCGCTCGCTCGCCGTCTTCGAGCCGCTTTGCGTCCAGTTGCCAAAATTCGACCAGTCGGCGACCAGCGGCTCGTAGAAGGCAGTGCGGTAGCGCGCCATGGTGTGGCCGGCCGAAAAGAAATGGCCGCCCGGCTGCACTTCGGCGATCGCTTCGAAGCCGATGGAATCGCTGTCGCCGGGGGTTGGCGCGCAGAGTTCAGCGACCGTCTGCAACGCCTCGACATCGGTGACCAGTTTCTCGAAGGAAACGCTCAAGCCGCCTTCCAGCCAGCCGGCGGCATGGATGCACATCGTCGCCCCGGCCAGCACCGAGCCCCACAGCGCGAACTGCGTCTCGTGTGCCGCCTGCGCGTCCGAAATGTTGGCCGCACTGCCGCCACCGGACCGCCACGGCAGTCCGGTGAAGCGCGCCAGCTGGCCGGCGCCCAGCGTCGCCTTGACATGCTCCGGCGTGCCAAAGGCGGGCGCTCCGGACTTCATGTCGACATTGGAGGAGAAGGAGCCATAGACGACCGGCGCGCCGGGCCGCACGATCTGCGCCAGCGTCAACCCGGCCAGCGCTTCGGCATGCTGCAGCGTCAGCGCGCCGGCGACCGTGATCGGCGCCATAGCGCCCGCCAGGCAGAAGGGCGTGATGACGGAGACCTGTCCTGCCCTAGCGAAATCGATGATGCCTTGCGCCATCGGGATGTCGAGCTGGCGCGGCGAGTTAGTGTTGATGACAGTGTAGCAATGCGCATTTGCGCGGAATTCGTCCTCCGACAGGCCACGCGCCAGCCGCAGCATCTCGAAGCCGTCCTCGACCTGCGGCGTGCCGCGCGCGAACACGAATGGAAATTTGTCGGACAGCGTCAGCTGCGCGCGGTTGACGGCATAGTGGCGATAGCGGTTGTCGACATCCTGTGGCTCGATGCAGGGTCCCAGCATATGCAGCACGTCGAAATGCTGCACCAGCCGCATCAAATCCTCGAAATCGGCCAGTGTGCCCGGCCGCCGGCCGCGCTCGAGATCGGTGACATTCGGCGCCCCACATCCGGCCAGGAAGGTCATCGAGCCGAGCTCGAGCGTCAAATCGCGGGCACGAGTACCGGCACGGGCCTGGATCGACTTCGGCGCCGAGGTGAGTGCCGCCGTCACCATGTCGCGGCCAAGGCGCACCATGTCGGTGTCCGGATCGACCAGGGCGCCGGCACGGGCGAAAAGCTCGCGCGCCTGCGGCAGCAGCACCTTGATGCCGAGTTCTTCCAGCACCCGCAACGCCGTGTCGTGGATCGCGGCGACTTGATCGTCCGAAAAGATCGGCTGCGGCAGGAACGGGTTCTTCAGCGAACGGTAATCCGGCCGGCGGCTGGTTTCCGATCCGGCCTCGCCCGTCCGTCCACGCCGGCGCTCGCGCCTGCTGTCACGTGCCGCGTCATCGACCATCAGAAATCCTCCTCATTGCCGCATCGCTTTGCCCAGGGGATCGTAGGGCGAGGCCGCGATGACGCGCGCCGGCCGCTCCGTGCCGACGACATGCACCGACAGCGCGGTGCCCTCCCCTGCGAAATCGCGGTCGACAAGCGCCAGCGCCAGGCTTTTGCCGACCGTATAGCCATAGCCGCCCGAAGTGACGAAGCCGATGCGCCGGCCTTGATGCCAGACCGGCTCGAAGCCGCTGGCGTCGGCGTCGACGGCATCGACCTCCAGGGTCACCAGGCATTGGCCGCTACCGGCCTCCCGCTGTTTCAATGCCGCTTCGCGGCCGGTGAAGTTGCCCTTGCCGAAAGCGATGAAGCGGTCGAGACCGGTCTGACCCGCTGTGTAGCCCTGCGTGAATTCGCGTGACCAGATGCCAAAACTCTTCTCCAGCCGCAGCGCGTTCAGCGCATAGTAGCCAATCTCGGCAAGGCCGAGATCCTCGCCGGCCGCCAGCAGCGTTTCGCGCAGGCTGGCATGCATGGTCATGGGGCAACTGATCTCGAAGCCGAGCTCGCCGGCAATAGAGAGGCGGGCAACCCGTGCCTGCACCATGCCGATGTCGAATGCGCCGCAGGCCATGAACGGCAGCGCCGCAGCGGATACGTCCTGATGCGTCGTGCGCTCCAGGATCTTGCGCGCGTTCGGCCCGGTCAGCAGGAAGCCGCTCATCGTGTCGGAAAGGTCGGTGACCGTGACGCCCTCCGTCGCATGGGCCTCGAACCAGCGCATGTGGAATTCTCTGAGATAGTAGGAGCCCATCAGCCAATAGGTGCCATCGCCCCAGTTGAAGACGGTGAGGTCACCCTTCAGCCGTCCGTCATGGCCGAGCATCGGCGCCAGACTGGCCCGCCAGGGCTTCGGCAGCCTGCAGGCAAGCAGCCGGTCAAGCCATGCTTCAGCGCCAGGCCCCGAGACCGCATAGCGCGCATAAGCCGAGATATCGACCAGACCCGCCGCCCGCCGCACCTGCAGCGCCTCGTCGCCGACGATATCGAAGGCGTTGGAGCGTTTCAGCGCGGTGTTCTCGCGAAACCCCATCGGCGCGAAATAGGCCGGGATTTCCAGCCCCCATGACGCCGTCCATTCGCACCCCGCCGTCGTCATGCCGTCATAGGCGCCGGGGCGTTTCAGCGGCCGGCCGGCCGGCAGCCGCTCATTGGGAAAGGTCATGACGAAACGGCGCGAATAGAACTGGCGTGTCGTCTGCTTGAGATATTCGCGGTTGGCGGCGAAGGCGCCATAGCGGGCGATGTCCATGCCGAAAATGTCGGCCTGCGGCTCGCCATAAATCATCCACTCGGCCAGCGATTTGCCGACGCCGCCGCCCTGGCTGAAGCCGGCCATGACACCACACGCAACCCAGTAATTCTTCAACCCGCGCACCGGTCCGACGATCGGATTGCCGTCCGGGGTAAAGGTGAAGGCGCCGTTGACCCATTTGCGAATGCCGGCCGTCGCCAGGCAAGGAAAGCGCTCATAGGCTTTGGACAGTTCCGGGCTGATGCGGTCGATGTCTTCCGGGATCAGCTCGATGCCGTAGTCCCACGGCGCGCCATCCATGTTCCAGTGCTTTGGGTTCTGCTCGTAGACGCCGAGCAGCACGCCCTTGCGCTCTTGCCTGAGGTAGGAAAAGCCATCGAGATCGACCGCAAGGCCGAGTTCCTTGTCGAGGGCGGCAACCTCGGGAATGTCCTCGGTGATGAAATAGTGATGCTCCATCGGCGTCACCGGCAATTCGACGCCGGCCATACGGCCGAGTTGCTTTGCCCACAGCCCGCCGGCGTTGACGACATGTTCGGCGATGATGGCGCCTTGCTCGGTGATGACATCCCAGCGCCCATCGGCGCGCGCCTTCAGTTCGACGACCCGATTGCGCAGGACGATATCGGCGCCACGCTTTTTCGCTGCACCGGCATAGGCATGCGTCGTTCCATAGGGGTCGAGATGGCCTTCGTTGGAATCGTAGAGGCCGCCGAGCACACCGCTGACATCGACGATCGGGCAGATTTCCTTGATCTCTTCCGGCGTCACCAGGCGAGCCGTTTCGATGCCGACCGACTGGAACACGGCCCAGGCCGATTTCAGCCACTCCCAGCGCTGGGGATCGCTGGCCATGTTGACGCCGCCCGTCATGTGCAGGCCCGCGTTCTGGCCGGATTCCGCCTCGATCTCGCGATAGAGTTTGATGGTGTAGTCCTGCAGCGCCGCGACGTTGGGATCGGCGTTGAGCGCGTGGAACCCGGCCGCCGCATGCCAGGTCGAACGGCCGTCAGTTCGGCACGCTCGATCAGCGCCACATCGCTCCAGCCGAAACGCGTCAGATGGTAGAGCACCGAGGCCCCGACCACGCCACCTCCGATGACAACTGCGCGGTAGTGCGACTTCAAGGCTTCCCCTCCTCGGTTGGTCCGAAGGCCTCACCATATATCTACTGGACATAAGTGTCTAGTGCGATGCGAACACACCGCGCTTCGTCGACCTGATGCGTGCTGGGGTGATCAATTCTTTCGAGCGACCACGCGTTCTTATCGGCGTCCGAAGGAGCCGGCGGGCGAGCATCGCGCGCTGTCACGCAAGCATCATGTTCGCGCCGTAGACCGCTTTTCGGGGAGGCGCGCGCGGCATCATCGATGCCGCACCTCTTTCGGTTTTTCGTCCATCGGCGGCTCCGGCACGCTTTGTCACAAAGAGGATTATCCATGAAACACCCATACCGAACCGCGCCGCTCGGCGTCGCGCTGGCATTGTTCACTGCCTTGACGCCGGCGCTCGCCGACAGCACCGCGACGGTCGGCGGCACCAGCTTCGTCAGCAAGGGCCTGGTCGGCGTCGGCCGCATCCCGGCCAGCCAGAAGGACAAGTTCGGCGAGACCTTCGGCTCGGGCTCCGGCATGGCGATCGACACTGCCGGCTGGACGCATGGCGCCGACGGCTACAAAGGTTCTCTCTGGCTGCTGCCGGACCGCGGCTACAATGTCGTCGGCACCACCGATTATCGGCCACGCCTCAACACCATCGGCATCGAGTTTGCCCCGGTCGCGCCAGGCGCTGCACCCGCGGCCGGCCAGGAGCAGTCCGGCGTCAAGGCGACACTCGCCGACACGATGCTCTTGACCGACGACAAGGGCAACGACGCCACCGGCCTCGACCCGCTCAACGGCGCACGTGCAGCCGCCGGCGACATGCCGATCCTGCCCGAGGCCAACGGCAAGCTGGCGCTCGACAACGAGGCGATCGTGCGGCTACCCGACGGCTCGATGTTCATCTCCGACGAATACGGCCCGAACATCTATCGGTTTTCCGCCGAAGGCCGCCTGCTGTCGGCGACCCAGCCGCCGGCCGCCCTGGTGCCGATGCGGCACGGCGCGCCGAACTTCGCCTCCGACAATCCGGGGCCTGGTGCGGCCGAGCCCGATCCGAAGGATCCCGACACCGGCCGCCAGAACAACCAGGGCCTCGAAGGCATGGCGATGACGCCGGACGGCAAGTTCCTGATCGCCGTGCTGCAGTCGGCGCCCAGGCAGGATGGCGGCGATTCCGGCGCGACGCGCCAGAACACGCGCGCGCTGGTCTATGATGCTTCCGATCTCGCCCACCTCAAGCTGTCGCATGAATATGTCGTGCCGCTGCCGGTGTTCAAGGATGCCAAGGGCAAGACCAAGGTGGCCGCGCAGAGCGAGATCGTGGCCCTGTCGGACCAGACCTTCCTGATGCTGACGCGCGACAGCGGCAACGGTCAGGGGTTGAAGGGCGACACCTCGCTGCTTCGCCAGATCAACATCGTCGATCTCTCCGCCGCGACCGACATCGCCGGTGGCGCCTTCGACGCGGCCGACAAGCGGGTGGCGCCCAAGGGCGTGCTCGACCCATCGGTGACGCCGGCCAGGCTGACGCCGTTCATCGACCTCAACGACAAGGGCGAACTCGGCCGCTTCGGCCTGCACAATGGCGCGCCGAACGACAGGAACAACCTCTCGGAAAAGTGGGAGGCGATGTCGGTGGTCAGCGTGCTCGATCCTAAGCTGCCCGACGACTATTTCCTGTTCGTCGCCAACGACAACGACTTCCTCACCCAGGACGGCTTCCAGGTCGGCGCGCCCTACAAGGCCGAGGACGGCGCCGATGTCGACACCATGTTCCTGGTCTATCAGGTCACGCTTCCCGGCCTCGCCAGGAAGTAACGGCACCATGCAGGCGGGCGCGCCAAGCAGTTGCGGCGCGCCCGCGCAAGGGTGCATCTCGATCCGGTCTACGAGCAGTCCACGGATCGTGAAGGGACTTACTTCAACATCTCCGCGTCCCTTGGCACGCCAGCATCGATCGGCTCGGCCGTCCTGCTCGACACGGCCATGATCTTGCCGGCAGGCGACAGGTTCGCGCGCACGAAAACCGGCGCGACCCCGTTGACGCGGCTGTAGAGGTCGATGATGTCCTGGTTCATGAAGCGCACACAGCCGGATGAAGCGTTCTTCCCGATGGAATCCCATTCCGGCGTGCCGTGCAGCCGGTACATCGTGTCCTTGCCGTCGCGGAAGAGATACAGCGCGCGTGCACCTAGCGGGCTCTGCGGGCCAGGCGGCATGCCGTCCTTGTATTTCGCCAGTTCCGGCCTGCGCTGGATCATTTCCGGCGGCGGCGTCCAGACCGGCCACTTCTTCCTCGCCTGAACCACGGCGCTGCCGGTCCATCCGAAGCCGGCCTTGCCGAGGCTGACGCCATAGCGGATAGCCTTGCCGCCGTCGCGCACCAGATAGAGAAAGTGCTCGGAGACATCTACGACGATCGTGCCGGGTTTTTCCCCCGTCGGGTCGGACACGACCTGGCGCACGAACTTCGGATCGATCTTGGCCACCGGGATTGCCGGCAGCTGATACCCCTCGTCGACGCGCGCCGCGTACATGCTTTCGACATCGCCGAAAGCCGGATCGCTTGGCGCCGCTGCCACTGGCGGCGGCACCACGTCAGTCGTGGAGCACGCCGAAAGAGCCACGGAGGCCGCGCCCATAGCGGATGCACCGAGAAACGCGCGCCGGCTCAGGCGCTCAGACAACAGCGGAATATCGGACATGAACCCCCCGGCTTATCCATAAGATCTAGTAGGGAATACGTCCCCACACGGCCAGGATCACTATCCGATTTCGGAAGCTTTGAGAATGATTAGATCAAGGCACGCCAGGCGGAATTCGAGGCCGTGGCGAAAGACGGCATTCCCTGGCTTGCATCATGACAACGTCGGGCGCAGAAAGCTGCCGATGACGACCGCCTCGCCGAGTTGCCTGCCATGGACGACAATATGCCCACGCGCCGGCGTACCGCCGACCTGACCAGCGGCCCGATCCCGCGCACACTTCTGCTGTTCGCCCTGCCCGTGCTCGGCTCCAACGTGCTGCAGTCGCTCAACGGGTCGATCAACGCCGTCTGGGTCGGCCGTTTCCTAGGCGAATCCGCGCTGACCGCCACCTCCAACGCCAACCTCGTCCTGTTCCTCATCCTCGGCACGGTGTTCGGCATCGGCATGGCGGCCACCATCCTGGTGGCCCAGTCGGTCGGCGCCCGCGACCTGCCCGAGGCGCGCCGCATCGTCGGCACCAGCGCCACCTTCTTCTTCCTCGTCTCGGTGGTCTTGGCGGTCTGCGGCTGGATCTGGGTCGACGCCATCCTGGGCACGCTCGGCACCCCGGCCGATGCCTTGCCGCTGGCGCGCTCCTATCTGCGCATCATCTTTGTCGCCGTGCCGATGATGAACCTTCTGTCCTTCGTCATGACCGTGCTGCGCGGTGCCGGCGATTCGCGCACGCCCTTCTTCTTCATGGCGCTTGCCGTCGTCCTCGACATCGTGATCAACCCGCTGCTCATCCGCGGCAGCGGGCCATTCCCGGAGCTCGGCATCGCCGGATCGGCAACCGCGACGCTGATAGGCCAGACGGTGAGCGTGATCGCCATTCTGATCGTGCTCTATGTACGCAAGCACCCGCTGCGGCTGGCCGGCGCCAATCTCGCTCTGCTGCGGCCCGACCCCACCTTGCTGCGCATCGTCGTCTTCAAGGGCGTGCCGATGGGCCTGCAGATGATCGTCATCTCGGTGGCGGCACTGACGGTGATGGGCATCGTCAACTCCTACGGTTCGCAGGTCGCCGCCGCCTACGGCATTGCCGCGCAGCTCTGGACCTACATCCAGATGCCGGCCCTCGCCATCGGTGCGGCGGTCTCCTCGATGGCGGCGCAGAATGTCGGTGCCGGCCGCTGGGACCGGATCGGCCGCATCGCCGCCTCCGGCGTCGGCTTCAACCTGGTCCTGACCGGCGCACTGGTTGCGGTGTTGTCCGTCTTCGACCGCTCGGTGCTCAGCCTGTTCCTGAGCAGCGACAGCGCCGCGATCGACATCGCCGTCCACATCAACAGTGTCGCATCGTGGTCGTTTATCCTGTTCGGCATCACCATCGTGCTGTTCGCCACCGTGCGCGCCACCGGCGCGGTGATGCCGCCGCTGATCATCCTGGTGATTTCGGTGCTGATCGTGCGCACCGGCTTTGCCTATTTCATGCGCGGCGTGATCGGCGAGGAAGCGCTGTGGTGGAGTTTTCCGGCCGGCTCGATCACGTCGCTCGTGCTGGCCGCGGCCTACTACCGCTTCGGCCGCTGGCGCACCATGCACATGATCGAGGACAGGCCGGCCGCCGGCGAGCCGCCGGACACCGGCCTTGGCGTGCCGCGCCAGCGCGCGAACATGACGCCTGAGACGCCGAACGGCTGAACAGACCTCCACTTTCCCGATACCGCTCAGCTCATCTAGACTGGCAACCGCACCGCAAGGAGGCTCCATTGGGCAAAGGCAGGGTCGAGGCATTCACCGATGGCGTCGTGGCCATCATCATCACCATCATGGTGCTCGAGCTGAAAGTGCCGCATGGCGAGGATGTTTCCGCCCTGTTGCCGTTGTGGCCGATCTTCTTCTGCTACGTCCTGTCCTTCATCAACGTCGGCATCTACTGGAACAATCTGCACAACATGTTCCACACCGTGCAGCACGTCGACGGCCGCGTGCTGTGGGCGAACCTCAATCTGCTGTTTTGGCTGTCGCTGATGCCGGTAACGACGGCCTTCATGGGCGAAAACCATTTTGCGCCGGTGCCGGTCGCCGTCTATGGCGCCGATCTCGCGCTATGCGCCATCGCCTATAATATTCTGGCCGCAGCGTTGCATCGCCTGCACGGCAACAACACCGCCTTTGCCAGGGCACTGGGCAATGACCGCAAGGGCAAGATCTCGCTGGCCCTCTACATTGCAGCCGTCCTGCTGACCTTCGTCAATCAGTGGATCGGCGTCGCGCTTTATGTGCTGGTCGCGATGATCTGGCTCGTGCCGGACACGCGCTTCGCGCGGGTGATCGAAAAGTAGCTGTCATCTACTTGTTTGACCCAATTCCCAAGGGAAAGCGCCATGCGCTTTTCCCGGGAAAACCGCGACACACTTTTCCTGGAATTGCTCTATTTGCGCATCGCCTTCAGTTTTTCCGCCACCGAAGCAGCAAGGTCGGCATAGCGCTCCTCCAGCCGCGCCGCGGCCTTGATGATCGAAAAATCATGGCCGAACTTCTCCAGCGCCATGCGCAGCTTTTCGACGAACTCGGCTTGTTTCTCCAGGGCGGAAAAGAGCGTCTTCACCTGCACTTCGCTGATGTCGGGGTTGGCCAGCATCTGCGGCACCTCGCGGCCCATCTGGTCGCCGGTGGCGGTCTGTTCCTTCAGAATTGCAACCCAGTCCGTCAATCAGGAAATCTCCATTTGCCACGGCAACATGCGCAGCCTCGACCGGGCTGGTCAACCCGGACCGACGCATGTCGCCCGAAAGCACGCAGTGGTTCCGGGACGACGACGTGCATGAAAACAAAGCCTTGAGCGCGCCACATGTTTCTCTTCAAACGCGATGCGCTTTAGGCGCTGAGAGGCTTGCGCAAGCCCGTTCCAGCGCTAAGTTCGGCGCCATCGAAAGAAGGAACCCATCGCCCATGATCACCGACGCCGAAATCCAGACCGCCCTGCCCGCGCTTGGCCCGGGCAACACCGCCGTCATCACCGGCGCCGCCAGCGGTATTGGTCTTGCGGCCGCCAGGCGACTTGCATTGATGGGCATGAAGATCGTGCTCGCCGACATCGGCGGCGCGCGTCTCGACGATGCCTCCCGCGCCGTCTCCGCGATTGCCGGAGGCGATGCCGTGCTCGCCGTCGCGACCGACGTTTCGAAGGCGGATGAAGTGGACCTTCTCGCCGAAAGGGCGTTTGGCGCCTTCGGCGACGTGTCGCTGCTGATGAACAATGCCGGCGTCGGCAACAACCCTGGAAAGCCGTGGGAAAACCGCGACGCCTGGAAGCGGCTGCTGGACATCAATTTCTGGGGCGTCGTGCATGGCGTCGAAGCCTTCGCGCCGCGCATGCTGGCCTCGGCCAAGCCGGGGCTGATCATCAACACCGGCTCCAAGCAAGGCATCACCACGCCGCCCGGAAACCTTGCCTACAATGTCTCGAAGGCCGGGGTGAAGACCTACACCGAAGGCCTGGCACACGCGCTGCGCAACGAACCCGGTGCCCACCTCGCCGCCCATCTGCTCATCCCCGGCTTCACTTTTACCGGCCTTACAGAGGGTGCGACGGAAAAACCGGCCGGCGCCTGGACCGGCGAACAGGTCGTTGATTTCATGTTGGAATACCTGACCAGGGGCGATTTCTACATCCTGTGCCCGGACAATGAAGCGGCGCGGCCGCTGGATGAAAAGCGCATGGCCTGGGCGATCGGCGACATCATCGAGAACCGCCCCGCTCTGTCGCGCTGGCACCCGGACTACAAGGAGCCTTTCGCGGCCTACATGAAGCAATGAACGTTCTCGGAGACTGATCCTGAATTTCAGCCTTTCAGGCCGCGCGCTTTCTCGGCCCGCGCTTCTGCGCCACGGCCTTCTTCGCAGCCATGGCGGCTATCTTCTCGTCATGCCGCCTGGCCGCACGCTCGCATTTGTCGCGGATCTCCTCGACTTCGGATTCGGTCAGATGTTCGATGCCGATGAAGGTGTTGTGGCCCTCGCTGACCCGGATCAGTTCGTCGAGCTTGGCCTGGATCGCCGCGCCGTCGCGATTCTGGGTGTTCTGGATGAGAAAGACCATCAGGAAGGTGATGACGGTCGTGCCGGTGTTGATGACGAGCTGCCAGGTGTCCGAGAAGCCAAAGAACGGCCCGCTCACCGCCCAGACGACGACGATCAGGCAGCAGGCGGCGAATGTCAGCGGCAGGCCGGCTATATGGGCGACCCGGTTGGCGATCTTGGTGAAAAGCTTTTCCATCTATCGAAATCCCTCAATGCCGCGGCGCAATGAGAAACAACCGGCAGCCGTTTCAGGTTCCCGGCGCAAACAAATACGTCAGGCGCAATTGGACACACGCATGAAGAGAACAAGGCGGCAAACACACCTTATGGCTTCAATGCCACAGTAACCATGCAGGCGAGAGAACCTGTTCCTTCCGCTTCACGGCGGTTTATCTCCAGCCCCTTCCGCCGCGCCACCCCCGCATGGCGGAAGGGGTTTCAGTCCGCAGAGCGCGGAGCATGATTCCCCAAAGCGCACCGGCACAGACAGGCGGTCGCTGCGCTTTCGCGACGCAATTCAGGTCAGATGGCGTCATTCTCCCAGCGGTCGAGGAAAGCCTCGATCGGCATCGCCTGCATGTCGGGAACCGCCCTGGCGAGTTTTTCGACCGGCCAGTCCCACCAGGAGAGAGCTTCGATCCGTGACGCAACAGCGGCCGGGAAGCGTGACCTCTGCGGTCTGGCCGGTACCCCGGTGACGATGGCGTAGGGCGGTACGTCATGCGTCACCACCGCATTGGCACCGATGACGGCGCCATTGCCGATGGTCAGCCCGGGCATGATCACCGCGCCATGGCCGACCCAGACATCATGGCCGATGGTCACGGCTTTCGCCTGCCGCCGCTCGCGGAAGGCGGCGTCGACGCCCAGCCAGCGAAAATACTCGTTCGGTCGGTAGCTGACCTTGTGCTGGGTCAGCCGTTCGATGGGATGCTCCAGCGCGTTGATGCGGCTGTTGGCGGCGATCGAACAGAATTTGCCGATCGTCGTGTAGATCGCCTCCGAATGGCGTTCGAAATAGGAAAAATCGCCGACCGTCACCTCGCGCAGCACCACCCGCTCGCCGATCGAGGCATAACGGCCGAGCTTGCACGCCTTCAGTTCCGCGGTCGGATGGATACGCGGCTCGGAATCCTTCGGGACGAGATTTTCGGAACGGTCCATGCCGCGGCTTTACCCCCGAGCAATTGCTCCCGCAAGACGGGAGCAATTGTCCGTCATGTCAATTGCGAAGGACTTCGCCTATTTCGGCTTGCCGTTGGTCCACACCACGTTCTGGCCGTAGAGCGGCACGGTGGTGACCGACATCTTGGCCGAGCCATTCTGCACCTGGCGCGAATGCGACAGGTAGATCAGCGTCTCGTTGGCCTTGTCGTAGATGCGGTTCACCACCTGCTTCTTCCAGATCAGGCTGATGCCTTGCTTGAACACTTCCTCGCCGCCCTCGCCCATGTCGATGTCGCCGATGGTGATCGGGCCGGTCTGGCGGCAGGAGATCGAGGAATCGGAGGGATCCTCGAACCAGTTGCCCTTGTGCAGGCGATCGATGATGCCGCGATCGAAATAGGAGACGTGGCAGGTCACACCCTCCACCTTCGGATCCTTGATCGCCTCGACGATGATGTCGTTGCCGAGCCAGTCGACACCGACCTTGCCGACTTCATCGGCGACGGCCGTGCCAGCGCCAAGGACAACGCACGCAGCCAGCGCGCCGCCGATCAGTTTTCGCCCAATCAGTCCTTGCAACATAGCCTCCTGCGGTTCGAGTTTGCCGGTCACAGGTGGGGCGAGCAGCCCGGCTTTGCAAGCAGATACATGGACACCACCGCAGTTGCGGCAACGCGGCACTTTGCCTGGGCGGGGTCGAACCGCTAAGACTAGGATACTGCGCGGCATGTGGCCGGCGCCCCCGATGATTCCTGTGGACGGACCCTACTGATGATGCGTTCTATTCTGGTCGGCATTCTCGTCCTGATGGCCGCCGGCATCGGCTGGCTGACCTTCGACTGGTACCGCGGCCACTATGGCGGCGAGCCCTTCGGCGCCGCCTTTACGCTGGTCGACCAGAAAGGCGCGCCGATCACCGAGGCCGCCTTCAGGGGCCAGCCAAGCGTCGTCTTCTTCGGCTTCACCCATTGCCCCGAGGTCTGCCCGACCACGCTGTTCGAACTGGCCGGCTGGCTGAAGACGCTCGGCGACGATGGCAAGAACCTGCACGCCTATTTCGTCTCGGTCGATCCGGAGCGCGACACGCCCGAGATCATGAACACCTATGTCAGCAATTTCTCCGACCGCATCACCGGCATCACCGGCGACCTGGACAAGGTCCATGCCATGGCCAAGGCGTTCGGTATCTACTGGAAGAAGGTCGACACCGGCGACGGCGACTACACGATGGACCACACCGCCTCGGTGCTGCTGCTCAACGCCAAGGGCGACTTTGCCGGCACCATCGCCTATGGCGAAAGCTCCGACACGGCAATCGCCAAGTTGAAGCGACTGGCCGCGGGCTGACGCATGATCCCGAAAAGTGGGAACCGGTTTTCGGACAAGATCATGCTCAAACAAGAATAGAATACATGACCCAGACGCGACTTTATTTCACTGCCGGAAAGCTCGACGCTGACCGCATTTTCGCGACATTCGAGGCGGCCTTCGAGGATGAAGGCCTGCCGATCGCCGTGCTGGAGGTCGACGAGGATCGCGACATCTACGAAGTGTCGCTCTATGCCGATGGCGACGTCGATGCCGTCGAGGCGCGGGCCAAGGACATCCTCGCGGGTCTTTCCATAGCGAAGCCGATCGAGCGCGAATCCCTGCCCGACATCGACTGGGTGGCGCGCTCGCTGGAAGGCTTGAAGCCGGTGCGCGCCGGCCGTTTCTTCGTCCACGGCGCGCATGACCGCAGGAAGCGCCGCAGCGGCGAGCTTGCCATCGAGATCGAAGCGGGCCTCGCCTTCGGCACCGGCCACCACGGCACCACCGCCGGCTGCCTCGAAATGCTGGAAAGGGTGATGCGCCGCGAGCACCCGCGCAATGCGCTCGACCTTGGCACCGGCAGCGCGGTGCTGGCCATCGCCGTCGCCAAGCTGGCGCACATTCCGGTGCTGGCCACCGACATCGACCCCGTGGCGGTCAGGGTAGCTGCCGCCAATGCGCGGCTCAACCACGTCAAGGCGCTGGTGGAGACGGTGACCGCGCCGGGCTTTCACCACCCGATCTTCGACAAGCGCGCGCCTTTCGATCTCATCGTCGCCAACATACTGGCGCGGCCGCTGATGCGACTGGCACCGCAAATGGCCGATCACATCGCACTTGGCGGCTCGATCGTGCTCTCAGGCATCCTCGAGCGCCAGCGCGACGCCGTCGTCTCGGCCTATGTCGGCCAGAACTTCCGCCACGTGCGCACCTTGCACCGCGAGGGCTGGGTGACGATCCACCTCAAGCATTGAGGCCGACACGCCGGCAACGAGCTTGGACCAAGCCCGCCCGGTTGTCAGTCAGGCAGCGCTGTAGCAGGTTGCGCCAGCCGGAAATCGATTCCGATTTTCGGGGTCATGCGCTACGGTCGCACCGAATTCAGGGAGGCCCACAATGTTCCAGACCTTCGATTCCGCGGGCGACCCGGCCGTCGGCAAGCCGCGCGTTGCGCTGCTGCGCCAGTGGCTGGCGGCCAACGGGCTGGACGGCTTCATCGTGCCGCGCGCCGACGAGCACCAGGGGGAATATGTCGCCGACCGCTCGGCGCGGCTGAAATGGCTGACCGGCTTCAGCGGCTCGGCCGGTGTCGCCATCGTGCTGCGCGACCGCGCCTTCGTCTTTGTCGACGGGCGCTACACGCTGCAGGTGCGCCACGAGGTCGATCTCGACATCTTTTCGATCGAAAGCCTGGTCGACAACCCGCCAGCCGTCTGGCTGAGAGACAATCTTGGCAAGGGCGCACGGCTCGGCTTTGACCCGTGGCTGCACACGGTCAGCGAGGTCAAGGCGCTGCAAGCCTCGGCCGACAAGACCGGTGCGGTGCTGGTGCCGCTCGACAGGAACCCGATCGACATCATCTGGAAGGATCAGCCCGAGGCGCCGGTGGCGCCCGTCGAGCTCCACCCGATCGGCTTTGCCGGCGAACTCGCCAAGGACAAGCTGGCGCGGCTGGCCACGGCGATCGCCAAGGACGGCGCCACCCATGCGGTGCTGACCGACCCCTCCTCCATCGCCTGGACGTTCAACATCCGTGGCGGCGACGTGCCGCACACGCCGCTGGCGCTCGGCTTCGCCATCCTCGCCGCCGACGGGTCGCACCAGCTTTTCATGGACCGGCGCAAATTCTCGCGGCAGGTCGCGGCCTATCTCACGCAGCTCGCCGAGCCGCACGAGCCCGGTGAATTCGAGGCGGCGATCGTGGCCCTTGCCAAGGGTGGTGCGAAAATCGCGCTCGACCCGGTGCTGGCGGCCGACAGGCTGCGCATGCTGGTCGAGGACAATGACGGCACCGTGTTTGCCGCGCCCGACCCCGCCCGCATTCCGCGCGCCACCAAGAGCCAGGCCGAGATCAACGGTTCCCGCGCCGCGCATCGCCGCGATGGTGCCGCGGTGGCCAAGCTTTTGTGCTGGCTGGAGCGCCAAAAACCTGGGTCGCTCGACGAGATTGCCGTGGTGACCAAGCTGGAAGAGACGCGCCGGCAGACCGGCGAGGAAACCCAGATGCCGCTGCGCGACATCTCCTTCGACACCATTTCCGGCGCCGGCCCGAACGGCGCCATCATGCACTACCGCGTGTCGCGCGCCACCAGCCGCAAGCTGCAGGCCGGCGAGCTGTTCCTGCTCGATTCCGGCGGCCAGTATCAGGACGGCACCACCGACATCACCCGCACCGTGCCGATCGGCCAGCCGACCGAGGAAATGCGCGAACGCTTCACGCTGGTGCTGAAAGGCATGATCGGCATTTCCACGCTGCGTTTCCCCGCCGGCACGCGCGGCTCGGAAATCGATGCCGTCGCCCGGATGGCACTGTGGAAGCATGGCTGCGACTTCGCCCACGGCACCGGCCATGGCGTCGGCTCGTATCTGGCCGTGCATGAAGGACCCCAGCGCATCGCCCGCACCGGCACCGAAAAGCTGCTCGAAGGTATGATGCTGTCCAACGAACCCGGCTACTACAAGGAGGGCTCCTACGGCATCCGCATCGAGAACCTCGTCCTGGTGACACCGGCGGCACAGGTCGAAGGCGGCGACATCGCCATGCATGACTTCGAGACATTGACGCTGGCGCCGATCGACACGCGCCTGGTGCGCACCGATCTCCTGACGCGCGACGAGCTGCACTGGCTCGACACGTACCATGCCCGCGTGCTGGCCGAGATCGGCCCGATGCTCGACGGAGAAACGCTGGCCTGGTTGGAAAAGGCCACCGCGCCGCTGCCGCATGATGCGAAGATTTGATTTTCTGGAGCGCCCGAAGGCGTGTCGAGATTCAGGTCAGGACGAGCCGGAGTCGAAGACGGGCGCGAAGCGACCAAACAAGGTGGGTTCCGAGAACCGGAGCGGAGCGTACCTTTTTTGTACGTGAGCACCGGAAGCGCAGGAAACCGCCATTTGCAGGTCGTCATCACCTTAATAGCGACATGCCCTACCCGACGAACTGCCGAGCGATAATCAGCACCGCCGTGCCCGCCAGAAACATCGCCATCAGCCCGCCGCGCAGCGAAACCACGGCGGTGACGACCAGTGCTGCCCATTCCGCCGGTCCGGCATTCAGCAGCTCCGGCGCCACCAGCGTCGTCAGCACCGCCGCCGGCACGGCATTGAGGCCGGCCTCGACGCGCGGATGGATGTTGTCGAAGCGGGAGATCACCAGATGCCCGCCGATGCGCGTCAGATAGGTTGCGATCGCAGCGGCGATGATGATCCAGAAAGTCGTGCTCATGGCCGTGCCTTCACGCCGCTGTGGTGAGGCGGCAGGATGACGGCAAGCAGCACGCCGGCAACCGCACCGATCGAGACGTGCCAGGGTGAGCCGACCGTCTTGTAGGCGATGATCGAGGCAGCAGTGCTGGCAATGACCACCGGCAACCATAGCGGCCGCTTGCGAAAGCCCAGGACAAGACCGAGAAAATAGATCGGCAGCAGGAAATCGATACCCAGCGCATGCGTGTCGGGGATCAGCTTGCCGAATACCGCGCCAAGCGCGCTTTCGATCACCCAGAAGACGTAGACGGGCAGGCCAAGTCCCAGATACCAGGCGAAGCCGACCGTCTGGCCGGATAGCGCCCTCGCCTCGGCAACAGCGAACTGCGGATCGGTGAGGATGAAATAGCCAAGCGCCTGCTGGATGACGGGCCAGTGCGCGATGCGCCGGCCGATACCGGCGGAATAGAGAACGTGGCGGAAATTGACGGCGAAGATTGACAGCACGATCAGCCACGGCGCCACATGCTGGCCGAACAGCTGAATGCCGACCATCTGGCTGGCGCCGCCGAACACCAGCGCGCTCATCAGGAAGGCTTCGAACACCGAGAAGCCATTGTCGACGGCGAGCGCGCCGAACAGCACCGCAAACGGCGCCGATGCCACCACGACCGGCATCGACAGCCGCACGCCTTGCCAGAAATCGCTTTTCGCGCTGCTTTCGGAAATTGCGTCCGTCGCCATTAGCCACTCCCTCCGGAACGGCGGATGTAGGTGGCGTGGCCTGTCTTGTCACACGAATTCGCTTGAGCCAAACGATCAGCGAAAATGATCGACAGCCCTGTTCAGGCTCGCAATGTCATTGCGTTGGTTCGCCTTTGGCTGACGATGGCGTTGCCACCTTTCCTGCTTGCGGACGCAGGAAGCAACCGGAGGACCACAAACGCCCAATCGCCAGGAAAGCGAGGCCAACACCAACGATTTCAACCAACGGAAATATGAAACTATGCATAGATTCGAATGGGTCTTTTGACAATTGCAATACATACGCAGAAAATAGAAAAATCTCTATCGAGTATATTATAGATGATAGGAAAAAATTCCGTATAGATAATTTTACGATTGGAAAGACTGATATCTCCACCACAATGAATATAGACAAAGAAAGCACATCAAAAGGCGCGATAGAGAAAACCAAAAAATTCCAGAAGATGATTAGCAGCGATATGAGCAAAGGCATCAAACCGACCCTCTTCGCGCATGAGAACAGGTGTTCCATCTAATCATACGCCATGGACCTAACTGGCCTCAGTGTTGCCCTGGATCGCCCGGCCCCAGTCGAGCAGCGGCTTGGCGTGCAAGGTGAAATCGACGAGTTCGTCGACCAGCTCTGGACCATGGATCCCAGCCGGATCGATCGCATGCCGGACGGCGAAATGCCGGTTGCGGATGGCTGCGACGAGATCGGCATCGTCGACATGCTCGAAGCCGCGCGGTGTCCGCTTCATGCCGCCTTCGGCATCCAGTTCGAGGCCGTTTTTCGCCAGCGCTTTCACCATGGCGCGAAATCTGTCAGGCCATACTTCGATGGCTCGGCGCATCGCCAGCAGCAGGGCTGGCTCGGGTTGCCACCAGGCGACGCCGGCAAAGCAACCCTCGAGCCCGATATGGACGTAGAACACGCCATGCTCCATCTTGGTGCCGTCGGGCGACAGGATCGCCGACAAATGCCGGTTGTAAGGCCGCTTGTCCTTGGCGAAACGCACGTCGCGATTGATGCGGAACAGCGATTTCTTGCGATCGCCGCGCAGCCCGAGCCCTGCCTCCGCGAAACGCCGAGTGAGCGTTTCGACCAGATCGCCAAAGGGGTCGCGCAACTCCTTTTCGAACAGGTCGCGGTTTTCCAGGAACCACTCCCGGCTCTGATGGAAATCCAGCGCCTTCAGGAACGGAATGGCCTTCTGCCCGAAACCCTTGAATGCACCTTCCATCACGCCTTGCCGATCCGCACCAGCCAGGCGTCCTCGTCGATCACCTCGACGCCGAGCTCGCTGGCGAGCTTGAGCTTGGAGCCGGCACCGAGTCCTGCGACAACCAGATCGGTCTTCGCGGAAACCGAGCCCGCGACCTTGGCGCCGAGACGTTCCGCCATTGCCTTGGCCTCGGGGCGCGTCATCTTTTCCAGCGTGCCTGTGAACACGATGGTCTTGCCGGCAACCGCGCTGTCGGCCGAGATGGTCACGACATACGGCTTCGGCCTGACCTGCACGAGCAGCGCGTCAAGCACGTCGTCGTTGCGCTCATTGCCGAAGAAATCGCGAAGTGCATCGATCACAGTGTCGCCAATGCCGTTGACCGATGGGAAAACCGTGTGCGGATCGGCCGCCGCTGCCGTTTCCTTGCCGACGCGAATCAACTCCTCGATGGTCGAGAAGGTCCGGGCAAGCACCGCCGCTGTCGTCTCGCCGATGTGGCGGATGCCGAGCGCGAAGATGAAACGGTCCAGTTCCGGTTCGCGGCGCGAGTCGATGGCAGAAAACAGCTTGTCGAGGCCTTCGTAATTGCGGTCCTCGACGCTGCGCACATTCTTGCGCGTCTTGCCCGATGCGGCCTCGCGCTGCCTGGCCTGCTCCTCGCGCCGCTCGGCCAGCGCCCTGGTGACCGCAGGGCGGCGATCCCTGAGCGTGAAGATATCCGCGGCTGTCTTGATCAATCCCGCATTGAAGAAGGTGTCTATGTTCTCGGCGCCGAGCCCTTCGATGTCCAAGGCACCGCGAGACACGAAGTGGCGCAATCCTTCCACCGCCTGCGCGGGGCAGATCAGTTCGCCGGTGCAGCGGCGGCGGGAATCTTCCTTGCCGGTCTTCTCGTTGATCTCGCGCGTCGCCGGCGAGCCGCAGATCGGACAAATATGCGGGAACTCGTATGGCACGGCATCGGGCGGACGCTTGTCGATGACGACGCTGACGATCTGCGGAATGACATCCCCTGCCCGCTGGATCACCACGGTGTCGCCGATGCGCACGTCGATGCCGTCGCGGATCGGCTGGCCCGTGCTATCCAGACCCTTGATGTAGTCCTCATTGTGCAGCGTGACGTTTTCGACCACGACGCCGCCAACCGTGACGGGTGCCAGGCGCGCAACCGGCGCCAGCGTGCCGGTGCGGCCAACCTGGATGTCGATCTTCTGCACGGTCGTCATCGCTTGTTCGGCGGGGAATTTGTGCGCAACCGCCCAGCGCGGCTCGCCGGTGACGAAACCCCATCTGCGCTGCAGTTCCAGCTGGTCGACCTTGTAGACGACGCCGTCAATGTCATAGCCCAGCGAGGAGCGCTGTTCCTCGATCCGATGATAATGCGCGATCAGGTCCTCGGCCGACTTCGCCCGCACCATCAGCGGACTGATCGCAAAACCCCAATCCTTGAACTTCTGCACGGAATCGTACTGGGTCGGAGCGGGTTCCTCCGATGTATAGCCCCAGGCATAGGCGAAGAATTTGAGGTTGCGGCTGGCGGTGACGGATGCATCCTTCTGGCGCAGCGACCCGGCCGCCGTGTTGCGCGGATTGACGTAGTCCTGGCCGCCAACCGCAGCCGAGCGTTGCTTCAGCGCCTCGAATTCCGCGTAGGTCATGTAGACCTCGCCGCGTATTTCGATGATTTCAGGCCAGCCCGAGCCTTTCAGCTTTGCGGGGATGTCGGCGATTGTCCTGAGATTGGCGGTGATGTCCTCGCCGACGGTGCCATCACCGCGCGTTGCGCCTTGCACGAACACACCACCCTCATAACGCAGCGAAGCCGACAAACCGTCGATCTTCGGTTCGGCTGTAAAGGCGATGTCGAGATCCTTGTCGCGATCGAAGAACCGCCGGCCGCGTTCGATGAAATCCGTGACGTCCTCGTCGGTATAGGCCTTGGCGAGGCTGAGCATCGGCACCGCGTGACGCACCTTGGCGAAGCCTTCAGCCGGCGCAGCACCAACCCTGCGCGACGGCGAATCCTCGCGCACCAGCGCCGGGAAGCGCTGTTCGATGGCAAGGTTGCGCCGTGTCAGCGCATCATATTGCGCGTCGGTGATTATCGGCGCGTCCTCGGTATGGTAGCGCCGGTCGTGCTCGGCGATCTCTTCCGCCAGGCGCATCAGCTCGGCTTCGGCCTCGCTTTCGCTGAGCGAATCGACAGGTTTTTCGGCCATGCTTTTCTTCCCCGAACGGTGGCGCGTCACAATAGATCAGGATTTTGGGAAAATCATTCCTGAACAGCAGGATGGAGCCATATCCTGACTCGGCCCATGACGCCGGTTGTTCTTATGCCGCCGTGGTGTTTTCGCGCAACAATCGTTCGGCTGCCGCGCGCGCCTCGTCGGTGATGGTGGCGCCGGCCAGCATGCGCGCGATCTCTTCCTGCCGCGCCGGCCGATCCATCTCGGCAATGCCGGTCGCGACCCGGTCGGTGCTGCCCGATTTGGAGATCAGGAAATGCGTCGCCGCGCGCGCCGCCACTTGCGGCGCATGCGTGACCGACAGCACCTGCACGCGCTTCGACAGCCGCGCCAGCCTCTGGCCGATGGCATCCGCCACGGCGCCGCCCACGCCGGTGTCGATTTCATCGAAAACCAGCGTCGGCGCCGAGCCACGGTCGGCCAGCGCCACCTTCAGCGCCAGGAGGAAGCGCGACAGCTCGCCACCGGAAGCAACCTTCATCATCGGCCCGGGCCGCGTGCCGGGATTGGTGCGCACCCAGAACTCGATCTGGTCGATGCCCTCTTCCATGCGGCTCTCGGCCTCGCTCTTCATCTCGACGATGAAGGCGGCGCGTTCGAGCTTCAGCGCAGGCAATTCGGCCATCACCGCCTTGGTCAGGCCGACCGCCGCCGCATGACGAAGCGAAGACAGCTGAGCGGCGGCAATGTCATAGGTCTCACGCGCCGCGGCGGCCTGCTTTTCCATCCCGTGCAGGCGCTCCTCGCCGGCATCGAGATCGGCGAGATCGGCCGACATCGTGTCGCGCAGCTGCGCCAGGTCGTCGACAGCGACGCTGTGCTTGCGCGAGGCGGCGCGCAGAGAAAACAGCCGTTCCTCCGCCTTCTCAAGCCGCTGCGGATCATATTCGGTGGCGCGAAGTGCGGCCTCGACACCCGACTGTGCCGCGTCGAGCGACAGCATCGCCTCGTCAAGCGATTTGACCACGTCGTCGAGCAGGCCCGGCGCTTCCGTCACCTTGCGTTGCAACCGTCTGAGCAGGCTCGCCAGTTGCGGCAGGGGCGAGGACGGGCCGGACAGCACATCCTGCGCATCATGGATTTCGGAAGCGATCTTCTCCGCCCGCATCATCGATGCGCGCAGCTCGGCGAGATCGGTCTCCTCGCCCGGCTGCGGATCGAGCTTCGTCAGCTCCGCGACCGCCGCACGCAGATAATCGGCCTCGCGCGCGGCCGCCGCCACCTTGGCGCGGTGACGCGAAAGTTCCTGCTCGCAGGCGCGCCAGTGCCGCCATGCCTCGCCCGTCGAGCGAACGGCGCCGAGATGGCCGCCGAAAGCGTCGAGCACCTCGCGATGGGCGCCGGGGTCGACCAGAGCGCGTTCGTCATGCTGGCCGTGGATTTCGACCAGCGCGCGGCCGACATCGCGCATCAGCGTGACGCTGGAGGGCTGATCGTTGACGAAGACGCGGGTGCGGCCGTCCGCCGTCTGCAGGCGGCGCAGGATGATGTCGCCGTCATCGTCGATGGCATTTTCGGCAAGCAGCGTGCGGGCCGGATGGTTGCGTGGCACGTCGAAGACGGCGATGACTTGGCCCTGCGCCGCGCCATGGCGCACCAGCGACGCATCGCCGCGCGCACCAAGCGCCAGCGACAGAGCATCGAGCAGGATGGATTTGCCGGCACCGGTTTCGCCGGTCAGCACGGACAGGCCGGGCTGGAAGTCGATATCCAGCTTCTCGATCAGGACGATATCGCGGATCGACAGTCTGGAAAGCATCAGAACCCGGACCTATTGCATGTCGCCCAAAAGTGAACCCGGTTTTGGGACAACGACATGCACGAAAACAAAAGACTTAAAGCGCGACGCGCTTTAAGGCGGCACGCGACCATCTGGAGTCGCAGCGCCGCACTATCTTTTTGTTTGAGCGCCGGATCAATCCGAAAAAGCGTTGCGCACGCTTCGGTCCAATGCTCCGGGGTCAGGCGCCGCCGGTGATCATCTTCCCGGCCTTGGATATCCACGACCCGGCATTCTCGCGCGGCGCAAGCCCATTGCTCTGCAGCAGCTTGTAGGAATCCTTGTACCACGGGCTGTCGGGATAGTTGGTGCCGAGCACGGCGGCGGCGGTCTGCGCCTCCGAGGTCAGGCCCATCGCATAATAGCTTTCGGTCAGGCGGGCCAAGGCTTCCTCGACATGGCGCGTGTTGGAATAGTTCTCCACCACGGTGCGGAAGCGCTTGACGGCGGCGATGTATTCGCGGCGCTCGAGATAGTAGCGGCCGATCTGCATTTCCTTGCCGGCCAACTGATCGTTGGCGAAGCGCATCTTTTCCTTGGCGTCGTCGACATATTCCGATGTCGGCCAGCGCGTCACCAGGTCCTGCATCGTCTGAAGGGTCTGGCGCGCTTCCTTCTGGTCCTGCGTCACGTCCTTGATCTGGCGGTAGTAGCTCAAGCCGATGATGTACTGCGCGTAGGCGGCGTCATCGGTCGACGGATAGAGCGTGAGATAGCGCTTGGCCGAGCCGATCGCCTCATCGTAATTGCCCTGGCGATAGTCGGCGAAAGCACCCATCACCATCGATTTGCGGGCCCACTCCGAATAAGGGTGCTGACGATCGACCGCATCGAACTTCTTGCTCGCCTCTTCCAGGCGTCCGGCATTCAGGTTGGCAAGGCCCTGATTGTATAGAACATCGGCCGGCTCGGTCTGGTCGACATAGGTCGACAGGTCGATATCTTTCTCCGACGACATGCAGGCCGACAGGAAGAGCGATGGAACAACCACCGAAAGCGCCAGGAAAACAGCCCGCTGCGGCGCTTTCAATTGACCAACTCGCTTGAAGAACATGATTGGATTGCGCCCTTTCGGCGTTATTTCAATGCGCGTTTGCATGCCGTTGTCCCAAAACTGGTCCCCACTTCCAGGCGACATGCACTAATCGACGGCAGCAGCCATAAACCATAACCGCCTTGCCCGGCAACGCTATCGCCGGCCAATCGCACATTTTTGTGGCGGTCGGACACGGCTCGAACATCCGTGCAATTTCACCAACAGGGTGGTGCATTCGTGCAACACTCGCTGCCTGCCTTGGAATCCGAAAAAAGTCAGGAGAATCAGATCATCCAAGGCGCGTAGAGCGGCGCGTTGACGGCGTTCATCTCGGCGGAGCGGCCACGCTCGCGGCGCGTCGTCTCGACGATCTCGAACGCCGTACGATCCGAAAGCAGGCGGCGCAGTGCAGCCGCATTCATCCTGTGGCCGCCGCGATAGGAGCGGAAGCAGCCGATGAAACGGGCACCGGCCAGCGCCAAGTCGCCCATGGCGTCCAGTGTCTTGTGGCGCACGAATTCGTTGGGATAGCGCAGGCCGCCCATGTTGATGACGCGGTTGTCGTCACCGATCACCAGCGAGTTCTCCAGCGAGGATCCGAGCGCGTAGCCGGCGGCCCACAGCCGCTCGACGTCCTTCATGAAGCCGAAGGTGCGGGCGCGCGCGATGTCGCGGCGGAAAATATCGGCGTTGAGGTCGGACGCGAACAGCTGGCGGCCGATCGCCGGGCTTTCGAAGTCGATCTCGATCTCGAAACGGGTGCCGTCATAAGGCTTGAACTCCGCCCACGAGGCGCCGTTCTCGATGCGGACCGGCTTCATGACCCTGATATAGCGCCGCTTGACCGGGAGCGTCTCTATGCCCGCCTGGTCGATGGCTTCGACGAATGGCATGGCGCTGCCATCGAAGATGGGAACCTCGGAACCGTCGATCTCGATGGCGACATTGTCGATACCGAGCCCGAACAGCGCAGCCATGATGTGCTCGACCGTGGCGATGTGCTCGCCAGCGGGATCACCAAGCATGGTGCAAAGATCAGTGGCGCCGACTTCGGAAACCAGGGCGCGGAACTCGCGGCCCTGCTCTGCGCCTTTGAAAAGCTGGAACACGATGCCGGTATCGGCATCCGCCGGCATGAAGCTGATGGAAACTTCCTTGCCGCTATGGACGCCGGTGCCGGTAAGCGACGCGCGCGTCTTCACTGTCGTCTGATAGTCGTGCAAGACAATCCCCATAAGCCCGTAATGCCTAGGTCCGCTTCTCCAGCCCGAGGGCGCGGCTCTTTGTTGAAATCGGCAGGCGGGGCGACTTCCCCCGAAATCCCGGCAAACCGACTATGGTAGGCAGCGAAGATAAGGTCGCGGGAGGGAGACTCCAAATCACGGTTTCTTACTCTTTGTAACCGCGAACCGGATCCTGTCCGGCTTTGTAAGTACTTGAAATCACATCATTTAAAACGTTAACAGGCAAGCAATTCCTTGCCTGCCTGTTAACAATCGTTAAAGCCCGTTTACGATCAGTTGGCCTGGCGGCGCAGGAACGCCGGAATCTCCAGCTGATCGTCGTCCTGAGTCGCCCTTACCTGCGGTGTCAGGCGGCCCTGCTCGTCGAGTTGACCACGGCGCGGCGCGTAGAGCTGCGCATCCTGGCTGGCAAGACGGCGCACTTCAGGAGCGGCCTGGCGCAGCTTGGGTTCGCGCGGCTGCGCCGGCTGCAGCCGTGCAGGCTCTTCCTCGCGACGGGTCAGGCCGTTGGTCAGGCGCTTCAGCAGGCCCATCGGTCCGCTGTTGTTCTCGTGGTCGACCGGGCGGCTCTTGGCATCCACCTCGGCCTTGACGACCGGCGGAAAGTCCTCGACGCGCGGCATCCGCTGCGGCGCCATGGCCGGCTGCGGGGCTTCGCGCTGCAGCATTTCGCGCGGCTGCGGAGCCGGCTGCATCTGCTGGACCACGGGCTGCGGCATCGGCTGTGCTGGCGGCGCCTGAAAGATCTTGCTCTGCGGGCGGAAATCGTCCGCGTGGGCGACCGGAACCGGACGAGCCTGTGCCATCGCCGCTGCATTTGCTTCGGCCAGCTGGATGGCTTCGGCGACCGGGTCGATGGCGCGCGGTTCATAGGCGGTCTGCTGCACCGGCGCCGGGCGGCTTTCCACCGCGGCAACGGCCGGACGGCTGGCCGGCTTCGGTGGCGCCGTGCGGATCGAGATCGGCGCGGCGGCGATTTCAGCCGCCGACTTGTCGATGCCGGTGGCAACCACCGAGACGCGGATGACGCCTTCGAGTTCCTCGTCGAAAGTGGCGCCCAGGATGATGTTGGCGTCCTGGTCGACTTCCTCGCGGATGCGGGTCGCCGCTTCGTCGACCTCGAACAGGGTCAGGTCGCGGCCGCCGGTGATCGAGATCAGCAGGCCTTTGGCACCCTTCATCGAGGTCTCGTCGAGCAGCGGATTGGCAATGGCAGCCTCGGCGGCGGCCATCGCGCGGCCCTCACCGGAAGCCTCGCCGGTGCCCATCATCGCCTTGCCCATCTCGCGCATGACCGAACGGACGTCGGCGAAGTCGAGATTGATCAAGCCTTCCTTGACCATCAGGTCGGTGATGCAGGCAACACCGGAATAGAGCACCTGGTCGGCCATGGCGAAGGCGTCGGCGAAGGTGGTCTTGTCATTGGCCAGCCGGAACAGGTTCTGGTTGGGGATGACGATCAGCGTATCGACGCATTTCTGCAGTTCCTCGATACCAAAATCCGCCGTCTTCATCCGGCGCTGGCCTTCGAAATGGAATGGCTTGGTGACGACGCCGACGGTGAGGATGCCCTTTTCGCGGGCGGCACGCGCCACGACCGGAGCCGCACCGGTGCCGGTGCCGCCGCCCATGCCGGCGGTGACGAAGCACATATGGGTGTTGGACAGATGATCGATGATCTCGTCGATGCATTCTTCCGCCGCCGCACGGCCGACTTCCGGCTGCGATCCGGCGCCCAGCCCCTCGGTGACATGCGCGCCGAGCTGGATCAGCCGGTCGGCCTTCGACATGGTCAGCGCCTGGGCGTCGGTGTTGGCCACCACGAACTCGACACCGCGCAAACCGGCGGTGATCATGTTGTTGACGGCATTGCCGCCGCCGCCGCCAACACCGAACACGGTGATGCGCGGCTTAAGCTCGGTGATGTCCGGCTTCTGCAGATTGATGGTCATTGTCTCCGTCCTTTGCCTTTCACGCCGCTTCGCCGCCGCGGCCGCCTATGGGGCTGTCCCCGTCAATTAGAAACTGTCTCTCAACCACTGACTCATGCGATGCAGTTTTCCACCCGTCCCAGTCATTCTCAGACCGGAAATTCCTTTCGCCGGATGGCTCTCGAAGCTCGCCATCTGCGGATAGATCAGAAGCCCCACCGCGGCCGAGAAGGCCGGCCCTTTCGCCGCTTCCGGCAGGCCAGCCACGCCGAGCGGGCGGCCAATGCGTACATTGCGCCCCAGGATGCGGCGCGCCGCTTCCGGCAGGCCGGCAAGCTGGCTGGCGCCGCCGGTCAAGACAACGCGCTTGCCCACCGCATTGCCGTAGCCGGACTTGTTCAGCCGGTCGCGCAGCAGTTCGAGCGTCTCGTCGATGCGGGCGCGCACGATGCGCGTCATCACCGAACGCGGGATTTGCAGCGGCACGTCGCCATCGTCGCCGATCGGCTGGATCGAGACCAGGTCGCGATCGTCGGCACTGCCCGGCAGCGCCGAGCCATGCATCACCTTCAGCCGCTCGGCGGCGTCGAGCGAGGTCGACAGCCCCTTGGCCATGTCCAGCGTGACGTGGTTGCCGCCGATGGCGATGGCATCGCCATGAACGAACTTGCCTTCCGAAAACACCGAGATCGTCGTCGTGCCGCCGCCCATGTCGATGCAGGCCGCGCCCATTTCCAGTTCATCGTCGACCAAGGCAGCCAGTCCGCTTGCATAGGGTGTCGCCACCATGCGCTCGACCGACAGATGCGAGCGGTTGATGGAAAGCTCCAGGTTGCGCATCGGCGCGGCGTCGCCGGTCAAGACGTGCATGTCGACGCCGAGTGCGTCGCCGACCATGCCGCGCGGATCACGCACGCCGCGCTCGGCATCGAGCGAGAAGCCGACCGGGAGCGAATGGATGACCTCGCGTTCGGCTTTCAGGGCCTGCTTGGCGCCGGCGCCGAGCACGCGCTTGATATCGGCTTCGTCGGCCTCGTGGCCGCCAAGATTGATGGTGGCCGAGAAGGCTTCGCTCTTCAGCCGGCCGGCAGTCATGTTGACGATGAGCGAATCGACCGTCAGCCCAGCCATGCGCTCGGCGGCGTCGACGGACAGACGGATGGCATGCTCGGCGCGGTCGAGATCGACGACGACACCCGACTTCACGCCTTGCGACTTCTGATGGCCGATGCCGATCACCTGGATCCGGTGCGAACGGCCGCGCAACAGCTTGCCGTCATCGCTCGGCTTCAGCTTGGCCACCATGCAGCAGACCTTGCTCGAACCGACATCCAGCACCGTCAGGGTGCCGGACCGGCGCGACGAGGCATCGCCATGACCGCCAAGCCAGCTCATATCTTCGTCTCCGGCTTGCGCTTCAGGCTCTTTGGTTTTTCGTTGAGGGCGGCCTCGCGCTGCGTCGCCGCTTCCGGCGTCAGCTGCACGACCAGCCGGTCGGTCAGGCGCATGTCGACGGCAGCGATGTCGCGCGACAACAGCCCCTTTTCCTGGTCCATCTTGACGAGTTCGGCGATCGCCTGGTCCTCGCCATCCTCGGGAAGCTTGATGGTGACGCCGTTGTCCAGCTTGAGGTCCCAGCGCCGCTCGCCGACGCGGATGTAGCCTTTGATCCGGGTCGCGAGCTCGGGGTATTTTTCGAGCTTGGCCAGGAAGTCCGGCGCCTTGGCCGGCGCGCCGACGCCGATCAGCAGCGGCAACAGCACCTGCTTGCCGCCGGAGAACGGCGCAATCACGGCGCCATCCTTCTCGATGACAGAGAGCTGATCGCCTTGCTGCCAGAGCGCGAAGGCCTCGCGCTCCTCGACACGCACTTCCAGCGTGTGCGGATAGACCTTGCGCACCGCCGCGACCTCGATCCACGGCAGGCTGGAAATCCGTTCGCGCGCCGCCTCGGCGTCGAAACCGATCAGCGAGGTCCAGCCGTCGAGTTCGAGCCTGTCGAGGATGTCGATCTCGGAGGTCTGGCGATTGCCGACCACCTTGACCTGATCGACGGCAAAGCCGGTGCGGGCAGTGATGCTCTGTACGATGCCGTCGACATGGCCGCCGAGATAGGCGCCATAGGCACTGCTCGAGGCAACCAGCACGGCAGACATCATGGCCGCAGAGAAGCGCGGCGCCTGGAATTCACCCACGCCCAGGCGCGCCAGAATGCGCACCGGGCGGCGAAGCACACGCGGCAGCACGAAATGGTCGAACGACAACGGCAGGCCGAACAGCGCCGGCCCGGCCGCGCCCTTCCCCTTGCCTTGTCCCCATTTCAACGCAGACACGAAGCGTCCTCCACCATCCAACTCAACAAATCGCCAAACGAGTGCCCGGCCTGGGCGGCGATTTCAGGCACCAAGGACGTCGGCGTCATACCCGGCTGGGTGTTGACCTCGAGCCACACAACCTCGCCGTTTTCGGAATGCCGATCGTCATAACGGAAGTCCGACCGGGAAACGCCCCGACAGCCGATCGCTTGGTGAGCCTTAAGCGCCAGTGTTTGTATTTTTTGGTAAATATTCGGTGAAACTTTTGCGGGGCATTCGTGCTTTGATCCCCCGGCGACATATTTTGAATCATAGTCGTAGAAGGAATGGCCGGTCGGGATGATCTCGCAGACCCCCAGCGCCACATCGCCCATCACCGCGCAGGTCAGCTCCCGGCCGTGGATATAGCGCTCGACCATGACGGTATCGCCATATTTCCACTCCGACGAGCCGATGATCTGCGGCGGATGCGACTGCCCCTCATGCACGATGACGACGCCGAAGCTCGAGCCCTCATTGACCGGCTTGACCACATAGGGCGGCTTCATCGGGTGCTTGCTCTGGATGGCGAAGCGGCTAGCTACCTTCGATTCGGCGACAGGGACGCCGACCGACCTGGCAACCCGCTTGGCCTGCTCCTTGTTCATGGCCAGCGCCGAGGCGAGCACGCCTGAATGGGTGTAGGGCATGCCGAGATATTCGAGGATGCCCTGGATGGTGCCATCCTCGCCAAACGGGCCGTGCAGCGCGTTGAAGGCGACATCGGGCCGGAGCTCGGCAAGCACCGAGCCGACATCGCGCCCGACATCGACGCGCGTGACCTGGTAGCCTTCCTTCTCGAGCTCATCGGCACAGGCCTTTCCCGAGGACAGAGACACGGGCCGCTCGGATGAGAAACCACCCAGCAGGACGGCCACATGCTTGCTTTTCATTCCCCGTCATCCCCTCTCATGGCGGACCAAAACCCAATATTTTCCGCAACATTGAGTCAGAGTCTCCCGGCAGGTTGCCCCCCAGACGGAAAACGCTGAAAACGCGTCGAACGACTCAAATCAGGAAACGCTTTGGAGCAGAGAATCAGAGAGTTGATTCACTGGCAAGCGCTTACGATTCCGAGAGATTCACTTTCTGAGAAAATGGATGAGAAAAGTGTGCCGTTGAGTCTTTGGAGCAACGGTCGCGGGCTGTTTCGGCCTCGTTGAAGTTCATGCATCACGTGAACTTCAACGCGCGCCAAGCTGTATTGAGATTCAAGTCAGGCCAGGCCGGAGTCGAAGACGGGCGCGAAGCGACCAAACTAGATGGCTTTCGAGAACCGGAGCGGCCGGCATCACCCCTGAATATCAGCGCACCTTAGAGGAGTTGCCCGAGAAATTCCTGGACGGCATGCCCCGGCCGGAAATTGCCGATGCGCTTGATTTCCCATTGCAGCCGGATGCCCGAATTCTCCAGCACCCGCGTGCGCACCGTCTCGCCGAGATATTCAAGGTCGTAGCCGGTCGCGGTTCCGGTGTTGATCATGAAGTTGCAATGCATCGGCGACATCTGCGCGCCGCCGATCATCAGGCCGCGGCAGCCCGCCTTGTCGATCTCCTTCCAAGCCGACGTGCCGTCGGGGTTCTTGAAGGTCGAGCCGCCGGTCTTCTCGCGGATCGGCTGCACGGTCTCGCGGTGGTTCTGCACCGCATCCATCGCCGCCTTGATCGCTGTCTTGTCCTCGGCAAAGCCCTCGAACACGGCCGAGGTGAAGATCAGGCCGGCAGGTGCCGCCGAATGGCGATAGGCGTAGCCCATATCGGCATTGCTCAGCGTCTGGACATTGCCCTTGCGGTCGAGCGCGCGCACCTCGACGACGCGCTCGCGCGTCTCGACGCCATTGGCGCCGGCGTTCATCCGCAGCGCGCCGCCGATGGCGCCCGGAATGCCGTAATAGAAATGAAAGCCGCCAATGCCGGCTTCGAGCGCCACTGCGGCGACGCGTTTGTCGGGCGTGGCGCCGCCGGCCTTGATCCTTGTCGGCCCGATGACCTCGGCCTCGCCAAAGCCTTTCGCCGAAAGCCGGATAACAAAGCCCGAAATGCCGCCGTCCCGGACCAGAAGGTTCGAGCCGACGCCGACGATGGTCAGCGGTATGTCTTCGGGAACGGCTTTGAGGAACGCGGCAAGGTCGTCCTCATCGGCCGGCTGGAACAGCACCTCGGCCAGCCCTCCGGCGCGAAACCAGGTGATCTTGTCCATCTCCGCATTCGGCGTGAGGCGGCCACGCAGGCCGGCAAGCCGGTCGCCAAGTCTGTCGATCAGGTCCTGGCCGTGCATCATGAGTCCGTCCCGCCAAGCTCCTTGGGCAGCGCATAGGCCCATTGGGTGATGTTGCCGGCACCGAGGAAGACGACGAAGTCGCCGGGCTTGGCCAGATCGCGGATGATTGGCGCGATTGCTGCCGGACCCTCGATGTAGCGCGCGTCGCGATGGCCGCCGGCACGGATGCGCGACACCAGCGCATCGGATGTCACGCCTTCGATCGGTTCTTCGCCGGCCGCGTAGACCGGCGCCACCATCACCGTGTCGGCGTCGTTGAAGCAAGTGGAAAACTCGTTGAACAGATCGTGCAGCCGGGTGAAGCGGTGCGGCTGGGCGATGGCGATGACGCGGCCCTGGGTGGCGCTGCGCGCCGCCTTCAGCACCGCCGAGATCTCGACCGGGTGGTGGCCGTAATCGTCGAACACATCGACGCCGTTCCACGAACCGGTATGGGTGAAGCGGCGCTTGACGCCGGCGAAGGACGACAGGCCCTTCGTGATCGCTTCGGCGGACAGACCGAGTTCATGCGCCACCGCGATCGCCGCCGTCGCGTTGGAGACGTTGTGACGGCCGGGCATCGGCAGGCGCAGGCCGGCGATCGTCGTCTGGCCACCGCTCTTGCGGTTGCGGATCACCACGTCGAATTCCGAAATGGCACCGGCCATGCGGTGATTGGTGAAGCGCACATCGGCCTGCGCATTCTCGCCATAGGTGATGACGCGGCGATCCTCGATGCGGCTGACCAGCGCCTGCACTTCCGGGTGATCCGTGCACATGACGCCGAAACCGTAGAACGGCACGTTCTCGACGAACTGGCGGAACGCCTCGCGCACCTTGTCGAAGCTGCCATAGTGGTCGAGATGCTCGGGATCGATGTTGGTGACGACGGCGATCTCGGCCGGCAGTTTGAGGAAGGTGCCGTCGCTCTCGTCGGCCTCGACCACCATCCACTCGCCGTCGCCCATGCGCGCATTGGTGCCATAGGCATTGATGATGCCGCCATTGATGACGGTCGGATCGAGCCCGCCGGCTTCGAGCAGTGTCGCAACCATGGAAGTCGTCGTCGTCTTGCCATGCGTGCCGCCGATCGCCACCGCCTGGCGAAAACGCATCAGCTCGGCCAGCATCTCGGCACGGCGCACGATCGGCAGCAGCTTCTCGCGCGCGGCCTTCAGTTCGGGGTTGGTTTTCTTGATCGCCGTCGAGACGACGACAACCTCGGCATCGCCGAGATTTTCGGCCTTGTGGCCGACGAAGCATTCGATGCCCTTGTCGCGCAGCCGCTGCACATTGGCGCTGTCGGCCTGGTCGGACCCCTGCACCTTGTAGCCGAGATTGTGCAGCACCTCGGCAATGCCGCTCATGCCGATGCCGCCAATACCGATGAAATGCACAAGGCCGATGGTCTGCGGCATCTTCATGCGTGCGTCCCCTTCCTGAAGTCTGAAACGGTTTTTTGGGACGCAATAGCCTCTGTGAGATCGGCGAGCAACCGTGCCGCGTCGGGACGGCCGGCCGATTTCGCGCCCGCCGCCATGGCCCCCAGCCGCTCGGGGTTGTCCATCAGCGCGCCGAGGAGCGCCGCGATGCGCTCGGGCGAAAGCGAGGATTGCGGGTGCACTTCGCCACCGCCGGCGGCGGCAAGGGCTGCCGCGTTCGCCGCCTGGTCGTGGTCGAGCGCATAGGGATAAGGCACCAGCAGCGCCGGCCGGCCAATGACAGCGATCTCCGAAACGGTCGAGGCGCCGGAGCGCGAGATCACCAGATGCGCCGCCGCCATGCGCTGCGCCATGTCGGTGAAGAAGGGCGAGACTTCGGCGGCGACGCCAAGGGCGGCATAGGCCGCCTTCACGCGCGCCACATCATCGGCGCGCGCCTGCTGCGTGATCACCAGCCGCTTGCGTTGCGTTTCGGAGAGCATGGCGATGGCCGCCGGCACCGCGTCCGAGAAGAACTGGGCTCCCTGGCTGCCGCCGAACACCAGCAGGCGGAACGGCTCCTCCCCGGTCGATGCCGCATAGGGCGTCTTGGCCGCTTCCAGCACGGGAGGCCGGACCGGATTGCCTGTCGTCACCGTCTTGGCGCCGGCTGCACTGGTGTCCTGCGGCAGGAAGCCGCCGGCGATCGCATCGACACGGCCGGCCAGCGCCCGGTTGGCGCGCCCCATCACCGCGTTCTGCTCATGGATCAGCGTCGGCACCTTTCGCCGTGTCGCCGCGTAAAGCGGCGGCAGGGTCGGATAGCCGCCGAAGCCGACGACGGCATCCGGCTTGATCCTGGCGATGACCGCGGAAGCCTGGCGTACGCCGCGCCAGATTTTCCAGAAGGCGCCAAGCAGGGCGATGGGATTCTTCGAGCCCATCGTCGCCGACTGGATCGGATGGATGGCGGCAGCCGGGAAATGGCCGGCGAAGCGCTCGGCACGGTCGTCGGTGGCCAGATGCACCGTCCAGCCGCGCTCGTTCAGCTCATGCGCCAGCGCTTCGGCCGGGAACAGATGCCCCCCGGTTCCACCCGCGGCAAGAAGGATGACACCCCTCGCCATATCACTCCGCCGGCAGGGCGCGCTGCGACAGGGCAAAGCCCATCTGCTTGCGCTTTTCGGGCCGCTTGCGCGTCAGCGCCAGCACCATGCCCATCGAGATGGCGATAGCGATCTGCGAGGAGCCGCCATACGAGATGAAAGGCAGTGTCATGCCCTTGGCCGGCACCAGCTGCAGGTTGACGCACATGTTGATGACGGCCTGCAGGCCGAACACGGTGACCAGCCCGCCGACCGCATAGCGGGTGAAGTCGTCATGCTCCTTCAGCGCCGTGTTGAGGCCGCGCAGCACGATGAAGGCGAAGATCGACATGATGAAGAAGCACATGATCAGCCCGAACTCCTCGCCGGCGACCGAGAAGACGAAGTCGGCATGGCTGTCCGGGATAACCCGCTTGACGGTGCCCTCGCCTGGCCCGACGCCGAACCAGCCGCCATTGATCAGCGCCTCGCGGCCCATGTCGACCTGGAACGTGTCGCCTTCGCCGGTCAGGAACTTGTCGATGCGCAGGGCAACGTGCGGAAACACCGTGTAGGCGGCAAAGACGCCGCCAACGCCGGCAGCACCAAGCGCAATGATCCACAGCCACGGCAACCCGGCCATGAAGAACATCACACCCCAGGTGCCGGTGACCAGCATGGTCTGGCCGAGATCCGGCTGCGCAACCAGCAGCGAGACGACCAGGGCGAGCAGCAGCATGGCGAACAGATTGCCAGGAATGTCGGGCTGGCGCTTGTGTTCGGCGAACAGCCAGGCGCACATGATGACGAAGGCGGGTTTCAGGAATTCCGACGGCTGGATCGACAGGCCGGCAAGCGACACCCAGCGGCGCGCGCCCTTCACCTCGACGCCGATGTAGAGCACCGCCACCATCAGCACCAGCATCAGGCACAGCATGATCAGCGCCATGCGCCGGATCTGCCTGGATTCGAGGAAGGACACCGCCAGCATGACGCCGAGCGCCGGCACGGTGAAGATGATCTGCCTGGTGGCGAAGTGGAAACTGTCGAGGCCGATGCGCTCGGCCACCGCCGGGCTGGCGGCGAAGGACAGCACGATGCCGAGCCCCATCAGCGACAGGAACGCCGCCAGGAACCAGCGATCGATCGTCCACCACCACGTCGCAACCGGACTTTTGTCGAGACGGCTCTGCATTATCGTGCCCCTCCGATGGGTTTCACACCCTCGATAGCATTCGCAGCTTGCCTGAAGGCTTCGCCGCGGACTTCGAAATTCTTGAACTGGTCGAAACTAGCGCAGGCCGGCGACAGAAGCACCGCCACCTCGCTGGTATCGTCTTGAGCCGCGTCATGCGCGGCGTGCTCGACCGCGGCGGCCAGCGTCCCGGATATCTCGTACGGCACGGCCTCGCCCAGGGTCGCCGAGAAGGCGGGCGCCGCCTCACCGATCAGATAGGCCTTGGCGATGCGCGGGAAGAAGCCGCGCAACGGCTCGATGCCGCCCTCCTTGGGCAGGCCGCCAGCGATCCAGTAGATGCGCGGGAAGCTCGACAGCGCCGGTGCTGCCGCATCGGCGTTGGTCGCCTTGGAATCGTTGACGAACAGCACATGGCCCTTGCGGCCGACCTGCTCCATGCGGTGCGCGAGGCCGGGAAAGCTTTCCAGTCCCGACTGGATCTCGCCGAGGTCCAGCCCGACCTTGAGGCAAGCGGCGACCGCCGCCAGCGCGTTCTGTGCATTGTGCTGGCCGCGCAATGAGCCGATGCCTTCGAGGAAAGCAACGCGGCTGTAGCGGCCATGCACTGCTTCCATCAGATTGCCGCCCTCGGCGAAGTAGCCGTCGGTGAGTGGCAGCCGCTTGGAAATGCGAATGACATGCCGCCCCGCCCGCTCCAGCCGCTCGGCGATCTGCGCGCACCAGGAATCGTCGATGCCGATGATCGCCGTCTCGCTGCCGGCCACCAGCCGCTCCTTGATCGAGGCGTAGTGTTGCATGGTGCCGTGACGATCGAGATGGTCGGGCGTCAAATTGAGCAAGATGCCGGCCGTCGGGTTGATCGAAGGCGCGAGGTCGATCTGGTAGGAGGAGCATTCGACAACATAATGCCGATTGGGCTCAGGCGGATCGAGCGTCATCACCGCGCGGCCGATATTGCCGCCCATCTGCGTGTCTCGTCCCGCCGCTTTCAGGATATGCGCGGTCAGTGCGGTCGTCGTCGACTTGCCGTTGGTGCCGGTGATGGCGATGAACGGTGCTGCCGGCGCGTCGAGCATCCGCTCGCGGCAGAAAAGCTCGATGTCGCCGATGATCTCGACGCCGGAACCGCGCGCCAGCTCCACCGTCCAATGCGGCTTGGGATGCGTCAGTGGCACGCCCGGCGACAGCACGAAAGCCGAGAACTTGGCCCAGTCGGCGCCGCGCAGGTCTCCCGTTGCGATACCGCTGGCCGCCGCCTTGGCGACGCTGTCGGGATTGTCATCCCACGCCAGCACGTCTGCCCCGCCGGCGATCAGCGCGCGCGCCGTCGCGATCCCCGAGCCACCGAGCCCGAAGAGCGAAACGCGCTTGCCTGCGAAGGATGCGGCGGGGATCAATCGGCCTCCTATCTCAGCTTCAGCGTGGACAGGCCGACCAGCGCCAGGATGACGGCGATAATCCAGAAGCGGATCACCACCTGGCTTTCGGTCCAACCCAGCTTTTCGAAATGATGGTGGATCGGCGCCATCAGGAACACCCGCTTGCCGGTCATCTTGAAGTAGCCGACCTGGATGATGACCGACAGGATTTCCACGACAAACAATCCGCCGACAATGACCAGCACGATCTCGTGCTTGGTGGCGACGGCGACCGTACCGATCAGGCCGCCCATCGCCAGCGAGCCGGTGTCGCCCATGAAGATCGCCGCCGGCGGCGCGTTGAACCAGAGGAAGCCGAGGCCGGCGCCGATGACCGCGCCAAGCACGACCGCCAGTTCTCCGGTGCCGGGCACGAAATGGATCTGCAGATATTCGGCGAACACGGCGTTGCCGGAGAGATAGGCGATGACGCCGAAGGACGCCGCCGCGATCATGATCGGCACGATCGCCAATCCGTCGAGGCCGTCGGTCAGGTTCACCGCATTGCCGGCGCCGACGATGACGAAGCAGGAGAACGGAATGAAGAACCAGCCGAGATTGATGATGAATTCCTTGGCGAAGGGGAATGTCAGCGACGATGAGAACGGCGCCTGGCCGTTGTGCATGATCGCCCAGGCGGCGATGCCGGCGATGACGAATTCGAGCGCCAGCCGTGCCTTGCCGGAAAAGCCGAGATGCGACTGCTTGGTCACCTTCAGATAGTCGTCGTAGAAGCCGATCGAGCCGAAGCCCAGCGTCACCAGCAGCACCACCCAGACATAGATGCTCGACAGGTTCGCCCACAGCAGCGACGAACCGATGATGCCGGACAGGATCATCAGCCCGCCCATGGTCGGCGTGCCAGCCTTCTTGAAATGCGTCTGCGGCCCGTCGGCGCGGATCGGCTGGCCCTTGCCTTGCCGTAGCCGCAGCGAATTGATGATGGTTGGTCCGAAGATGAAGACGATCAGCGCCGATGTGATCAGCGCCCCGCCGGTGCGGAAGGTGATGTAGCGGAAGACATTGAAGACCGAGATCTTGTCCGCAAAATCGACGAGCAGTGTGAACATGCGCTTATCGTCCCCCGACCTAGGTCTGTTTGGTTGTCGTTTCAGCCGGGAACTTCCCCAGCAGCGCATCGACCAGTTTTGCAAAACCGATGCCCTTCGACGATTTGATCATCACCACGTCGCCTGGCTTGAGCGCGGCAAGCAGCACCGGCTTCAACTCCGCGGCGCCGGCGCGGTATTCCGTCTTGATCTCAGCCGGCAGCGTCTGCGCCAACGCCCGCATTTCCGGACCGCCCAGAAAAACGGTCTGCGTCCCGGTGCCGACGATGAGGTCGGCAAGGGCGGCATGCAGCTTGGCCGAATGGTCGCCGAGTTCCAGCATGTCGCCGAGCACGGCGATGCGGCGGCCCTCGCCTGTCACCGGCGTCGCGTTGAGCAGAGCCATGGCGGCACCCATCGACGCCGGATTGGCGTTGTAGCTCTCGTCGATCAGCGTGATCGGCCCGCCGGGGTGGCGCAGCACATGGCGCTTGCCGCGCCCGCGCTCGGCCGAAAGATCGGCCAGTGCCGATGCCACCCTGTCGAGGTCGGCGCCGACCAGATGCGCCGCACCCAGCACCGCCAGCACGTTCTGCACCATATGGCGGCCGGGCGCACCGATCCGCGCCGTCACCTCGTGGCCGCCGACCCTGGCGGTGATGTCGGAATGGTCGGCGTGGAGTTCGCACTTGACCAGCTTGAAGGTCGAGCGCGCATTCTCGCCGAAGCCGTACACGTGCTCGACGCCTGAGGCATGCGCCATCTTGTCCAGAAGCTTCCAGCGCGCATCGTCGCGGTTGAGGATGGCCGCACCCTCGGGCTCCAGGCCTTCGAAAATCTCGGCCTTGGCCCTGGCGATCTCGTCGAGATTGCGGAAGAAGCCGAGGTGGGCGGCCGCGATCATGGTGACGATGGCGACATGCGGCCTCACCATTTTCACCAGCGGCCGGATCTCGTCGGGGTGGTTCATGCCGATTTCGAACACCGCATAGTCGCAATCGACCGGCATGCGTGCCAGAGTCAGCGGCACGCCCCAGTGGTTGTTGAACGACTGCGCCGAGGCATGCACCTTGCCGACCGCCGACAGCACGTGGCGCAGCGCTTCCTTGGTGGTGGTCTTGCCGGCCGAACCGGTCACCGCGATGATCTTGGCCTCGGACCGGGCGCGCGCCGCGACACCGAGCTTTTCAAGTGCGGCCAGCACATCCTCGACGACGATGATCGGCGCCGTCAGCCGGCCGAGCGACGGCAGCTTGCCTTCCGCCACCACCAGCACGCCGGCGCCCGCCTTGATGGCGGCGGTGGCGAAGTCATGGCCGTCCATCGCCTCGCCCTTGATGGCGAAGAAGGCGTCGCCCGGCTGCAGGCTGCGGCTGTCGATCGAAATGCCGGATATGCCTTCCGGCATCGGCCCGAGCGGCCGCCCGTCCATGGCCGCAACCAGCGCCTCGGAGGTCCACAGCAAACTCATGCGGCACGCTCCACGAGTGCTGCGCGGACTTCCTCGTGGTCGGAGAAATGCAGGGTTTCGGAGCCGATCGTCTGGCCTTCCTCGTGGCCTTTTCCGGCCACGATCAGCGTGTCGCCGGCATGCAGCATGGCTACCGCGTCGTGGATCGCCTGGCGCCGGTCGCCGATCTCGATGGCTCCGGGTGCGGCGGCAAGGATGGCGGCGCGGATGGTTTCCGGCACTTCCGAGCGCGGATTGTCGTCGGTGACGATGACGACATCGGCAAGCCGTGTCGCGATCTCGCCCATGATCGGCCGTTTGCCACGGTCACGGTCACCGCCGCAGCCGAACACGACGATGACTCGGCCGGTGGTGAACGGGCGCACAGAGGCCAGCACATTTTCCAGTGCGTCGGGCTTGTGGGCGTAGTCGACATAGACCGGCGCACCCTGGGCAGTGGTGCCGACGAGGTCGAGACGGCCCGGCGCGCCCTTCAGTTTCTCCAACGCCATCAAGGCCTTGGCGACAGGTGTTCCGGTGGAAATGGCAAGTCCTGCCGAAACCAGCGCGTTCGATATCTGGAAATCGCCGGCCAGCGGCAGATCGACCTCGTAAAGCACGCCGTCGGCCTCGACCTCGGCGCGCTGGCGATGGCGCTCGTGCTCGACCCGCTTCAGCCTGAGGAAATCGCCATGGCGGCCAACGGTCAGCACGTCGAGCCCGGCGGCCTGCGCCGCGTGAATCGTCGGCGCCGACCACGGATCGTCGGCGAAGATGACGGCCGGCGCGCCTTTCGGCAACAGCGCGTCGAACAGGCGCATTTTGGCGCGGTGATAGTCCTCGACGGTCGGATGATAGTCCATATGGTCGCGGCCGAGATTGGTGAAGCCGCCGGCCGCCAGCTGGACGCCGTCAAGGCGGCGCTGGTCGAGCCCATGGCTGGAGGCTTCCATCGAGGCGTGGGTGACGCCGGCATCCGCCAATTCCTTGAGCAGCTGGTGCAAGGCGACCGGGTCGGGCGTCGTCAGCGAGCCATAGTCATTTCGCCCAGGCGCCACCACGCCGGTGGTGCCGATCGAAGCGGCGGCATAGCCGGTCTGCTCCCAGATCTGCCTGGTGAAGGCGGCGACCGACGTCTTGCCGCTGGTGCCGGTCACCGCGACCATGGTCTCAGGTTGCCTGCCGAAATAGCGGGCCGCACTCAGAGCCAGCGCCAGGCGCGGATCTTCGACCGCCAGCACCGGGACCGGCAACCCGGCAATGGCGTTGCCTGCCACGATCGCGGCAGCACCTCGGCCGGCCGCGTCTGCAGCATAGGTCGCGCCGTCCGCCTTGGTACCGGCGAGCGCGAAGAAGACGACACCCGGTTTTACCTGGCGGGAATCCGACGAAATGCCGGTAACCTCCAGATCGGCGGAAGCTGTTCCTTCGACTGGCAGGATACCGGCTAGATCTCTGAGCTTCATCGAGTCCCGTTCACCGCAACAAAATAGCGCGCAGTTGCCGGCGCGCCCCAAGAATCACTGATAGGACACCAGCGTTGCACCATTTTCATGGCTGAAATCTGGCTTCACGCCAAGCATGGCCGCAGAACGCCTGATAATATTGCCGGCCATGACCCCCGCATTCGAGGCCGCGACGTCTGTCATGCCAGGCTTTTCCGGGTGCGGGGCGTCCGCAATCGTAAACACGAGGTATTGCGGATCGTCCATCGGGAAGGCGGCGACGAAGGTATTGAAATTCAATTCCTTCGAGTAGCGGCCATTGATGACCTTCTCGGCTGTTCCGGTCTTGCCGCCAACGCGGTAGCCGGGGACTCTGGCGTTTCTGGCCGAGCCCTTCTCGGCGTTGAGCGAATAGAGGTAGCGCATGCCATCGACCGTCTTATCACCGACCACTTTCTTGGCCACCGCCATCGCTTCTTCCTGTGTGCGGACGAGGAAGGTAGGGTTCATCAGGAAGCCGCCATTCATCAGCGCCGCGCAGCCGACAGCCGCTTGCAGCGGCGTCGTCGACACGCCGTGGCCGAAGGCGATGGTGAACGAATTGACCTGTTTCCAGACCTTCGGTTCAGTCGGGCGGGCGACTTCCGGCAGTTCGGTCTGCATCTTGTCAAGAATTCCAAGGCGATGCAGGAATTCGCGGTGCCCCTCGATGCCGACCAGCTCGGCCTCCCTGGCCGACCCGATGTTGGACGAATAGAGGAACACCTCCGGCAACGACAGCACCCGGTTCTTGCCGTGGAAATCGTGAATGGCCTGATGGCCGACCCGGATTGGATGCGAAGCGTCGAAGCGGCTCGCCATCGTCGCCTTGCCGGAATCGAGCGCCATGGCTGAGGTGAAGCTCTTGAAGGTCGAGCCCATCTCGTAGAGCCCCGCCGACATCCGGTTCAGCCGGTCCTTTTCCTGTGCATTGTAAGGATTGTTCGGATCGAAATCCGGCACCGAGGCCATCGCCACCACTTCGCCGGTCTTGACGTTGAGCACAACGGCGCCAGTGCCGAGCGCGCGATAGCGCTCCAGGCCGGCGGCGATTTCGTCGCGCACCACATGCTGGACGCGCAGATCGATCGAAAGCTTCACCGGCTTCAGATCCTTGGCGACCGCTAGGCCCGATGCCTGCAGGTCGCTCAAGCCCTGCTCGTCGACATATTTCTCCATTCCGGAGATGCCCTGGTTGTCGATGTTGGTGAGCCCGACAATGTAAGACGAGGTTTCGCCGCTCGGATAGAAGCGGCGCTTCTCGGTGCGGAAGCCGAAGCCGGGAATGCCGAGTTGCATGATGTCGGACTGCTGCTTGGGCGTCAGCTGCCGCTGCAGCCAGACGAAGCCGGCGCCGCTCTTCAGCTTGTGATAGGTCTGCTCGTAGTCGATCTCGGGAAGCACCGTCGACAGCTTCTCGATCGCCTCGTCGGCGTCGACGATGCGGCGCGGCTCGGCGAACAGCGAGGCCGTCTTGATGTCCGTCGCCAGCACTTCGCCGTTGCGGTCGACAATGTCGGGCCGCGATGCCGTGACCCGGCTCTGCGGGCCGCCCGACATGTCGGGGGTCTGGAAGCCGAGATAGACCAGCCGCCCGGAAATGGTCGCGAAGATGCCGAAGAACACCGCCATCGTCATCACGATGCGCGTCCGGCCCTTGCCTCCGGTCGCCTTGCGGGCGCCCTCGACCACGATCGATCCGCCTTCACCGGTCCTGGCGCGGCGCTTCAGCAGTTTGCCGATCATTGGGCGATGCCTCCGGTCACCACGGGATCCTTATCGCCCGAAGGCGCCTTGTCGGAATTGTCGGCCATGCCGTCCAGGCGTCCTTTCAGGATGTCCTGAATGTCCAGGGCCTTGGCCGGCAGATCGCCGATACCGACGATCTGGCGGGCGCTGACCGGCTGGAGTTCGAGTTGCGACTTGTAAAGGTCGGCCAGCTTCTGCAACCGCGACGGCTGGGTGAGCAGGCTCCAGTCGGCCTTGAGCAGGTCGATCGTGTCCTCCTCATAGCGGATCTGCGCATGGATCTTCTGCACCGCCGCCAATTGTTCCTCGGCCTCGCGCTTGGTCTTGTAGGTAAGGGCCGCCGCCGAAACCATGACGGCGATCAGGACGATGTCGCTGGTACGAAACACGTGCTTACCTCTCCCCCGGCCGGTCGATGCCGGGAAGCTTTGGAAGGCCGAAAATCGAAAAGTCGCTGTTGCGCGCCGGTGCCTCGGTGCGGACAGCCGCACGCAGCCGGGCCGAACGGGCGCGCGGATTGGCAGCGACCTCGGCGTCGCCGGCAGTCACGCCGCCACCGGCCTTGCGGAAGGTGGCGATGCGCGCCTGTGCCTCGGGCATATGGCGCGAGCCGGTCACCGCATCGGCGCGATCGGCGATGAAGCGCTTGACGATGCGGTCTTCCAGCGAATGGAACGTCACCACGGCGAGCCGTCCACCCGGCTTCAGCGCGCGTTCGGCGGCGAGCAAGGCCTTGGCCAATTCGCCAAGCTCGTCATTGACGAAGATGCGCAGCGCCTGGAAGACGCGCGTCGCCGGATGGATCTTGTCCTTCGGCGCGCGGCCGACATGCGTCTCGATCGCGTCGGCCAGTTCCAGCGTGCGTTCGAACGGCCGCTTTTCGCGGCGAGCCTCGATCATGCGGGCAATGCGCCCGGCATGACGCTCCTCGCCCAGGAAGCCGAAGATGCGGGCGAGGTCGCCCGGCTTGAAGCTGTTGACGACGTCGGCGGCGCTGAGGCCCGCTTGCGCCATGCGCATGTCGAGTGGTCCGTCGGCGCGGAACGAGAACCCGCGCTCGGCCTGGTCGAGCTGCATCGAGGAGACGCCGATGTCGAGCACGACGCCGTCGGCGCTCTCGACATGCTCGTCCAGCGTCGAGAACGGCGCCTGCACCAGCCTCAGCCTGCCGCCCGACTGCGCCTCGAGATCGCGCCCGGCCGCGATCGCATCCGGATCACGATCGATCGCGACGACGGAAGCGCCTGTCGCCAGAATGGCCTTGGTGTAACCGCCGGCGCCGAACGTGCCGTCGATGATGATGTCGCCCTCCGCTGGCGCCAGCGCTTCGAGCACTTCGCCAAGGAGGACCGGAATGTGGCGGGCCGATCCGCCAACGGCGTGAAGGTCATCGCCGTGGCCCACCGTCATTCCAGTCGCTCCCCAGGCTTCGTCCCCTGCCGAAGCTGCAAAAGCCGGGCCCGCGCCTGCGCCCCATAGGCGGCCAGCCGTCCCGGCTCCCAGATCTGAAAGAAATTGCCGCGCCCGACAAAGGCCGCTTCCGCCGCAATGCCGGTGTGCTCGCGAATGAAATCGCTCATCGTGATGCGGCCGTCCTGGTCGAGCTTCAGGAACGCGCCATCGCCATGGCAGAAGAACGACATGTCGTCCGCCGTCTGCAGGAAGGGATCTTCGAGCGCGATGCGCTGCTCGTAGCGGTCGAGCAGGTCGAGCCCGCCGACATCCATCGCCGGCTGGTCGAGGCAACGCAGCGCATAGAGTTCCGAATAGCCGCGCTTCTGCACAACGGCACGAAAATGCGCCGGAACGGACACCCGTCCCTTCGCATCGATCCTGCTCACCGTGTTTGACAGAAACCGGTCCATTGAACGTCACAGCCGCTTGCGCCGCCGCACCCCTCTTCATCTTGTCGCACCCGCCGCGGCGCGTTCCCTGACCCGTACCAGCCTCGTCCACACGGGCAACAACCGGCAAACGCGCAGCCGCCGCGGCTGCCCGATTGGCGTACGCTTTACCCTGACACGGAACGAAGGCTTGAGTATCGTAATGGGATATCATGGGGCACTATGGGCGTCAACGGGAATGGCTTCACAAACACGCGCGCCGCGACCAATGAGAGCAGCCTTGACGGCACGTCTCGTCTTTATGGTCCATTAAGCCTAACGAAGCGTTTAGAGCCGCCTGGCACAACCGGACTCGCCTTGCCGCGAGCCACTGCCCGGCATAGCGTCTCGCCGCATCCGGTCGGTCACCAAGAGGGTCTGAGAATCGATGTCTGAAACAGCGAACGCACGCGCTGCGGCACTTCCCCATCTGCGCGACAGTGGGCTCGCCAAGGGCGACCCGATCCCCCTGCCGCTGACCATGGCCGCAATCTATCACACGCCTGGCGACGCCACCGGTTTCGATCAGTACGGTCGCTTCAGCAACCCGACCTGGGACGCGGTCGAGCATATGCTGTCCCATCTGGAAGGTGCGCCCTGCGTCGCCTTTCCGTCCGGGATGGCTGCGATATGTTCGGTGTTTTTCGCCCTGCTCAAGACCGGCGACCGTATCCTGCTGCCTTCGGATGGCTATCACACGACAAGGGCACTGGCCGATCGTTTCCTGAAGCCGTTTGGCGTCACCTATGATGTGAGGCCCACATCGACCTTTATCGACGGCGGCTTCGAAGGTTATCGCCTCGCCTTTGTCGAAACCCCCGCCAATCCGGGGCTGGATATCTGCGATATCGCGGCCGTCGCCGACGCTGTTCACAAAGCCGGCGCGCTCCTTGTCGTCGACAACACGACGATGACGCCCTTCGGCCAGCGCCCGCTCGACCATGGCGCCGACATCGTCGTTGCGGCCGACACCAAGGCGCCCAATGGCCATTCCGACGTGCTGTTCGGCCATGTCGCCAGCCGCAATGCCGATATCATCACCGCCGTGGCCGGCTGGCGCGAAATCTCCGGCAGCATTCCCGGGCCGTTCGAAGCATGGCTGGTGCATCGCGGTCTGGAAACGCTGGATGTGCGCTTTGACCGCATGTGCACTTCGGCGGAAGTGATCGCACGGCGGCTGAAAGGCCACAGGGCAATCAGCGGCCTGCGTTTTCCCGGGTTGGAAAGCGACCCGTCGCACAATCTTGCCCGCGCCCAGATGGAGCGCTTCGGCTTTCTCATCTCTTTCGAGCTCGCCTCGGAAGACAAGGCCGAGGACTTCATCAACAACTGTGCCTTGATGCAGGCCGCGACGTCCTTCGGCGGCGTTCACACGTCCGCCGAACGTCGGACAAAGAGAGGCGATGCGGTACCTCCCGGTTTCGTCCGTCTCTCGGTCGGCTGCGAACCGGTGGAAGAGCTCTGGAAGGCGATCGAGGCCTCGCTGGACAAGATCGGCGGCTGACAGATATCAGCCGGCTCCGCTGCGGGCGTAAATGGCTGAACAAGGTTGAATCAACAGGCGCGCCCGAAGGCGCAACCTGCTGATCTCAAAAGAATTCTCTTCGATATCTTGGAGAAAATTGCCAGCTGGCCTGTAAGCCGGGTTTTGTATGGCCCCCGCCCCTTGCGGTGCGAGAACGTGGCGACCATTCATCTTGGACGCATGTTGCCATGCGCCTCACGCAACCTACCCGGACGGTGAGCCGGAAACAGCCCTCGAGGGTTTCCCCTCGCACCGCCCCTATTCGGTCTTGCTCCCGGTGGGGTTTACCGTGCCGCTCCTGTTGCCAGTCGCGCGGTGGGCTCTTACCCCACCCTTTCACCCTTGCCACGGTAGACCGTGGCGGTTTGCTTTCTGTGGCACTTTCCCTGGGGTCGCCCCCGCCGGCCATTAACCGGCACCGTGTTTCCATGGAGCCCGGACTTTCCTCACCCGCAGCCTTTCGGCTGTTGCGGGTGCGGCCGCCCGGCCAGCTGGCAAGGCGTATAAAGGGGTTCACGCTCGAAAACGCAAACGAAAAAGCCGGCCGCTCCGGCCGGCTCCACAGACAGTCGGCTACAGCGCCGCCATCTGCACCTTGACCTTGCTGCAATAGGCGGCCGACACCGGGTTCATTCGCGTTGCGGCGTGGCCTGCATTGTATTTCAGGATCGTGCCGCAGGTGGTGCCGCCGCCGAGATCCTGCGCCATGGCGAGGTACTTCATGCCGTATTTGATGTTGGTGTCGGGATCGAAGAGTCCCTTGGCCGAACCGTTGTAGCCCATCATCCGCGCCGTCGCCGGCTTGATTTGCATCAGGCCGATTTCGCCGGCGCCGCCGACCATGTTCGGCCGGTAGTTGCTCTCGACCCGTATGACGGCGTGAGCGAGCGAAACCGGTACACCATAGCTCGCGGCATAGCGCGCGACGATCGCCGAATACTGACCGCCACCGGCCACCGCAGCCGCCGCAGCCGCCGGCAGCGCAACGCCCCTTGGGCCGATCGATGCCGTTGTCATCTTGTCGACGGCCTTGCGGCCGCGCTTCGTCTGCCTTTTGGCGGTGGACTTCTTCGCCTTGGTCAAACTTGCCTTTTCCATTTTCGCGGGAGCCCGCTTCGTCGCCTTGGCGTCGTGGCCTGCCTTGCCGCTTTTGGCGGATACCGCGATGACCCCTTGATCCGCCCGCGGGCTGAGTGGCGCGGCATTCGCGGCACTGAAGGCAAAAGTCATAACGCCGGCAGCAAGAGCTGCCGTTAAAACGGTCAATTTCTGCATGTGATCCTGTTCTGTCTGAACCGCGTGAAGATGTTCACGCAGCAACGCCTAATCAATATCGGAACATCCGGGGTCTTGGGGTCCGACAAACTTGCACGTCAGGCGTTTGACGCTCGAATTGGTGCCAAACAAGGCCAGGCAAGTCACTTTGAGTGACAGCTTGTAACTTAAACATTGGAAAGGACGACTTGGGAGAGGCTTCCCCGGGTCAAGACCTTGCGGAAGCGAGCAGCCTTTGCAGCGTCCGCACTGTCGAGCCATCGGCCACCCCATCGACCAGGCGCGGCCGGAAATGCCTCTGAAACGCCTCGACGACAATTCCCGTCTGCCGGTCGAAAATGCCTGATATCTCGACGCCATATCCATAGAGCGCCAGCATCGACTGCAACGCCTCGACATCGGCGCCGCTGTCGCCGGTCTTGAGCAAGGCCCCGCGCCTGACGGGTGCCGCCGCCACGAGATGGCCGACACCGGCCTCGAACAGCGTCCGCCACGGAAACTTCTCGCCCGGGTCGATCTTGCGTCCCGGCGCCACGTCGGAATGGGCCAGCACCCGCTCGGCAGCAATCGAATGTCGACCGGCGATCCCAGCGCACAGGCGGATCACCGCATCGATCTGCCGCCTGGGAAAACCGGGATAGCCCAGTGAGTGTCCCGGATTGACGATCTCGATGCCGATCGAGCAGGAATTGATGTCGGCGCGCCCGAACCACGAACTCTTGCCGGCATGCCAGGCGCGGTCGCTTTCCCTGACCATCTGCACGACGTGGCCATTCTCGTGGACCAGATAGTGCGACGAGACCTCGCTGGCCGGGTCGCACAACCATGCCTCGGCGCCCGCGCCGGTCGGCATGCCGGTATAATGCAGCACGATCATGTCGGGTCTGAGCGTGTCGCGCCGCGGACCGAAATTCGGCGATACCCTGACCTCGGCGCGAGGCTCGTCGGGCAGGAAGCCGCTCATGCGTGCCGCAGGCCCCGCTCGATCATCTCATAGGCGGCGTTGATCGCCGCCACCCTGGTCGTTGCGATCTTGATGAATTCCTGCGGCAGGCCACGCGCGATCAGCCGATCCGGATGATTATCGGAGACCAGCTTGCGATAGCGCTTCCTGACCTCTTCGAACGGCTTGCCGCGTTCGATGCCGAGCACGACATACGGGTCACCGGCGCCAAGATTGACATGCCGCGCCATGATGCTTTCGTAATGCGCCTCGTCGATGCGGAAAATCTCAGCGATACGGTGCAGGAAGAGGCCTTCGTGCTCATGCACCAGGCCATCGGCCTTGGCGATGTGGAACAGACCGTCGAGTATGTCTTCCAGCATCACGCAGTTGGAATGCCCCGAGCCGCACAGTTGCGCCATCCGCTCGGCATAGGTCTCGAAACCGGCCACGTCGCGCTGGGCGAGATCGAACAGCCGCGCCACATTGCGCGTCTCTTTCGGCGGCACCTCGAATATCTCCTGGAAGGCACGCACCTCATCCTGGGTCACGATGCCATCGGCTTTGGCCATCTTGGCCGACAGCGCAATCATCGCCACCGAGAAGGCGACCCGCCGGCGCAGATCGGGGTCGCCGGAGAAAACCGTGCGCACGGCCTCGACGACGTCGGCGACACCCGACGAGGCTGAGGATGAAACGCGTGTGATGAACTCGCCAAGGCGATCCCAAATCGACATGGCCTGCTTCTTAGTGCCACCGCCCCCCGCTATCAAGCCGGGACAGTGCCGCAGGCCCGGCACAACCTACGGTGCGAGACAATATGAGAAAGGCCAGCGCGCAGCCGGCCTTCCTCATTCATCACACGAGTACTGCTTTGCTGACTACTGCGCGGGCGCAGGAGCGGGTGTTGCCGGAGCCGGTTCGACAGGCTTCTCGGGTGTGATGCTCTTCGTGGTCGAGTTATCGGTTGCCGGAGGCGTTGCGGCCGGCGGCGTGGCTTCCGGCGTCGCCGGCTTCATCGGCTCTTCGGCAGCCGGTGGATTGGTGCTCTGGGTGGTGGTGTTGTCCTTGCCGCTATCGCTGCAGGCTGCAACGCCCAGCAAGGCCAAAGCGGAAACGGACGCGAGAATGAGCTTTTTCATAAGATCTCTCCTTCAATACACGTTCACGTTACGGTGAACGGTCGAAGAGGAAATGCATCAGACAGCCATGAGTTTCGTAACGTTGCGTTTCCGCATGTAACATCGTCTGGCCCGTTTGCGATTGCCGGCCAGACAATGGCGAACTAACAGGATGCGTTGAACCGATCGAACTGAGACGTGCCGGGAGCTGCCATGACCGCGAAGTGGGATTTCTGGATCGATCGCGGCGGCACCTTCACCGATGTCATCGGCCGCGACCCGCAAGGCGGGCTGCATCCCCGCAAACTTCTCTCCGAAAATCCGGAAGCCTACGCCGATGCCGCCATCCAGGGCATCCGCGATCTTCTCGGCCTGTCCTCCGGCGGCGCGATCCCGCCCGGGCTGATCGGCGACATCAAGATGGGCACCACGGTCGCCACCAATGCATTGCTGGAGCGCAAGGGCGACCGGGTCCTGCTGCTCATCACCAAGGGCTTTCGCGATGCGCTGAAGATCGCCTACCAGGCGCGCCCGGACATCTTCGCCAAGGAAATCATCCTTCCCGAACAGCTCTATGAGCGCGTCATCGAGATCGACGAGCGCGTGCGGGCCGATGGCCGCGTCGAGCAGTTGCTCGACATCGCCGCTTGCCGGCCGGCGATCGAGCAGGCGAAAGCGGATGGCATCGATGCCGTCGCCATCGTCTTCATGCACGCCTGGAAATATCCCGATCACGAGAAGGCGGTGGCAAGAGTCTGCCGGAAACTCGGTTTCAGCCAGGTTTCCGTCAGCCACGAGGTCTCGCCGCTGATCAAGCTGGTCGGCCGCGGCGACACAGCCGTGGTCGACGCTTATCTGTCGCCGATCCTGTCTAGATATGTGCAACGCGTGGCGGGGGAAATCGGCACCGCGCCAATCCCCCCCACAAGGGGGGAGATCGGCCAGTCCCCTCATCTCATGTTCATGATGTCCTCTGGCGGCCTTACCGCCGCCGATATGTTCCAGGGCAAGGACGCACTGTTGTCAGGACCGGCCGGAGGCGTTGTCGGCATGGTCGAGACGGCGAAGCTCGCCGGCTTCGACAAGGTCATCGGCTTCGACATGGGCGGCACCTCCACCGATGTCGCCCACTATGACGGCGAGTATGAGCGCGCCTTCGACACAGAGGTCGCCGGCGTGCGCATCCGCGCACCGATGATGCGCATCCACACCGTCGCCGCCGGCGGCGGTTCGATCCTGCATTACGAGGCCGGCCGCTTCCGGGCCGGACCTGACTCGGCCGGAGCCAATCCCGGCCCGACAGCTTATCGCCGCGGCGGCCCTTTGGCCGTCACTGATGCCAATGTCATGCTGGGCAAGCTGCAGCCCGATTTCTTCCCGGCTATTTTCGGGCCCAGCCAAGACAAAACGCTCGATGTCGAGGCCGTGCGCACAAAATTCACCGCACTGGCTGCCGAAATCGGCGACGGCCGCACGCCCGAGACTGTCGCCGAGGGCTTCGTCACCATCGCCGTGGAAAACATGGCCAACGCCATCAAGAAGATTTCCGTCCAGCGCGGCTATGATGTCACCGAATATCTGCTCAATTGCTTCGGCGGCGCCGGCGGACAGCATGCGTGCCTGGTCGCCGACGCGCTCGGCATGGAGGCGGTGCTGATCCATCCCTTTTCCGGCCTGCTGTCGGCCTACGGCATCGGCCTGTCCTCGGTCTTTGCCTCGCGCCAGCAGGCGCTGCTGAAGCCTCTTGCCGAAGAGTCCAGAACCGAGATCGGCAACCTCATCGCCAGCTTGAGAAAGGCCGTCATCACCGAGTTCGCAGCGCAAGGCATTGCCGAGGATGCGGTTGCCGCGAAACCGGTGCTGCACATTCGCTATGACGGCACCGACACGACTTTGCCGGTGAACTTTGAGGAAGACTCGATTTTCCAGGCCAGGCGCGATTTCGAAATAGCCCACAAGGCGCAATTCGGTTTCGTCTATGACAACAAGCCGATGATCGTCGAGACCGTCGGCGTCGAGGGCACCGACACCGGCGGCTCCGGACGCGACGAGAGTGATTCAGCGCTCGAAGACGTCGCCGCAAAGCCTTCGGAGATGCGAAAAATCTTTTCCGACGGCATCTGGTGCGACGCCGGCATCGTCCGCCGTGAAAGGCTCAAGCCCGGGCACAAAGTCGCCGGCCCGGCGCTGATCATAGAGCCGAACCAGACCATCGTCGTCGAGCCGGGCTGGCAGGCCGAGATCACCGCCAAGAACCACGTGCTCTTGCGCCGCACCGAGGAGAAGCAGCGGCAGGCGGCGCTCGGCACCAAGGCCGATCCCGTGATGCTGGAAGTCTTCAACAACCTGTTCATGTCGATCGCCGAGCAGATGGGCGTGACGCTGCAGAACACCGCCTATTCCGTCAACATCAAGGAAAGGCTGGATTTTTCCTGCGCCGTGTTCGACCGCAACGGCGCGCTGGTCGCCAACGCGCCGCACATGCCGGTGCATCTGGGCTCCATGGACCGTTCGGTCGAAACCATCATCCGGCTGAATTCCGGTGATATCCATCCCGGCGACGTCTTTGCCCTCAACGCGCCGTACAATGGCGGCACGCATCTGCCCGATATCACGGTGGTGACGCCGGTTTTCGACGATACCAAGCAGAAGATCCTCTTCTGGGCAGCCTCACGTGGCCATCATGCCGATATCGGCGGCACCGCGCCCGGCTCGATGACACCGCTTGCCACCACGGTCGACGAGGAAGGCGTTCTGTTCGACAATTTCCGCATCGTCGACCGTGGCCGCTTCCGCGAGAAAGAGCTGGAAACGCTGCTCACCGACCACCGCTGGCCGGCCCGCAATCCGCACCAGAACATTGCCGACCTCAAGGCGCAGATCGCCGCCAACGAAAAGGGTGTGGCGGAACTCCGCAAGATGGTCGCGCATTTCGGCCTCGATGTCGTCGAAGCCTATATGGGCCACGTCCAGGACAACGCCGCCGAAAGCGTGCGCCGCGTGCTGGAGCGGCTGCCGGACGCTTCCGAATATGAATATCCGACCGACACCGGCCAGGTCATCAAGGTGAAGATCACTGTCGACCGGCAAAAGCGCGAGGCGACGGTCGACTTCACCGGCACCTCGCCTGTCATGAAGAACAATTTCAATGCGCCCGAGCCGGTCGCCCGCGCGGCTGTGCTCTACGCTTTCCGTGTCATGGTCGAGGACATGATCCCGATGAACGCCGGCTGCCTGCGGCCAATCAACATCATCATTCCCGACGGCTGCATGCTCAAACCCGTCTACCCCGCCGCTGTCGTCGCCGGCAATGTCGAGACCTCGCAGCACGTCACCAATGCGCTGTTCGGCGCCATGGGCGCCATGGCCAACGCGCAAGGCACCATGAACAACCTGACCTTCGGCAACAAGACATACCAGTATTACGAGACGATCTGTTCCGGCTCGCCCGCCGGCCAGATGAACTCCGGCCGCGGCTTTGCCGGCACATCTGGCGTCCACACCCACATGACCAATTCGCGCCTCACCGACCCGGAAGTGCTGGAACTGCGCTTTCCCGTTCTGCTCGAGGACTTCCACATTAGGGAAGGTTCCGGCGGCAAGGGCAGATGGAGCGCTGGCGACGGCACCAAACGCACCATCCGTTTCCTCGAGAAGATGGAATGCGCGATCCTGTCCTCGCATCGCAACCGCCCGCCGCAAGGACTGGACGGCGGCGGCGACGGCGAGGTCGGCTCGACCAAGGTCCGCCGCAGGGACGGCACGATCGAAATGCTGAAAGCCTGCGACCAGACCGTGCTTCAGGCCGGCGATGCCGTCATCCTGACGACGCCGACGCCGGGGGGATTCGGACGGCAATAAGCCTCCCGGGCTGCAAGCCGGCTGCTGTCATCCATCTGTCATCGCCGAGCGCTACCCGCTTGCGGCAGAGCAAATGGGGAATCACCTTGCCATGACGGACGTTTCCGCAGATCTGGTTTTTCGCCGCGGCAAGGAAGTTGGAAAAGCCGTCTACCAGAACCGCCCGCTGTCGAAGGCCGGCATTTCGGAGCGGTTGTTCGCCTTCCTGTTTTCCGGCCTCGTCTATCCGCAGATCTGGGAAGACCCCGATGTCGACATGGAGGCTATGCAGCTTGGCCAGGGCCACCGCGTCGTCACCATCGCTTCGGGCGGCTGCAACATCCTCGCCTACCTGACCCGTTCGCCGGCGCGGGTCGACGCCGTCGACCTCAACGCCGCGCACATCGCGCTGAACCGCATGAAGCTGGAGGCCGTGCGCCACCTGCCTTCGCAGGGCGACCTGTTCCGCTTCTTCGGCGCCGCCGACACCAGCCACAATTCGCAAGCCTACGACCGTTTCATCGCGCCGCATCTCGATCCGGTCAGCCGTCACTACTGGGAGCGCCGCAACTGGCGCGGCCGCCGGCGCATCTCTGTCTTCGACCGCAATTTCTACCAGACCGGGCTGCTTGGCCTGTTCATCGCCATGGGCCATCGCACGGCGAAATTCTTCGGCGTCAATCCAGCCCGCATGATGGAAGCCAGGAACATCGGCGAACAGCGCCGCTTCTTCAATGAGCAATTGGCGCCCGTCTTCGACAAGAAGCTTTTGAAATGGGCGACCTCGCGCAAGGCCTCTTTGTTCGGCCTCGGCATTCCGCCGGCGCAGTATGATTCGCTGATCACCTCCGGTGACGGCACCATGGCCAGTGTGCTCAAGGCCCGGCTGGAAAAGCTGGCTTGCGATTTTCCGCTGGAAAACAACTACTTCGCCTGGCAGGCCTTCGCCCGGCGGTATCCGGACCCCGGCGAAGCCGCCCTGCCCGCCTATCTCGAAAAGCAGAACTACGAGACCATCCGCGGCAATGTCGACCGCGTCGCCATCCATCATGCCAATCTGATCGAATTCCTCGCCGGCAAGGACGCCGGCGCGGTCGACCGCTTCATCCTGCTCGATGCGCAGGACTGGATGACCGATGACCAGCTCAACGCGCTGTGGGCGGAAATAACCCGCACGGCATCCGCCGGCGCCCGCGTCATCTTCCGCACCGCCGCCGAGCCCAGCCTGTTGCCCGGCCGGGTTTCCAGCTCGCTGCTCGACCAGTGGAATTATCAGGACGAGGCTTCGCGCGAATTCTCGGCCCGCGACCGCTCCGCCATCTATGGCGGCTTCCACCTCTATGTGAAGCGCGCGGCATGAGCACGACCGAGCTGCCGGCCAGCCATGCCGAACTGATGGACGGCGTCTACCGCTGGCAGCGCCACATCTACAACCTGACCCGCAAATATTACCTGCTCGGCCGCGACCGGCTGATCGCCGGGCTCGACTTACCGCCCGGTGGCACCGTGCTCGAACTCGGCTGCGGCACCGGCCGCAACATCATCCTGGCCGCCCGTCGCTATCCCGATGCACGCTTCTTCGGCCTCGACATTTCGGCCGAAATGCTGGGGACGGCCGGCGCCGCGATTGCCCACGAAGGCCTGTCCGGCCGCGTCATGCTGGCAAGGGGTGACGCCACCGATTTCGATGCGGGCGCGCTTTACGGTGTCGAACGGTTCGACCGCATCTTCGTGTCGTACTCGCTGTCGATGATCCCCGGCTGGGAGAAGACGGTTTTGGCGGCACTTGCGGCGCTGGCCCCCAGCGGTTCGCTGCATGTCGTCGATTTCGGCCAGCAGGAAGGCCTGCCGGACTGGTTCCGGGCGATGCTGCGCGGCTGGCTCAAAAAGTTCCACGTCGCCCCGCGTGAATCGCTGCGCGAGGTTCTGGAATCGGAATCTCGGCGAACCGGCGCAACCTTCCATTTCCGCACGCTTTATCGCGGCTACGCCTGGCTGGCAGTGGTCGGGCCGCGTCAATAGAGCTAATGTAGCGCCGTCACCAGTGCCCCCACCATCGTCTGCGGCCGGTAGCCGAGCTTGGCCGGCGTCAAGCCGAGCCGCACCACCACCAGCTGCTCCGAAGGAATGATGGTGACCGTCTGCCCGTCATGACCTTCCATCCAATAGGTGTCCTTGGGCAGGCCTGCCGCGACGCCGGCGCCGGGGCTGTCCTCGTCGCCCGGTGCCTCGATCCACAACTGGCCCTTGCCGTAGACTTTCGAGGCCGGTGCCGGCTCACGCATCCAGTCGACGAAGCCAGCCGGCAGGACCTGGTTGCCGTTCCACACCCCGCCTTGCAGCAGGAACTGGCCGAAGCGCGCCCAGTCATGCGCCGTCGCATAGAGATAGGACGAGCCGACGAAAGTGCCCTGCTCGTCGGTTTCCAGCACGGCGCTGTGCATGCCGAGCGGCTCGAACAATGCGGTGCGCGGCCACGTCAGCGCCTTGCCCTTGTCGCCGATCGCCTCCTGCCAGAGGCGCGATAGCATCACCGCCGAGCCGCTCGAATAGGAAAACACCTTGCCGACCTCGCCGGTCAGCGGCTTGGCTTCAGCGAAGCCCGCCATGTCGGGTTCGAGATAGAGCATGCGCGTGACGTCGGCGACGTCGCCATAGTCCTCGTTGAACTCCAGCCCGCTCGACATCGCCATCATGTCGGCAAGGCTGATCGCGGCGCGTCCATCCGCCTTCCAGAGCGCGAATAGGCCTTTGTTGTCGACCGCCATCTTGCCGTCCTTGACCAGCGTGCCGATGATGGCGGCGTTCACTGTCTTGGTCATCGACCAGCCGAGCAGCGGCGTCTTTGCCGAGAATCCCGCGCCATAGCGCTCGGCAACGACGCGGCCGTTCTTGACCACCACCACCGCGCGCATGCCGGCGCCGGTCAGCGCCGCATCGTCGAGCAGCTTGGCAATCACCGGATCCTGTGATGCCTCGACCCGTTCGCCCTCCGGCCACAGCGCGTCCGCGTTGACCGCCGACGGCTCGGCATAGATTGCCGTCCGCCGTACCTTGCCGACATCACCGTCCGGAACCGACGCGCAGCCCAGCCCGTCACGCGCGACGGCAAGGCTCTTGCCGAGGAAGCCAAGCAGGCCCGCCGAGACCGTTCCCCTGTTCTTGTCCACGGAGACCCGCATCAAACGCAGTAGCGGGTGCCCGGGCGCCTGGACGTCGACCGCGAGCACCTCATTGGGATCACGCCCGGCGATGAAGACGTTCGAGCAGACGATCTTGGCCGAAAAGCCCGAGCCGACGCGGATCAATTCCGGCGGCGCGACGTAAAGCCAGGCAAACAGCGCGGCGATCGCCAGCACGGCCAGGCCAAGCAGCCATTTGACGATCCTGACGACGATCCGCATTTGTTTCCTCCCAGGCCCCCGCCGACGCTTATGTCATCGATTTGCCGCCATTGCTTCCGCAAATCGCTAGGCTTGTCGAGCGCCGTCAACCTGATATCAACCATGTTCGGCGATCACAGGGGAACGAGCGATGCTGTGGGGCGATCGCTCGTAGGGGGCCAACGGCCAGCCATCAGTGCACAGACCCATCAGCGACCGGCTGAATCCGGCTCGGGAGTTGCGATGCGCCGTCTTGCGGCCCTTTTCATGCTGACGCTGCTTGGCGCCTGCTCGACCGTGGACGATCTTTCGCCGCTGTCGCCGTCCGCGTCGAGCAGCCCGACTGTTGCCGTGCGCGCGCCGCGCTTTGCCGATTCCAAGCCGCATGAATGGGACAGCGGCGCGCCGTGGAACTATGCCGTTCACGGCACCGACGTGTCGAAATACCAGACCTCGGTCGACTGGCCGGCGGCCAAGGCCAGCGGCATCTCCTTCGCCTTCATCAAGGCGACCGAGGGCGGCGATCGCTTCGATGAATATTTCAACGAGCATTGGGCCCGCACGAAAGCCGCCGGCCTTCCGCGCGCGGCCTATCATTTCTTCTATTTCTGCACGCCCGCCGCTCAGCAGGCGCGCTGGTTCATCCGGAATGTTCCGGTCGACCGCTCGGCGATGCCGCCGGTCCTCGACATGGAGTGGAACCCGAAATCGCCGACCTGCAGGCTGCGTCCCGATGCGGCCACGGTGCGCGCGGAGATGGCCACCTTCCTCGAAATCGTCGAACGGCACTATGGCAAGAAGCCGATCATCTACACCTCGGTCGACTTCTTCGACGACAACGAGCTGTCGACTTTCCGTGGCTACCCCTACTGGCTGCGCTCCGTCGCCGGCCATCCGCGCGAAAAATACGGCAGCCACCCCTTCACCTTCTGGCAGTACACCGGAACCGGCATCGTTCCCGGCATGACCGGCAAGTCCGACATCAACGTCTTCAACGGCAGTGAAGCCGCATGGAACAAGTGGTTGCGGCAGAACACCCGTTGACACCGGTTCAACGGCAGCGAAGCCGCCTGAACAAGTGGCTACGGCAGAACACCCGTTGACACCGGGCCTGCCGCCTGCTTTTCGACACAGCCAGCGGCAAACAGTGCAGCCGCCGGCAATTCAGGGCGTTGGGCTTCCGAGGGGGCGCGACAAAGGCCCTCATTCGTTTCGAAAGGAAGCCGATGCGACTGCGTTCCCCAGCCCTCGCGGCGCTGTTCTTGTGCGCCACGGCCTTGCCGGCGATGGCGCAGGAATGCGGCGGCGACTTCGAAGCCTGGAAGCAGGGCGTGGCGGCGGAAGCCAAGGCGGCCGGTGTCGGCGTCGCGGGTCTCGACGCGCTGGAGGATGCCACCCTTGACGACAAGGTGCTGGCGCGTGACCGCGCCCAGGGCGTCTTCACCCAAACCTTCATCGAATTCTCCACCCGCATGATCTCGGCCTACCGGCTGAAGCAGGGCGCGGCAAACCTGAAGAAATACGCAGATGTCTTCGCCCGTGCCGACCAGCAGTTCGGCGTCCAGGCACCGATCATCGCCGCCTTCTGGGCGCTGGAGACCGATTTCGGCGCCGTGCAGGGCGATTTCCACACGCTGAGCGCCCTGGTGACGCTGTCTCATGATTGCCGCCGCCCGCAACTGTTCCGACCCCAACTGGTGCCACTTCTGGAATTGATCGATCGCGGCGTGGTGCCGGCCGATGTCAGGGGTGCCTGGGCCGGCGAGATCGGCCAGACGCAGATCCTGCCGTCCGACTATCTGGCGCGCGGCGTCGACGGCGACGGCGACGGCAAGGTCGACCTGCGCGGCAGCGTGCCGGATGTGATCATGACCACCGCCAACAAGGTGCTGTCGCGTGGCTGGAAGCGCGACGAGCCCTGGATCGAGGAAGTCCGCGTCCCCGACGACATGCCATGGGACCAGACGGGCCGCACCAACAAGCTGCCGCTGACGCAATGGGCGCAATGGGGCGTCACCTACCCCAGCGGCGCACCGTTGGTCGGCAACGGCCTGAAAGCGGGCCTCGCGCTGCCGATGGGACGCAAGGGACCAGCCTTCCTCACCTACGACAATTTCGACGTCTATCTCGAATGGAACCAGTCCTTCACCTACGCGCTGACCGCAGCCAACCTCGCCGCCAGGCTGGCGGGCGCGCCACAATTCGATCCGCGCAATCCCGAGACCGGTCTAAACAATGACCAGTTGAAGGCGCTGCAGACGAAGCTGGAAGCCAGGGGCTATGATGTCGGCACGGTCGACGGCATCCTCGGCACCAACACCCGCGAAGCGATCCGCAAGGAGCAGATGCGCCTTGGCTTGCCGGTGGATGGCTGGCCGACGCCGGAGCTTTTGGCGAAGCTGTGAGAGCGAGTAGCGAATAGTAAGTAGCTGGTAGCAGGTAACCCTTCGTTCCTGCGGACTCAGCAAATCTTCCCTCTTCCCTCTTCCCTATTCGCTACTCCCTAGTCCGCCATCGTCTCCAGGCTGGCAAAGCCCTGCGGCGCGTCGCCTTCGTCGAAGGGCGTCGTCACCTCGGCGAAGGTGTCGGGGTAAAAGCCGTTGAAGCGGGTCCGGAGCGACAGCGAATAGGCGCCGATATGGCCGATCTCGATCCAGTCGCCGGTGTCGACCGTTTCAGGCAGCCAGAACGGCCGCGACAGGATGTCGACGGAATCGCAGGTCGCGCCGCAGACCTTGAACGGCACGATGTTCTTTTCCTCGCCATTGCGCGAGCGGATCGCCGGATCGGGGATAAAACGCGCCGGCAGCGTGATCTTGCCGGTCCATGAATCCGACAGCGATGCCCAGATGCCGTCATTGATGTAGAGCCGCTTGCCCTTGCGCAGCAGCACGCGCACGATCAGCGACAGGCAGCGCGCCACGATCACCCTGCCGGGCTCTGCCACCAGCGGTATCTGGTCGAACTGGTATTCCTTGAGGTCGCCCGACAGCCGCGACATGATCTGGCCGAGCGACGGCATCTCGACCTGCTTGCGGTTGGGGTCATGGCCGTATTCGGCTGGAAAACCGCCGCCGACGTCGAGCCCGGCAATGTCGAAGGTCAGCCGGTTGCGCACCCAGTCGGCCGAAGCGAGCGCCCGCTCGTAGGTGTCGGGATCCTCGATCTGGCTGCCGACATGGAAACACAGGCCGACCTTGTAGCCGGTGCGGTTCAGTCGCTCGGCCAGTTCCACGGCATAGGCAGGCCCGGCCCCGAACTTCTTCGATAGTTCGTAGGCGGCCGATCCTTTCGTCTGGATGCGCACGAACACGCTGATCGCGCCCGGATCGATGTCGAGCGCCCGCACCACCCGCGTCAGCTTGGTGATCTCGTCCTCGTGGTCGAGCGAAATAACGCGGATCGCGTACTTCTCCAGCGCCAGCTTGATGTCCGACTGCGCCTTGACCGGATGCATGTAGAGCATCTCGGCATCGGCAGAGACGGCGCGCACGGCAGCAAACTCGCCGGGCGAAGCGACGTCGAAAGCGGTGACGCCGGCATCGACCAACGCCTTGAGCACGATCGGCTCGCCATTGGTCTTGACCGCATAGGCCGTCTTGCCGGGAAACATGCCCATGAACTGCCTGGCATCCGCCATCAGCACCTGCGGGCGGAAGCAATAGACCGGATCGTCCGGGCGAAGCGCCAGTGCCGCCTCGCGGGCATTCTCGAATCGCTGCATGGACGAATCCTCACCTCGGCTGCGCACAATTAATCCAAGCTAGCGGCTAATGAAAACAATTCTGTGTCTCGCGGCGCTGGCGCAGCGGCGCTAGGTCCTGGCAGCACGTTTGACATCAATCAGGTTTCGGGTGGCCCTTGTCGGTGGACCCGATATGGCTTCTGCCTGACCGGCTGGCATTGAGGCCGTCTGGGGAGGACGATTCACATGGCAATGACCGCGACATCGGCACAACGCGGGCCGATGGTGCTCAAGGACTGGGGGCAGCTCCTGCTGCTCGGTGCGATCTGGGGCGGCTCGTTCTTCTTTGCCCGCATCGCGGTGGCGGAACTTCATCCGCTGGTGCTGGTGCTGTTTCGCGTCGCCATCGCGGCGATCGCGCTGCAGCTGTATCTCGCCATCCGCGGACCGTCCTTCCGCCTCGCGTTTCCCCACGCCGGCCTGTTCTTCCTGCTGGCGTTCACCAACAATGTCGTCCCTTTCTCGCTGATCTTCGCCGGCCAGACCCAGCTTGGCGCCGGCGTTGCCTCGGTGCTCAACGCGACGACGCCGTTCTGGACGCTGATCCTGGCCAACGCCCTGACCAGCGATGAAAAACTCTCCTGGAACAAGCTCGCCGGCATTGCGCTCGGCATCGCCGGCACGGCGGTGATGATCGGCCCCGGCCTGCTTGCCGGGCTCGGTGGCCCGGTCTGGGCCAAATTCGCGCTGATCGGCGCTTCGCTGTCCTATGGCGTGGCGCTGATGGTCGCCCGCCGCTTCAAGGGTGTGCCCTCGCCGGTCATCGCCACCGGACAATTGACCGCCTCGACCGTCATCATGATCCCGATCGTGCTCTTCACCTATGGTCCGGCGGGCCTGTTCTCGGCCTCGCCGTCGGTCTGGGCGGCGGTGCTGGCACTGGCGCTTTTGTCCACCGCCTTCGCCTATATACTCTATTTCAACCTCGTCGCATCGGCCGGCGCCACCAACGCCTCGCTGGTCACGCTCATTGTGCCGGCCAGCGCCATGCTGCTCGGCTTCCTGTTCCTCGGCGAACGGCTCGAACTGTTCGAAATCGGCGGCGTGGTGCTGATCGCACTTGGCCTCGTCACCATCGACGGGCGACTGTTCGGAAGGCGGTAGGACCGACACGGTAGCGCTGCCATGACACAGCAATGACACACCGCCGCCATAATTTATTCACAGGTCTGAAGCGGGTTTTTGCCGAAGAGTTTCAATGCCTAACGGCAAAAGGCGGGTCGCAAATCCCACAATCACGTCGCAATGCAGCACATTTTCCGCTTGCCTGTGGCACAAATGAACCTAGACTCTCGGGCATAGCTCTTTAAGAGGAGGCTATGTCATGGGACTTACAAGGCCAATCAACGCATTGATGATCTGTGCTGCGTTCGCCTTCATCGGAGCCCTCATTATGGGCTTTCTTCCCTGACCCGCCAAGACGGGGAAGACCAGCACCCAATAGTATAACCAATTAAAAAAGGCCGGGCTTTTGCCCGGCCTTTTTGCATTTCAGACGCTCTTAGGACCTACGCCGCGGCTGACCCGGCTGCTTCCGCTTCGTGCGAGCGGATGCCGATCATGTGGCAGATCGCGAAGACCAGGTCGGCTCTGTTCATCGTGTAGAAATGGAAATCGCCGACCCCGCGCTCGACCAGATCCATGACCTGTTCGGCCGCCACCGCCGACGCCACCAGCGCATGCGTCTGCGGATCCCGGTCAAGGCCCTCGAACCGCTCCGCCAGCCAACCGGGCACATGCGCGCCCGCTCTCGCGGAAAAGTTCGCGACCTGTTTGAAACTGTGAACCGGCTGGATGCCCGGCACGATGGGGATGTAGATGCCGGCGCGGCGGACGCGTTCGACATAGCGTTCGTAGAGATCATTGTCGAAGAAGAACTGGGTGATGGCGCGCGTCGCGCCATTATCGACCTTGCGCTTCAGCATCTCGATGTCGGTGGCGAAATCCGGGCTTTGCGGATGCTTTTCCGGGTAAGCCGCGACGGAGATGTCGAAATCCGAGATTTTCTTAAGCCCGGCGACCAGTTCCGCGCCATTCTCGTAGCCGCCTGGATGCGGGCGATAGGGTTCGCCGACACCGGAAGCCGGATCGCCGCGCAGCGCCACGAATCGGTTGATGCCGATCGACTTGTAATCCTGGATGACCGCGTCGACCTCTTCGCGCGTTGCACCGACGCAGGTGAGATGCGCCGCAGCCGGAATACCGGTTTCCGTCAGGATGCGCTTTACGGTGCGCGCGGTGCGCTCACGCGTCGAGCCGCCGGCGCCATAGGTCACCGAGACGAATTTCGGCTTGAGCGGCTCCAGCCTGGTGACCGTGTCCCACAGCCTTGCCTCCATCTCGTCGGTCTTCGGCGGGAAGAATTCGAAGGAAACCCGGACCTTGTCACCGATGTCGGGGCGGCGGGAAAAGCGGAACTGGTTCATCAGGCAACTTCCCTTATCTGCCTTGTGTCGTTGGAAGGATCGGCGATCAGCAGGCGCCGGTCGCGGCCGAGCCAGAGTTTTACGGTGAGCCGGGCCTCGTTGCCGCCGCGCGGCTCGAACTCCTGGCTGTCCTCGAGATCGAGACCGGCTTCCGAAAACCAGTCGGCGATCTGCCGGTCGGAAAAGCCGAGCCGCATATGCGCGTGCTCGTCGCGCAGGAATTCCAGCGTGTGCGGTGCGAAGTCGACGATGACCAGTCGCCCGGCCGGGCGCAAAAGCCGCGCCGCCTCGTGGATGGCGCGGGAGGGATCATCGAGATAGTGCAGCACCTGGTGGATGGTGACGAGATCGAAGGCGTCGCGCTCGACCGGCGGCGCGAAGATATCGCCCTGCCGCACCTGCGCATTCGAAACCCCCGCCTTGTCGAGATTGGCGCGCGCCACGGTCAGCATCTCGCGCGACATGTCGATGCCGACACCGCGCCGGTAGAGCGGCGAGAAGATTTCGAGCAGCCGACCGGTGCCGGTGCCCAGGTCGAGCATCGACTGGAACGGCCGTTTGCCGACCAGCTTGAGCATCGCGGCCTCCACGGCGCGGTCCGGCACGTGCAGCGAGCGGATATGGTCCCAGCTTGCCGCATTCACGGAAAAATACTCGGTCGCGCGGTCCTGCCGCTTGCGTTTGACCGAGGCCAGGCGCTCGAGATCGCGCTCGACCTGCGGATCGGCGCCGCGAATGCCGGAAACCAGCCCCATGACGAAGTCACGCGCGGAATCCGCGTCCGACAGGCGGAAGAAGGCCCACGACCCTTCCTGGTAGCGGCCAATCAGCCCGGCCTCCAGCAGGAGCTTCAGGTGCCGTGAAACGCGCGGCTGCGACTGGCCGAGAATTTCGGTAAGATCGGAAACGGTGAGGTCGCCGCGCGACAACAGTGCCAATATGCGCAGGCGGCTGGATTCGGCCGCCGCCTTCAATGTGTCCACCATGGTGTCGAGAGAGACGTGCATCAGTGTATTCTCTTTGAAAAAGATATAAACATATGTTTATGTCGATTTTCGACACCTTGCAAGCACTATGTCGCTTCCGGACAAGAAAATGCCGCTTGCGTAGCGTTCGGAGAAACCTGGGCCAAATGACCGGACCGCTTGAAATGTTCGAAACGCGTGCAGGCGAGCAGAGGCTGGAGAACGATCCGGCGCTGATGCCACCGGATGGCGGGATCGTCTTCATCGGCCGCATCGCCTCGCCATGGACGACACGAGAGACCTGTCCGAAGAACATGCGCACCGCGCGCGAGACCGGGCAGCCGGCGGTGCTGACCATCGACGCGCCCTATCGCAGCGGCCTGCAAGGGCTGGAGCGGGCCAGCCACATCATCATCCTGTCATGGCTGCATCACGCGCCGCGGAGCCTGATTGTGCAGAAACCGCGCCATGCCGCTGAAGCCAAAGGCGTATTCGGCCTGCGCTCCCCGGCCCGGCCGAACCCGGTCGGCCTGCATGTGGCCAGACTCGTCGGGCTCGACATCGGCACCGGTCGTATCGATCTCGACGCCATCGACGTGCTCGACGGCACGCCGGTCATCGACATCAAGCCCTACTTCGCCTCGACCGATGCCTTCGCCGAGGCGACCATCGAAGGGCGCGACGAGCCCAATCGGATTCGGCGATGAAAGCGCCCACCGGACGCCGCCGTGCCATCGCCAAGGCGCTGACAGCACTTCTGACGCTGGCGCCCTATGCCGACATGGAGAAGATCCGTGCGGATGCCGGCTCGGTTCACATGAAAACCCTGCCGCCGACGATTGCCGTGTGGCTGGCGACCATTGCCCATATCCGCCACGTGCACACCGATTACGAAAAGCTGCTGAGCGAAGGCTATGACCGCGACTCGGCGCGGTTCTTCGTCATCGAGCAGACCAACATCGTGCTCACCCGCTGGCGCGCCACGCGACTGCTCGACGCCGATGACGAAGAGGAATGAGGCCGTAAGTCCGCTTATTGCCGTGTCAGCACGGCGACTGCATTGTAGGGCTGGCCGTCCGCCTGGCCGGTCCACGTCCAGGACAGATTTCCCTTGAAAAACCTGACGGTGATGTTGCCGCCGTCGATGCACTTGTCCTGACCGTAGGTGATGCTCTCATGGTATTCCGCCGAGGTATCGTCCCTGGACGTCTGCGACAGAGATCCACCACAGCCGAGCGACGGGTAATCGATCGACGCGCCGCCATCATTGATCGTCATGGTGATCGACCAGTCGGCGCCGGTGGCGCCCGCCGGGCTTTGATGGCCGCTGCCGACCCAGGTGCCGCTCAGCGTCGGCACATTCACCGCGCAAGGCACGTTCTGGAAGATCGGCGTCAATTCGCTGCCGGTTTTCTCGCAGCGATAGGTCTGGCCGCTCTGGCACAGTTCCTCTCCTTCGCGCGCGCACTGGGCACTGGCTTGGCCGGCGGCGGCAAGAATCATCATGGCTGCGATGACAGTCCCAAACCTGCCCATGTCCCCTCCCGGTCAGAGCCCACAACATACGGCGATTCCGCTCCAATGTATCGGCCAGATCGTCATCGAGGACGAACAGCGCCGGTCGGCTGGCCCTATGCCTTCCGCGTGACGCCGATAGCCTGCTGATCCCGCCCTGCGAGAGGACGCCCCGATGAGCCAGACGATGGCAAGACAGGATGCAAAGCCACTGCCGACGGTCAGCGACCGCCATATCGACCCGCATTCCTATCCCGACGGCATCGCCTTCCTCGACGGCCAATACCTGCCGATGTCGCAAGCGAAGGTCTCGGTGCTGGACTGGGGGTTCCTGCATTCCGACGCCACCTACGACACTGTGCATGTCTGGAACGGTCGCTTCTTCCGGCTCGACCTGCATCTCGACCGCTTCTTCGGCGGGCTGGAAAAGCTGCGCATGACGATCCCGTTCGATCGCCAAGGCGTGACCGAAATCCTGCACAATTGCGTGGCGCTGTCGGGCCATCGCGCCGCCTATGTCGAAATGCTGTGCACGCGTGGTGCCTCGCCGACCTTCAGCCGCGACCCGCGCCAGGCGGTCAACCGCTTCATGGCATTCGCCGTGCCGTTCGGCTCGGTTGCCAATGCCGAGCAGCTGCAGCGCGGCCTGCGCGTCGCCATCAGCGACAAGGTGCGCATTCCGCCGGCCTCGATCGACCCGGCGATCAAGAACTACCACTGGCTCGATCTGGTGCGCGGTCTCTACGATGCCTATGACCGCGGCGCCGAAACCGCGCTGGTTCTCGACTTCAACGGCAATGTCGCCGAAGGTCCGGGCTTCAACGTGTTCTGCGTCAAGGATGGCGAACTGTCGACGCCGGCCATTGGCGTGCTGCCCGGCATCACCCGGCGCACCGTCTTCGACCTCTGCGCCGAAGAGGGCCTCGCCGCCGCCCCGGCCGATGTCAGCGTCGCCGCGCTGCGCGAGGCGGACGAGGTGTTCATCACCTCGACCGCCGGCGGCATCATGCCGGTGACGGAGATCGACGGCGCCCGGATCGCCAACGGCGAGGTCGGTCCGGTCACCAGCCGCCTGATGGCGCTCTATTGGCGAAAGCACGACGACCCGGCATGGTCGAGCCCGGTGCAATATCCCTGATCAGCCCAATTTCTTTTTCTACGGGCGCGGCTTGTTCAAAAAGATGTTCCCCGCCTCTGGAAAAGCGCAGGATCGTCCGTATATGCCCGAAAGCGGAGAAGCCTCCGCTTTCACCCGAAATCACGCCCGCAGGGGCAAGGACTCCACATCATGACAAACAAGGTTTGGTTCATTACCGGATCGTCGAAGGGCTTTGGCCGCGTCTGGGCCGAGGCCGCACTCGCCCGTGGCGACCACGTTGCGGCGACCGCCCGCGATGCCGGCACGCTCGCCGATCTCGTCGAGAAGTACGGCGACAACATTGCCGCGATTAAGCTCGACGTCACCGACATGAGAGCCGTCGATGCCGCTGTCGCCGAGGCGCACAAGCGCTTTGGCCGGCTCGACGTCGTCATCAACAATGCCGGCTATGGCCATTTCGGCGCCATCGAGGAAGTCAGCGAACAGGAAGCCCGCGACCAGATCGAAACCAACGTGTTCGGCGCTCTCTGGGTCACCCAGGCCGCGCTGCCGATCATGCGGGCGCAACGCTCCGGCCACATCATCCAGATCTCGTCGATCGGCGGCGTCAATGCCTTTGCCTCGCTTGGCCTCTACCATGCCTCGAAATGGGCGCTGGAAGCCTTCAGCCAGTCGCTCAACATCGAGGTCGCGGAATTCGGCATCCATGTAACGCTGGTCGAGCCCGGCGGCTTCTCCACCGACTGGGCCGGTCCGTCGGCCAAGGTTTCCAAGCCGATCGAGGCTTACGCGCCCGCCCGCGCCAAGATGGCCGAGCGCCGCGCCAATTCGGTCGCCGGCGATCCCGAGGCCACCGGGCCCGCGATGCTGGCCATTGTCGATGCCGCCGAGCCGCCGCTGCGCGTGTTCTTCGGCGATGGCGGCCTGCCAATGATCAAGCAGGAATACGCCAATCGCATCGCCACCTGGGAAAAGTGGGACGACGTTTCCATCATGGCGCAAGGCGCGAAGAAGAACCGCAAGGCTTGAGGCCAGTTCGGAAATATCGCTACGCCGCCTTGGCGGCGTAGCCCCTGCCCTATGCGGCATTCCGATGCGGGCGAGAGTCTAGCTCTGATAGATCCACTGCTCCGGCAGGCGCACCGATATCTCTTCGCCGGCCTTGATCGTTCCCGGCTTCTCGACCCAGGCGACAACGCCGCGCAGCCGCTTCGCGGCTTTCGGAAACAGCTGCGCACCGGCCTCAATGTCGGCCATCCCTGCATGTTCGGCGATCGATCGGCCGGCGATGCGGCAAGGTCCGTTCTGTGCATCGACCTTGATGGTCACACCGTCCTTGAAGAACAGCAGCGTGCCGGCCGGCAGCATGGACAAATGCGACACCCCTTCGATCACAAGATTGGCGCCGATCCATTCCGGCTTGATCTCGGCCAGGCCCATGCGTTCGGCGACGATGGCCAGTTCATCCGCCGCCACCACGGACAATTGCCGCTCGTTGCGCATTTCGGTGCCACGCGGATACCAGGGCTCGCGCCCGCCCGAACGCCGCGTCGCGCCGGCGTGGAAATCACCTGATATACCGTCGAAGCCCAGCCGCAACGCGTCGACCGGGCGCGTCTCGAAATGATCCGATGGCGCGACGTAAAGCGCCGCCACCTTGGCGACCAGCTTTCGCGCCGGGACGATTTCGATCGGCTTTTCAGCCTCTGGGAAGAGATCCAACATCGGCTTCATTCCTTGGATGATGCGCCCTGTTTTTGCCCTTCGACCACGAACGCCGCAAGAGCGGTTTGGGCCAAAGTGCGCAACTCTTCGACCGAAGCGCCGTCCCGCGCCTGGATCGACATGCCGTTCATGACCCCAGCCAAATATTTGGCGAAGCCCTCGACGGAGAGACCTTCCGGGAGATCGCCCATTGCCCGGCCTTTGCCCAGCCGCTCGGCTATCGCCGCTTCACTTGCCTTGCGATAGGCCTTGAGTTCATCGGCGATGGCTTGCGCCTGCGGCGAGGCTGCCAGCGCACCGCTGACGAACAGGCAGCCACCCGGCTTGCCGGGCCTGGAATAGGCCTCCGCCGCTCCGAGCAGCAACCGCCGAACCGCTTCCCCCGTCGGCACCGGCGCGCTCAGCGCTTCCAGCGCAAAACCGATCTCGGTCTCGTGATAATGCGTCAGCGCCTTGCGGAACAAAGTCTCCTTGTCGGTGAAGGCGTTGTAGATCTGCGGCGGCGTCAGCCCCATCGCTTCGCGCAGCATGGCCAGCGACGTTGCCTCATAGCCATGCTCCCAGAACAGATGCATCGCCGCATCCAGTGCACGATCGGGATCGAATGCGCGCGGCCGGCCACCCCTGGGCTTTTCCAAATTATCCATAGTGATCGATACGAAACCTGTTGACTCACCTTCTCGGCATAACGTACCAATCGATACGAAACATGGCAAGCCGGAAGACATAGCCGCCGGAACACCATGGAAACCGGCGAAAAGGAGAGCCAAATGCCAATCACCGTGACAGCACCCGAAGGCGTACTGACCCCGGCGGGAGAGCGCGAGATCTTGCCGCGTCTCAGCGCCGCCCTCATCGATGCCTCCGGCGCCACCGGCAATGCGTTCTTCACCGCGATTGTCGGCGGCACGGTCCATATCCTGCCGCTGCATCGCATCTATGCAGGCGGCGCCAATCGGCCGGTCGTCATGGTCGAGCTGAAGCTGCCGAACATCGGTCTTGGTTCGATCGAAGCACGAAATGCGTTCATCACCGCGGCCGCCGGGATTGTCGCCGAGCTCTGCGTGCCCGGCCACCGGCCCGAAAACACCTGGATCAACATCGTCAATGCGCCCGACGGCGGCTGGGGTATCGGTAAGTGGCAATATTCCGGCGAGGCACTTGTCGCTGCCGCAACCGCCGCAGCGCACTAATGTGGCGGCTGCGATGAACAGGAGCGAACCGATGCGGCTCTCCGCTTCGCTGTTCTTCACCACCAATTGCGAGCCGGCACTGGCGTTCTACGAACAATGCGGTCTTGGCCGGGCAAAGATCCTGCTGCGCTGGGGTGACAACACCATGCCGGTGCGTACCGAAGCCATGCGCGGAAAGGTGTTGCATGCGCGGTTCGAAGGCCCGGGCGTGCTGTTTCATGCCTCGGACAATGATGACGCGGAGCCGATGAAAGGCTCCGCCCTTTGCCTGGAATTCGAAAGCCTGCCGGCGATGCGGAAGCTTTTCACCCGCATGGCCGCAGGCGGCCGGATCACCGTGCCCCTGGCGCGGCAATATTGGGGAACCAGCTTTGGCATGCTGGTCGACGCGTTTGGCGTGCAATGGATGTTCAGCTGTCCTCATGAATGAGGTGCAGCGCGGATCACGATCTTCTTACCTGAAACGGAGCCCGTCCCACGCGTCACCGGATTGCTGACGCGCCGCGCCGGCGTCATGGTGCCATCGGGACCAAGTCTGCGGAGGTTCTCATGCATCCCGGGACGGCAATCGTGGTGCTTTGGTTGATCTGGCTGGTGTCATGGCTTGCTGCCGCCTTCTGGGCGGACCCAGCCCAGAAACGCGCCGGGTTCAGGGTGGAGGCTCGCTATCGGGTTCTCTGGCTGGCCGGCGCGGTGTTGCTGTTCATTCCCGCGCACGGCTACGAAGGCCGGCTCAGGTTATGGATGCCGAACTTCGCCGAGGCATGGATCTGTGTCGCCCTGATCGCCATCGGCATCGCCTTTGCCTGGTGGGCGCGTCTGCATCTCGGCAGGCTGTGGTCGGGCACCATCACCGCCAAGGCCGGGCACCACGTCGTTGACACCGGCCCGTATGAGCTGGTCCGGCATCCGATCTACACCGGACTGCTGCTGGCGATCCTGGCCACCATGGCGGCCAAGGGCACGGTCTGGGGCATTGCCGGAACCGCGTTGCTCATCATCGGCATCGTGACGAAGGCAAGACTGGAAGAAAGCTTCCTGCGCGGCGAACTGGGCAGCGCCTATGACGACTATGCCAGGCGGGTGCCGATGCTGTTGCCGTTCGCGCCAGCCTGACACAGGTAGGCGCGCCGCTCCATCGCCTCGCCTGGTTGCGCGCATGCTCGATGCCAAGCGGCCTCACCAGCCAGTCGGGCTTGCGCTCGAAGTAGCCTTTCACATGTTCGCGCCGGATCAGCGGAATGCGCTCGCCGAAAACGCTTGCGGAAAAGTTCGATCAGCGCGTCGCGATGGCCATCCTCTTCCTCGGCCATCTCCTCGAACACTTTTGCCGATTGCGGAAAGTTTTCCGCCAGCCGTCGGCGTAGGCCCGGTAGATGCGCCCGTCGTCTTCCTCGGATGAAATGGCCAGTGCCAGGATCTCCTGTTCGGAGAGCGATTCGAAGGGGCGGCGGCGCGAAGCCGAAAAACACGGGAAAGCATGAGGAATTTCACCCTAGTTTAGAATTATTCTAAAACTAGGGTTTGACATGCCCAACGTCAATTGACGCGCTTGGGTCGCGGTCAAGAATTGGTTGAACCCCGTGCGCGAGGCACGCTCTTCATTATCAGGTAATGTTCGCCTATATGTGGGACCAAGCTAAAAAGGGAATCCGCAGATGACGGCAACAACAGCCTCCGCCACCTACTATGACCCAAACCCGTTCTCGATCTCATCGCCAGCATCGAGGCTGACCTGCAGCGCCTGAAAGGCCTGGTCGAGCAGCAGGTCGAGAAATTCGATCCCGCCCATTCCGCACAACAAGGCCCCGGACGGCAAGCTGACCGAAGAGGGCGTCGAATGCTGCTACGCATGTTCGACGACGGCAAGTCGCGCTACTCGGTCGCCCAGCAGATGAAGATCTCCTTCGCCGCCGCCACGCATCGCTTCAACACCTGGCGCAAACTGGGTGGGACAACGCGGCAGCGGGCGTTGTGTGGGGTGAGAGCACGGTTCGCCGTAGGCGAATTGAAAGGTCCGGTGGACCTTTCAAAGGGCGCGAACCGGGGAGCTGCCGCAGGCAGCGGCCCCCGGCTGAGGCGCTCGGCAGTAGCGGAGGCGAGATGTCGGCGGGACAGCGCCCCCCTCTGTTCTGCCGGACATACTCCCCACGAGGGGGGAGATTGGCAGCTTCGCCAGCAGCGCCCTTCTTCGACGTAGGAAATTGGCCAAAGCGTGCCGCGGCATCCGATCCTCCCCCGTGTGGGGGAGATGTCGCGGCAGGACAGAGGGCGGCGTGACGGCCGGGACGGTGGTGATCTCGCAATCACGCATGACTTCCCAAACTTTGTAACGGTCACATTTTTTCGTTGGTGTCGCGCGACCCTTTCCGTGCACCATGGCCGGACCACAGCTTCGCAGGATCCGCCATGACCAACCCCTCCCGGCATAGAAGACATCCACCGCGCCGCGGCCCGGCTTTCCGGCCTGATTGTCGAAACCCGTTGATCGAATCGCAGGAGCTGAACAAGCGTTTCGGCGCCCGCATCCTGTTCAAGCCGGAGACGCTGCAGCGCACCGGCTCGTTCAAGTTCCGCGGCGCCTACAGTGACAAGCGGTCGTCGCTGAGCGAGGAAGAGCGCAGCCGAGGCGTGGTCGCCTTCTCGTCGGGCAACCATGCGCAAGGCGTCCGCGGCGTCGGCGGCGATGTTCGGCGTCAAGGCGGTCATCGCCATGCCGTCCGACGCGCCGGCGATGAAGATCGGCAATGTCGCAAGATGGGGGCGGAGGTTGGTGCCGTTCGACCGTTTTCGCGACGACCGCATGAGGTGGTGCGCCCCTACATCGAGAAAGGCCTGGTGCTGGTGCCGCCCTTCGACGACCCGCATCATCGCCGGCCAGGGCACGATCGGCCTACGAATTGATGGCCCAGGCGAAAGCGCTGGCGTCAGCCTCGACGCGGTGGTGATCCCTTGCGGCGCGGTGGCCTGTCGAGCGGAATCTCGGTTGCCGTCAAGGACGCCTCGCCGGACACCGCGGTCTGGGCGTGGAGCCCGATCATTTCCGACGACACCCGCCGTTCGCTGGCCGCCGGCGCCAGGTTGTCGAACGAGCCGGGCCACACAGTTCGATCTGCGATGCGATCCTGACCGCCGAACCCGGCGTTATCACTTCGAGATCAACCGCAGGAAACCTCGCCGGCGGCATCGCCGTCTCCGACAAGGCGAACGGCGCAGGCGATGCGCGACGCGCATGGCCTCTCATCAAGCTGTGGTCGGTCGAGCCCGGCGGCTGCGTGGCGCTGGCGGCGCTGTGTCATCGGGACGAGATCGAGCTGACGGGCAAATGCGTTGCCGTGGCTGTCGGCGGCTAATGTCGGTTTCGTGCTACCAGATGTCATGTATATGAGATCATGGCGGCGGCATAGAAATCGCGATCGGTGCCACGCCACACGAGCACATCACTCGAAGCGGACGAGATTGAGACCCACCGGCAACGGACCGCCGGGAACTGGGCGAGAGACGCGCGCCGATCGCCAGAGGGACCGAGATCGATGCGTGGAAGCGCAAGCTGTCGATCAGTGCGCGACCTCGGCCGTGCCTGCACGTCGTCACCCGAATAGTAACAGCACGCGCTTGCGCCCTCCGCCGCCGGGTCGCTCGCCAGCAGGGGCGCGCGCAGATGGTTGAACTGCCTATTCACCACCCTCTGTACGCCGTTTGTACGAGACCTGCACACCTCGCTTGAGACACGGCACCCCGAGTATCTGACTGGCTTGAACACAGCGGCGCCTCAATCGAATGTTGTGCTGTCTGACAAAGATCGCCCATTCCACAACGTCGGAAGGCCGGTTTCGCCGGCAGTCTGGTGAGGCGCGTATGTTGCTGGATTGCCTTAGTCAAGCGTCCGCCTGAACCGAACCAGCGCGGTACGCCGGCACAGCGCCACGAATACACCAGCAGCCGATCTCCGGTCGCCACCGCGCGTCAGTACGGCGCCTGTGTCGAGCATCACGCGCGTATGATGCGCGATGGAAGTGGGTCAGCGGCAGGATTCGCCGACACCTGCGCCCAGGCCGGCATTGCCGCGATAGCGTGAACATGTAAACACGGACAGCATGATCGACGCAGGAAGAAGAAGAAAGTGAGCTGCAGCGCCTGCATCTGCGTGCGGCGATGTACGAGATCGTATAGCCGAGCAGCACAGCGCCAGCACGAAGATCAGCACGAGCGGTCGGTCAACAGCAGCGACAT